>WRLG01000023.1 GCA_009777725.1 Oscillospiraceae bacterium | reverse complement strand
GCGTTTCGGCGGTGACATAACCTTTATCGGCTTCCCCGCTGAAAGCGGTAACGGCTCATACGGGCGGGCGGACAGCCGATTTGCAATCCTAAAAAACGCAAACGAACCGCAGGGCGCGTGGGAATTTGTGAAGTATCTTTTAACCGATTTTCAAGAAACGGCGGTAACGCCAAAATCGGGGAACTTAATGCCGGGCTTCCCCGTCAGAATATCCACTCTTGAAAGGCTCGCGGATAAAGCTAAGAACGCTCCTGCTTTTGATTTTTCGCTCCCGCTTGAAAACGGCGGGGATTTATCAATTGAAATCGAACCGAATACCGATGCGGACAATCAAAAAGTGTTTGATTTGATTGATTCCATTACGGATTTTACAAGTTTTGACATAACCGTTGCAAGCATTGTTCAAGAAGAAGCCGCGTATTATTTCAGCAATCAAAAATCCGCTGAGGAAGTTTCGGCAATTATACAAAACAGGGTGGGGCTTTATCTTGCGGAGCGGGGGTGAGGGTGGGGGTGTCGCTCTTAAAAAACGCCAATCGCCAATGTCGGTAAAAAACAAAGCATTAAGCGTAAAATGTTTAGGGGGTGGCTCTTGATTCATCCTACTTTTGAAATTTTTTTTTTTCAAAGTAGATGCGTTTGCCGTGAATAATTTACACAAGACTATTGATTTTCCCAATAAAGTATGGTATAATACAATTAACTTCAATCTGAAAGGATGGTTATTATGACAGGCGACCTGCATTGCCATACAAAGCTGTCCGATGGTTCGCTGGGGATTGAGGAAATTGTAATTCAGGCTAAAAAAACAGGGATTGATTGCCTGTCGATTACCGACCATGATACAATGTCTTCAATATCTCGTGCGGCGATTTTGGGGGGACGGCACGGCGTTCACACCCTGCCGGGGGTCGAGCTTTCCGCTTGGGATAAGAAGCGGGGTAAAAAGGCGCATATCCTTTGTTATTCCCCGAAAAAGCCCGACCGTTTAGAGGGGCTGTGCATAAAAGCCTGCGAAATCCGCAAAGCTTGCGCCAAGGAAATGGTAGAAAATGTAATGCAAATCTACCCTATCACTGCGGAAAGCGTGAAAAAGCACGCCACGGGCTCAAAAAGTATATTCAAACAGCATATCATGCACGCGCTTATAGATTACGGCTATGCTTCCGAGTTTTACGGTGCTTTAAATAATGAGCTTTTCAATCTGAAAACGGGTAGCTGTATAGTCGAAGGGGAATATCCCGATGTTAACTTTGTCATCGATTTGGTTCATTCCGCTAAGGGCGTTGCCGTTTTGGCACACCCCGTGTGCTACGATTCGTTTGAGCTTTACGAGGAGCTGGCTGCCAAGGGCAAGCTGGACGGTGTAGAAGCTTACCACCATACCGCAAATGCCGAGCAACAGGAAAAAATAATCGCAATTGCTCAAAACCATAACCTAATCATAACGGGCGGCTCGGATTTTCACGGTCTGTACAACTCCCGCCCCTCCCACATAGGAAGCAAAGTAACAGATAAAAGCAATCTGGAAAAACTACTTAAAGCAATAAGCCGAAAATAATTAATCAAAAACCCTCTCTGCTAATTGTTAAATATTAATTGTTAAAGCGGTGGTAAAATATGTATAAAAGTGAACGAAATTTGTCTATGCTGCTTGATTTTTATGAGCTGACAATGGCTAACGGTTATGCCGAAAACGGCATAGCCGATAAGGTTACTTATTTTGAAATGTTTTTTCGGAGCGTTCCCGATAGGGGCGGCTTTGCTGTTTTGGCGGGGCTTGAACAGGTGATTGATTATCTTAAAAATTTAAGCTATACGCAGGAGGATATAGATTACCTTCGGGGGAAGGGTATATTCGGCGAGCGGTTTTTATCCGCGCTTAAAGGCTTTCGGTTTACCTGCGATGTCTGGGCTGTTCCCGAGGGTACGCCTGTTTTCCCGGGTGAGCCGCTTTTGATTGTCCGCGGTCCGGCATTTCAGGCGCAGATGGTTGAAACGATGATTTTGCTTTGCATCAATCATCAGAGCCTTGTCGCGACTAAGGCGAGCCGGATTGTCCGCGCCGCCCAGGGGCGACCCGTTATGGAATTCGGTTCACGCCGCGCACAAGGCTTTGACGGTGCTGTTTACGGCGCGCGAGCGGCTTATATCGGCGGTTGCTCCGGGACTGCCTGCGCTATATCGGACAGGGATATGAGCGTCCCCGCGATGGGTACTATGGCTCATTCATGGGTTCAAATGTTCGATTCGGAATTGGAAGCGTTCAGGGCTTACGCCAAGTGCTACCCGAACGGGGCGACGCTCCTTGTCGATACATATAATACGCTCAAATCGGGAGTTCCCAACGCCATCACTGTATTTCACGAGCTAAAGCAGATGGGGTATAAAAATTTCGCCGTTAGGATTGACAGCGGCGATATTGCCTACCTGTCCAAAAAAACCCGCGCTCTTTTGGACGATGCGGGCTTGAAAGAAGTAAAAATAATAGCCTCCAATTCGTTGGACGAGCTTTTGATACGCGGCGTACTTTCGCAGGGCGCGCCGATTGACAGCTTCGGCGTTGGGGAAAGGCTGATTGCCTCGGCTTCAAGCCCTGTTTTCGGCGGGGTTTACAAGCTTGTCGCGCTGGAGGAGGGCGGGAAGATTGTGCCCAAGATTAAGCTCTCGGAAAATGTGTCAAAAATAACCAACCCCGGCTTTAAGGAGCTTTGGCGGTTTTATGATAATTTTACAGGTCAATCGCTTGCCGATGTAATGACCTGCTACGGTGAGAAAATCGACCAATCAAAGCCCTATGAAATATTTGACCCCGAATATACCTATAAGCGCAAAACCCTTGAAAATTACACCGCCGTCCGCCTGCTGAAGCCCGTTTTCCGAAACGGCGAATGTGTATACACCTCCCCGCCGCTCACCGAGATACGCGACTACTGCGCCGCCCAGTCGGACACGCTTTGGGAGGAAATCAAACGCTTTGAGAATCCGCATAAATTTTACGTTGACCTGTCGCAGGCACTTTGGGATGAGCGTAATGGTCTGCTGACAGGAATTTCGCAAGCGTCTAACACGGCAAACGCATGAAATAATATTTTATGCGTTTGCCGTGAAATTTCGCAAACATCTAATTGACAAGCTGTTTATAGTATGGTATAATATAGAAAATATTAATATTAAATAGGAGGCTGTACATATTATGAAGCTTGAAAAAATGATTAAAATTGCCGTGCCTGCGCTTGTTTTGATGGTTATAGCGATGTTTGGGTACTTGACAACAACGATTAGACAATCACAGGCGGTCCGGGCGGAAGGCGGGGAGCTTATCGCTCTGGCTAACGAAATTCAGCATAGCAATGACAATCTTGTTAAATATATGCAGCAGTATATCGTAAATCGTGACCCCGCAGTTTTACGTAAATATGAAGCTTTACTTACAGAGCTTGATGCTTTTGTTGACGAGTTTGTAAGGTTGGACATCTCTAACGACGAGCGCGAACATATGGACGAAATATTGGAAAATCTTGACAAGCTGGCACTGATAGAAGACCAAGCGTTAGCGGCTCTTGAGAGCGGTGATTATGACACGGCGGTCGCGTACATACATAGCCCCGAATATGCGAACTTAGATTTTCAAATCGCCGATGAGACAGACCATCTGATAGAAGAAATAACCGACAGAATAGACGATGAAGCGGCGGCTCTTGTAACCAAAGGGATTGTAGGACTTGTTGCTATCGTAATATTCGTGTTATTGTGCATTATTTCGGTAGTTCCTCTTACGGGGTGGATTTTCAAAAAAATACATTGGTATGAAAGTATTTTAGACTGCATACCGTTCCCGATTTCCGTCACCAACATGAGCAGGGAATGGACCTTTATCAACAAGTCGGTTGAGGATTTCTTGGGCAAAAAGCGCGATGAGGTCATCGGCAAGCAATGCAGTAGTTGGGGCGCGGGGATATGTAACACGAATCAATGCGGCGTAAGCCTGCTTGAAAAAGGCATTCGGGTTACAACTTTCAACCAAGCCGGCATGGATTTTAAGGTTGACACAAGCTATCTTACCGACAGCCAAGGAAGAAACACGGGGCATATCGAATTTGTTCAAGATATAACGGACATGCTCAAAAAGCAAAAAGAGGACGAAGCCTTGCTGAAAACAATCAGCGGGGTCAGCGAGACGTTTATCAATGCTTCAAGGAGCATTTCAAGCGGTTCACAGGTCTTGGCGCAGGGCTCTACGGCGCAGGCGGCTACCGTTGAGCAGCTTTCAAGCACGATTCAAGAAATTGAGGATAAAACAAAGGAAAATGCCGATATGGCTGAAAAAGCCTCCTCCCTATCCGTTGATATAAAGAATAAGGCGCAAAAAGGCAATCGGCAGATGGATAATCTTATGGTCTCGGTGAATGAAATCACAAAATCAAGCGGCGAAATCAAGAAGGTTATGAAAGTAATCGATGACATCGCGTTCCAAACCAACATACTCGCTTTGAATGCCGCTGTTGAGGCGGCGCGGGCGGGCGCGGCAGGCAAGGGCTTTGCTGTTGTTGCCGATGAAGTGCGGAATCTTGCTTCTAAGAGCGCGGAGGCGGCGAAAAATACGGCGGGGCTGATTGAGGATTCCATTATTAAAGCCGATGCGGGTTTAAAAACCGCAACCGAAACCGCTTCGTCCCTAAAAGAAATCGTCGAGGGAATCAATCAAAACGCCGAGCTTGTTTTAAACATAGCCCGGTCGTCCGATGAGCAGAAGAGCTCTATATCTTACGTAACCGTCGGCATAGGTCAAGTGGCGGACGTTATCCAGCAAAACAGCGCGACGGCAGAAGAATCCGCCGCCGCTTCGGAAGAGATGACCAAGTCAGCAGGAGTTTTAGAAGAATTGATTGCGAGGTTTCAAAAGGGTTAACCTTAACAATAATAAACCAAATGCGTCCTAACCGCTGAAAGCATTTCGCGGAAGAGCTCGGTTGCGTCTGCAAGGTCACAGGAGGTGAGCGGGTCGTTTAGGAATGCGTTGAAGGCTATGTCCAAATCCCTGTGCAATACCGACCTTACCACCGAGGACTGGTTGATTACGTGGCGGATTGTAAGACCGTACAGCTCATCGGAGAGCTTTCCCGCAGCTACGGGCTTGACCGAATTTTTGCTAATCAGCGCGTTAGTTTCCACTATAGCTCCGGCGGGCAGGTTTTCAACCTGCCCGATATTTTTTGAGCAGACATTTGAAACGATATTCCCCTGCCCCAAAAGTGCTCTGATTTGCAAAGCCAAATCAGAAGAGCCGCCGCCTACGCGCAGAATATCGGCACCGTTCATCAGCGGCTTCACCCTGCTTGCGCGGTCTAATCTGATTTTTTTCATGTAACTTACGGTGGTCTGCGAAAATTTCCATGAGCTTATAATTTTCGGCGATTTAAGATACCATGCAGGGCAAAAATCCGCAACAATCCTGTCGTGCGCGGCGGGTATAAGCCCGTAGCGCAAAAATAAATCAAATTTGATTTTATTCGCCGAGGCAAGAGGCGAAACCCGATATTCATTCGTCCTCAGTTCATAGCCGTTTTCATGGTGCGCTTCGGCGTATTCCTTAAATACGGGCATGAAATCCGCGCCGCCGTATCTGAGCTCGTCAAACCAGCAAAAGCCGCTGATTCCCAAAAGGTTATATTTAAAATCACGCCTGCGGACATTTTCAACCCCGTATTCGGCGGCGGCGATTCCGCTGAACAAATCAAGTGCGGGGAAAAGTTCATTCGTAGAGCCGAAAAGCCTGATTTCGGGGAAAACCTCATACATAAGCTTTAGGCACATTGCCATAGGGTTTGATATATTTATAACCCACGCATTCGGGCATATCGCCTTTATCATATTTACGTATTTTATATAAATCGGCAAGGTTTTCAATGCCTTTATAATACCGCCCGGACCTGTCTGCTCCCCTACGGACTGATATATGCCGTAGCTTTCGGGCAGATTAAGCTCGGCGGTAAGCTCGTCCGTCCCGCCGTGAGAAAACGCGAGTATAACAAAATCGGCGTTTTTGAGAGCCTCCTCGGGGGTATCCGCCGCTAAGTATATAATATCGGCTTTGTTTTCGGGGTTTTCCCGAAGTTTATTGCCGATTACCTCGTTGGTCAGCGAATGTTGCTTGTCAATATCGTAAAGGTTAACGGCGGCGCAGATTTCCTCCGCCGCCAAGTCTGAAAAAAGCTTCCAGCCGAAGCCGATTGAGCCTCCCCCGATATATGCTATATTTGTGCGTTTCCCGCCGCTCATAGTAAAGCCCTCCTGTATTCTGGGTTAACAGTTAACATTTAACGGTTAACAAATCGAAATCGGCATAGTTGTCTTTTAACAGTAAAATTTAATTTCTTTGTTAAAATAATGTTCCCATTTGTTGCATATAAAGTCATGGTTAGCTTGTATTATTTCCAACAGCTCGTTAATATCGTTTTGAGAAATTCTACTCTTATTGTGAGCTATGATACAACCACCACCACGTGTTAACCATATTTTTGTTGCGCCGGCATATGGATTGCCAACGCAAACATGAACGTGAATAGGTTCTTCACCCTCATTCGACCAAAAGAAAATGCTAAATGCACCAAGTTTAAATAATTTTGGCAATATCTGCGCCTCCCAATTCTGCATACTTGAAAAATAGATGAGAATTACTTTTGGCAATATTTTCAAAATTTTTAATCTCAATATCAGAATAGCCGTCTCTCATAACCCATTCATAAGATGGCAGACAACATCTTGCCATATCAAAACCGCCCTCAACAGGACGCTCAAAGTGGACTAAAACAGATTTGCCGTTAACGCTCTCAATTAAGTGGGAATGGGTTATTAAAGTTTCATCTTCAAGCGTTATATATGGGTACATCATATAAAAGCCTCCTTGATTTATAGTTTTTTTGTAATTATCTTACTTTTACATTAAACCCGCCGTCTGTAGAGGCGGGTGACATCATTAGCCGAGTTATAAGCTGTAAAATCGTCATGAGGCTCAACCATAAAACATCCGAAAGTTCCATAATACCGCCCCCCTGTTAAAAGTTTTACCTAATTATATCATATAACTATAGATTTGTCAAGTTTACGTGAATTATTTTCAAAGGACAAACAAGTTCGCCCTTATATATGAGGGGACTTTTAGATGGGAGCAATTGACTTAATTTCCGCCTAATATATATTATTCTATAAAATCTAAAATTTGTCAAGTGTTTTTTGAAAAAAATATTGACAAACCCAAAAATATATGCTATTATAATAAGTGTGCTGTGATTTTCGACCATAACACCGTGCCGGTGTGATGGAATAGGCAGACGTGCCGGACTCAAAATCCGGTGGTAGCGATACCGTGCCGGTTCGACCCCGGCCACCGGCACCAAAAGAGGAATGAGGACTTAGGAATTTAAGTCCTCATTTTTTGTTCATCAATGCCTTTGTGCAAATTGCACAAATCCAATATATATATATATATATATTGTGCATAATGCCAAAATTTTGTAAATATAGGTAAATGGGGTTGAAATCTGAAGAGAAACTTGTTATAATAATGGTATGGTCACTTGAATAACAAATTCAAATGAAATGAGGGAATTGAAATGATGAAGAACATGAAGGTTAAGCAAAAACTAATTGTCGGATTTTGCGTTGCGATTGCTTTCTCAATTTTTCTGACGGGGATTGGCATTTACTCCAGCGCGACCCTGAACCAAAGGTACAATTATTTATTGGACGCACCCATTCACCGCCAAGAGTACGTTATGCACATGGCTAACGATTTTACAATGATGCGGTATCGAATTGCCAACTACTGCATGGAGGTTAGCAACCCCGACATTATAACGGGGACTTTAGTCCCGCAGTTTAACGCCGCGCGGCAATCCTTTTACGATTGGCTCGACCTTTATACCGAAAGCTTTACATACGATGAGCGCGCAAGCAGCGATTCCAAACGGCAATACCGCGAAGCCTCCGACAAGTTGGCGGGGCTTATGAAGGAGTTTGAAGGGGTAGCGGATAACGCCTTGCAAATAGCCCTTACGGGAGACGGAGATGCGGCAACCGATGCGTTCCGTGCAACAATTCCTTTAATGGGTCAAATTAATGAACTTCTTTCCGGCATGGGTGACATCTGCGAAGACGCTATTCACGATACCGCCGATGATATGGACAGCATGATTGTTATCGTAATCGTGTCACAAGCAATCGCGCTGACTGTTTGCGTAATCGTTTCCTTTACCTTGGCTTTTCGTTTAGCCTCTTCTATATCAAGACCGCTGACCGCGCTTTCGCGTTTTCTGCATAAAGCGGGGACAACGGGCGATATAACCGTGACCGCCGAGGAAAATCAAATCTTGGACATTTACGGTCAAAACCGCGATGAAATCGGTGCTATGGTTAAAGACTGCGGGGCGTTTATAGACCATGTGACAGAGGTGGCAAACGAACTGGACGTCATCTCAAACGGGGATTTAAGTATAAAGGTCAATGTGCTTTCGCCATCTGATACTATCGGCATTTCGATGAAAAAGATGGTGGATAATTTAAATCAGATGTTTGAGCAGATTATCCAAGCCTCACAGCAGGTTACAACGGGTGCTTCTCAAATAGCCGATGGCGCGCAGGCACTTGCAAGCGGTGCGACCCAGCAGGCGGCGACCCTTGAAGAAATTTCAGCCTCAATTTCCGATATTTCCGACCGAACGCACGAAAACGCCCAAAGGACAAGCAACGCTTCCAGCCTTGCAGGCACGATAATGCAAAACGCCGAAAAGGGCAGCAATCAAATGTCGCAGATGATAGCGGCGGTTAACGAGATTGACCAAGCGAATTCAAGCATCAGCAAGGTTATCAAGGCAATCGATGACATCGCGTTCCAGACCAATATTCTGGCATTGAACGCCGCCGTAGAAGCGGCAAGAGCCGGAGCGGCGGGCAAGGGCTTTGCGGTCGTTGCCGAAGAGGTTCGCAACCTTGCAGCAAAGAGCGCGGAATCGGCGAAGGATACGGGAAGCTTGATTGCGAACTCTATGGAGAAAGCGAAGCTCGGAACGCGGATTGCGGGCGAAACCGCGGCAAGCTTAAACGAAATCGTAGCGGGAATCAGCGAGAGCACCGGCATTATCGCCCAAATCGCGGAATCCTCCGAGCAACAGACCATGGCTGTAAGCCAAATCAACATCGCCGTAGGAGGCGTCACGCAGGTTGTCGCACAAAACAGCGCGACCGCAGAGGAATCAGCCGCCGCCTCCGAAGAAATGAGCGGGCAGGCGAGTATTCTTGAAAGTTTAATCGCGCAGTTTAAGTTGAAATAATTTTTATAAAAAATCAGCTGCTTTGGGGGCGGCTGATTTTTTTAGCTTTAGAAGCCGTTTTCATAGCCTTAAAATCTCATAAATAAGTTGCAAAAGTATGACAATATCTTCATTTACCCCGCGATTTTTAAATAACCCCTTGACTAATCGCAAAAATAATGCTAAAATAGACATAATATCTTAAAAACTACCCGGAAAAGGGAGTGTTAAAGCTTGATTGAGCTTAGGAATGTTTCCGTAGTGTATCCAAACGGCGCGGAGGCTTTGAAGGATGTAAGCTTGAAAATTAATGACGGTGAGTTTGTTTTTATTGTCGGCGGCTCGGGTGCGGGGAAAAGCACGTTGATTAAGCTGCTCTTGAAGGAAATTTCCCCCAATGAAGGGCTGGTTTTGGTTAACGGCTTTAACTTAAATAACCTAAAGAAAAATAAAGCCCATAAGCTCCGCAGGAAAATCGGCTTCGTTTTTCAGGATTTTAAGCTGATTAACTCTATGACAGCGGAGGAAAATGTCGCGTTTGTCCTTCGGAGCATTGACGCCCCCGTAAAATGGATACGCAACCGCGTGCCTTATGTTTTAAGCCTAGTCGGGCTTAAAGATAAAGTGAAACGCTACCCCGGCGAGCTTTCGGGCGGCGAACAGCAGAGGGTGGCTATGGCGAGGGCTTTGGTTAACGACCCTATGCTGATTATCGCGGACGAGCCTACGGGAAATTTAGACCCCACCACCTCTTGGGAAATCATTGACCTTCTGCAAGAAATAAACCGCTGCGGAACAACTGTTCTGATGGTAACGCACGAGCATGAATTTGTGCGGCATTTCGGCGGACGTACCATAAAAATCAACGAGGGCAGGGTCGTGTTTGACGACTATATTTAAGGTTGGCAGGAAAGGAAGGGTCTTTTAAATGAAACTCGGCAGCGTGGGCTACCTGTTTAAGCAGGGGCTTAGGAATATCTGGGTTAACAGAATCATGTCTTTGGCTTCGTTTTGCATATTAATGGTATCCTTGCTGTTAATAGGCTTTACTGTTCTGTTTATTATTAATATCAATATGTTTATAGGAAGCGTGGAAAACAAAAACGAGGTTATCATTTTTTTAGAGGACGATGTTACCGACACTCAAATCGAACAGATGGGCGTAAAGCTCAAAAATATGCCCAATGTCAGCGAAAGCGTTTTTTATTCTAAGGACGAGGCTTTTGAGGATTTAAAGGCGCAGATGACCGATGCGGAATTTGCCTTTACCTATATTGAGGACAGCCCCCTGCCGGACGCATACCGCATCAAGGTAAGAAATATAGATGACATGGACGGCACTTTAAATGAAATAAACCGCATGGAGGGGATTTTCAGCGTTAAAGCACCAAATGATTTTGTAAATATACTGATAGGGATGAAATCATTTGTCTCCGTATTGTCCGCTATGGTTATGACCGCGCTTGTCGTTGTCTGCCTTGTAATCATATCAAATACTATGAGAGCGAGCGTTGATATGAGAAGGCGCGAGATTTCCATTATGAGGCTTGTCGGCGCAACGGCGGCTTTTATCAAAATTCCTTTTTTAGCCGAAGGTGTCGCTATGGGGGTTCTGGCGGGCGCGGCGGCTATTGTGATTACCGGCGCAGGCTACAGCGAGGTTGCCAAAATGTTTGGGGCGGATATATCCATGTGGTCTCCTATGGGGATAAGCGGGCTTATTCCGCTTAAAGACATTTTTATGCCGATGACGGCGGGCTATATTCTGGCGGGTGCTGCGATAAGTGCCGCCGGAACAGTTATGAGTACGAGCAAATATGTTAAGGTGTAGGATATTTATAAAAAGGATGGTTTCATGAAAAGATTGGGTTTAAAAAGGCTTTTGACCTTTGTTATGGCGGCGGTTTTAATATTCAGCTTTACGAACTCCGTACAGCCGGCTTCCGCAGATACCATGAATAACTTGAAAGCGGAGCAGGAAAGGCTTCGCAGAGAGAAGAGCGCGCTGGAAAAATCCATAAAGGATTCCGAGGGTGCGGTTGAAAAATTGGGGGAATACCTTGATTACTATGACAGGAGAATGAAGGTTCAAGAGAGGGAAATTGAGGTGATTCAGCAACAGATTGAGCTTTTCTCTCAAAATATAGAGGAATTGCAGGAAGCTATCATCATCAGGCAGGGCGAGGTTGACGCGGGAATTGAGCTTTTCCGCCGCCGCCTGCGGGAGCTTTACATATCGGGGAATGACAATCTGGCTTCCGTTTTGGCAGGCTCGGCTGATTTTTACGATATGCTGGTGCGGATGGAGCTTTTTGAGAGGATTTCAAAGCACGATAAAGAGGTTCTTGACCAACTGAATGAAATGATTGAGGGGCTGGAGGCTGACAAAGTCGCTTTAGAGGAAGCATTAACCGCCGAGGAGCAAGCAAGGGCGGAGGCGGAGCGTTCGCTTAGAGAATTGAAAGCAACCTACGATGGTCACGCCGAAACAAAGCGTATGCGCGAAGCAGAGATTGAGGATTACAGAAACCGCGGCGATGAACTTGAAGCCGAGGAAAAAAAGGTCGAGCAGCAAATCCAAGCGGAGATTAAGCGGCAGCAGGAAGAAGCGGAACGCCGCCGTAAGGAAGAAGAGGAACGCCGCCGCAGGGAAGAAGAGGAACGAAAAAAAGCCGCCGAAGCGGCAGGTGAGGAATACGTTGAGCAGGATACGCGGATTTTTGCTTCTTTCAGCGACACGGGCTTTATCTGGCCCGCGCCTACCGTGCGGAACATGTCGGACGGCTACGGCAACCGCTGGATTATTGAGGAAAAGCGGAATCAGTTTCATAAGGGCGTTGATATTACAAAGCCGGGCTGCGGCGGAGAGCCTGTTGTTGCTTCTGCGGGCGGGGAGGTTATTATGGCTGTCACCGGTTGGGGCGGCGGCTATGGTAATCATGTTGTAATCGACCACGGCAACAAGGTTTCAACCCTTTACGGTCATTGCTCCAGTATTACCGTCAAGACGGGCGACATCGTCAAGCAGGGGCAGACAATAGGATATATCGGCAATAGCGGAAATTCTTACGGTAATCACCTGCATTTTGAAGTCAGAGAGAACGGACAGCACGTCAATCCCATGAATTACGTCAACATGAATAACTAATGAACGAATATAAAATAATAACCCATCGCCGCTAATAGCCCGGGCAAGAGGTTCGCCGCCTTTATTTTTGCATTGAGCGACATGTTCAGTCCGATTGCCAGAATCATAACGCCGCCCGCCGCTGAAAGTTGTGTGATTAGCCCGTCTGTAAGCAGGTTTTGCAGATAACCCGCAAAAAGCTCAATCCCGCCTTGATAAATCAGTATAACAACCGCTGAAAATAATACCCCTACCCCCAGTGACGAGGCTAAAACCATCGCACTCACGCAGTCGATTACAGACTTTGTCAAGATAATGCTTTGGTCGTTATTGAGCCCGCTTTCAATAGAGCCTATTACGGACATCGCCCCCACGCAGAATAAAAGCGAAGCTGCCGTGAAGCCCTCGGCAAAGCTTGAAGCCTCATCTCCTCCGCTGATTCTTTTTTGGAGAACTAAAGCCGCCTTATTCAAAGCCCCGTCTATATCCAAAAGCTCGCCTGCCAATGCGCCCAGAGCTAAGGAGACGGTTAAAAGTATAAAATCCCCTTTGAGCCCCCCGGAAATCCCGATTATGCACACGCACAGCCCTATGGCGCGCGTAATGCCCTCCGTGATTTTCTTGGGGCATTTTCCTTTGAAGAGCAGTCCCGCCCCGCCTCCGATAAGCACGGCGGCGGCATTCATCAAAGCTCCCGTAATCATGTTAGTCTCCCTTTCTGAAAACCGCTAAAGCTGTTATATTATCCTTGCCTCCGTTATCGGCGGCTTTTTGGGCAAGCTTGACTACGCGCTTTAACAGCGGATGGGGGAAAGCTAAGGCTTCCTCCAGCTCCCCGATTGTGAGAAAGTCGGACAGACCATCGGTGCAGAGCAGTAATATGTCGCCTGCCCTAAAGCCGCCCTCTATTTTTTTTACCTCAATATTCGGTTCCCCTTCCAGACTGCCTATTACGGGGAATATAATGTTTTTATGAGCGTGGTTAAATTTTTGCTCGTGGGCAATCGTCCCCTGCTCGTATAATGCTTGTACAAAGGATTGGTCTGTGGTAAGCTGTTTGATTACGCCGTTCCTGTAGCGGTAAAGGCGGGAATCCCCTGCGTTTATAACGTGCGCGTTATTTCCCGCGTCAACGGCTAGGGCGCAAAGGGTAGTCTGCATATTGGGGCATCTTCTTGCAACGCCGCGCTTTTTGAGAAGCTCGTGTATATCGCCGACCTCTGTAGCATAATCAATGCCCTCGGATATTTTAACCTTAGACAGACGCTTCAGCGCGTAATACGAAGCCTTTTCGCCCGCCGCTTCGCCTGCTACCCCGTCTGCGGCGGCAACAATAAAGGGAGCTTTAAGCTCAACCTCATATACGCCGTTCTTTACGATTTTTTTGCCCGCCAAAAAGACATCTTCATTATTAGACCGAACCCTGCCCTTGTCGGTGATTCCGCAACAGTAATACATCTAGCAATCCCCCCTCGAAAAGCATATCTATAAATCTATTATAACACATAATTCGGCGTTTGGAAATAGCGAAATTTTAAAATGTTGAAATTCCCCGACTCAGGGCTTTAAAAAAACATTGACAAAGCTTGAAAAATATTGTATAATATTTCAAGACAATGAAAATCAAGCCGTTAAGGAGCAGGTTGTTTATGAAGTGCGGTGAAGCAAGAGGATTTTTAAGCGGGTGCAAGAGGATTGTGGTTAAGGTCGGTACCAGTAGCTTGACACATGAAGCGGGAAAGCTTAATTATCAATTTATAGATAGGTTCGCCCGCGATATTGCCGACGCACTGAACGCCGACAGCGAGAGGCGGCTCGTTTTCGTCACCTCAGGCGCGGTCGCCGCGGGGATGGCTGCCGTTAACATAACGGAAAAGCCCGGGAACATCAACACGCTGCAGGCGTTATCATCACTGGGGCAAAATTCGCTTATGCAGAATTATTCCCGCGCTTTCGGGGAATACCAATATATGGTATCCCAACTGCTTTTAACGAAAGAGGTTATGTATAATAAGGCGGCTTTCGTAAACGCACGGAGAACGCTTAATGAGCTGTTCAGCTCTTACGGCAACGTAATCCCCATAGTGAATGAAAACGATGCCATTTCAATAGACGGAATCAAATTCGGGGATAACGATACCTTAGCGGCACACACAGCCGCCCTTATAGAAGCCGATTTGCTGATTATAATATCGGATGTAGACGGGATATATACCGCAGACCCTCACCTAAACCCGGGCGTTTCAAAGCTTGACATCATTGAGGAGGTCGGGATTGATACGCTTAAATTTGTAAGCCCCTCAAAGAGCAAACTTGGGACAGGCGGCATGACGACAAAGCTCAAAGCCGCGCAGATTGCCAATAAAGCCGCAATTCCTATGGTGTTGGCTTCTTATAAAAGCATTGACGGCGAATATGCTAAAGCATATCTTATAAACGAAATACTAAGCGGCGCAAATATCGGAACGCTGTTCACCCCCGCGCGCGAAGCCTTTAATCAAAGGAAGCACTGGCTTGCGTTCGGCGGAAAGGATTCCGGCTCAATTAAAATAAACAGCGGTGCTGAAAACGCCGTAATCCATAATAAAACCAGCCTTCTCCCCTCCGGCATAACAGATGTTGAGGGCGAATTTGAAAAGGACGATATTGTTTTCATCTTAAATGAGGAGGGCGAAAAAATCGCCAAGGGTATCTCCGAATATTCAGCTGCCGATATTATGAAAATCAAAGGCAGGCAAAGCGGAGAAATAGCCGCAATCCTAAATATTGATATTTATTCGGACGAGGTCGTCAACAGGACGAATATGGTTACTATGAATTATTTGTAAGGGAGGGGTAGGTATGGCTTATGAAACAAAAGTTTTGATGATGGCAATCGGGGATATAATAAGCTCTTCAAAAACTACCGAGGAAGCATACAAGCGCGTTGCAAAAATTGCGAACGCCGAAGGCGTTATACTAGAGCCTTTTAAGATAAAGGAAAAGAAAAAAACCGAAAAGGAGGGATAGTCGGTGCAACTTCAAGAGTCAATAGCGAAGCTGGCTATTGACATGAAAAGGTTTGACTTTGACGTAAGGCTTCAGACAACGATGACGCGCAAAGCAATGGACATAACGAAAACACTGTCCCAAGGCGTTATAAGCATGATGTCCGAAACGCCTATGTATCCCGGCTCTTTAGGGGGCGCGCTTGATGTAAAGGGATAATTGGGCATTCAAGCATGAAGGAGGAATGATTATGGGTGGTATTCAAGCTTCAAAAGGAATGAGCCCTGCTGAGATGTCGGTCAACTTTCAGATGGGTCTTATGAACAAAATTAAGGATAGCTCTAAGGAGCAAGCAAGCTCAATACTTAATATGGCAAATAATGTCCCTAAATTCGCAGGGGATATAGGAAGCATATTTGACCGCAGAGCTTAGGGCAGTGAACAGGTAACAGGTAACAGTGAACTTGTCATGACGACTGATAAGTGCGGGCAGTATCTTGCCGATGCTGCCCCTTACTTTTGATTTATTCGCGCCCATAGGGTGTCCTTACGCTTGTCAGCCCTAATAAATAATCAACGCTCGTTCCGTAAAAGCTTGCAAGGTAGACAAAGGTTGCTATGGGCGGTTCTGCGCTTCCCTGCTCATATCGGGCATAGGTTTGCTGCGCTACCTTTAAGATTTCGGCAAGCTCCCTTTGAAGAAGCTTGTTTTCTTTTCTTAAATCCAGTAGCCTTAATTTTAACTGCATGGCTTTTTGACTCCTTTGTATCACAATAATATCACTATTATACTATATAAATAATTATAAATCAAGTGTATAATTATATTAGGTGGTGATATAATGAGTGATAATTTTATGATTTCAGACAATAACTTTATTGTAACTCCTCGTGACGGGGAATCAGTTCAATTGTCAATCAGAATACAAAAAAGAATAAGGGACGGCTTTGACGACCTGGCAAGAAAAACGGGAAGAACCCGCAATGAGCTTATACATATGGCTTTGGATTATTCTTTAAAAAATGTTAAACTGATTGACTGATTATTACTATGATAACATAAAGATGTGAATATAAAATAAAAATTGTTATAATCATAATTTAACATTTTTGTTTTTGCTTGGCGGTTTCTAAGCTCCTGTTTGCAGAGATTACGGCTAGCGAATCGCCCAACTGCATAAAAACAGAGGATATAAGGTTAATCTCCTCATTTGACAAATCTTTAGCGATAGCGCAAGCAACAGCGGATACTGCGGTGACAAGTTCGCATGAATTCATTTGAAACAACCTCTTTCTCAATTAACAATTAACAGTTAACAATTAACAATTGAGGTGTTACGCCCTTGGCGTAACATGATAATAGTTTATTTTAACTATATAAACTACATGCCTAGCTAAACCATTTTAAATCCGTCGGCGATAGCCGATACAATAATTGTTAACTGTTAATTGTTAATTGTTAATTATATTATAGTATACTTTTAAGGGCAATCGGGTTCATGTTAATAAGGGAGAATAAAATATGTTTAACCACATATATGATTATTATAAATCTGTTTGCGAGGCTTATAACCTCGGAAATGTTGAATCTTCGTACACTACCGCTATAATGTTGTTGCTTGAACAATTTGGTTGCAAAGCGCGGGACTGTTCAGGTGAGCGCGGGGGTTCGGCGGGTGAAAATATTGATATAAAGCTTTGGCGCGAAGATGAAATTGCTTCTGAGACAGAGCCTTTTGCCGCTGTCGAAGTCAAAAAAATCGGCGGTATTGACGCTAGGGCAAAAGAGCAAATCATAATTGAAGCAAAGCGTTACGGTAACGTCATTTTAACTGACAATCTCAGTTGGCGGTTTTGGAATTCCGGCGAAGAAAAAATGTATGCCGGATTAACGCTTATCGAAAATAAAGACGGCATTTTAATTTTAAAAGAAAACAACATTGAGCTGTTTATCAGCCTTGTTCAAGACTTTATGCTCAAAGACCCCTCGCAAATCCGTTCATCGGATAAGCTGGCGGAATATATGGCGATTCATGCAAAGACAATCCGCAGTGTTGTGACGGGGATTCTCAAAGATGATGGTTTAGGTCAGCCGCTTGTAAGCGAAGAACAAAAACGTCTGCCGATGTTTACGGAATTATTCGGGCTGTATTCTAAAATTAAAGAAGAGCTGCGCCCTAATTTAACCTCTTCCGATTTTGCGGATATATATGCCCAGACAATCGTTTACGGGCTGTTCATTGCGAAACATAATAACACAGCCGCAAATGGCTTTGACAGGTATACCGCTGTTAAATACCTGCAAAACGAATCAATTCTTCTTAATAGGTTTTTCCAACATATTACCGGAACAGGCGGCAGGCATCCTACTCTTGAAAGTGTAATCGAAAAGCTCTGCCGGCTATATAAAATTTGCGACATATCAAGCTTACTCGACAGCGATGAGAGCCGCGACACGATTGTGCATTTTTACGAAGACTTTTTGACTTACTATGACCCTGAGCTGAGAAAAGAGTTGGGCGTTTTCTACACGCCGATTCAAGCTGTCCGCTATTTAGTCACTATGGTAGATAAGTTGCTTGTTGAAGAGTTTGGTATTTCGGGCGGGTTATCAAACAATGAACGTATGCAATATGTTGTCCCGTGTAAACCGTACACAAAGAAAAAAGGCGGCAGGGAGTATACTGAAAAAGAAATAACCATCCCCCGCGTTGCCATACTTGACCCTGCTTGCGGCACAGGGACATTTCACGCTGAAATAATAAAATATATAAAAAGCAAATACTTCTCAGCCGGCAGAGAGGCTTTTTATAAAGATTACATTCAGAGCGAAAACGGCTTGCTGTCCCGCATAATCGGCTTTGAAATTATGATGACAAGCTATGTTGTCGCACACCTGAAAATCCGCCGCGCTGTCAAAGAAACTCTTGGAGCCGCACCCGAAGTGCAGCTGCCGACAAAAGTATATTTAACTAACACTCTTGCACCTTCAAATACAGAGTTAGAGCAGAACAACCAGATAACTTTTTTTGATTTTTCAGCCGCAATGAGCGATGAAGCCTACCAAGCAGATACATGGAAAACGAGAAGACCGATTAAAGTCATCATCGGCAACCCGCCGTATTTCTCTAAGTCTAAAAACTTTTTTGACATATCTGCCTATAAAACAGAAACGGATGGCATAACAGAATTCAAAGAACGGAAGCATTGGCTAAATGATGATTACGTCCAGTTTTTTCGGTTTGCACAAGAAATCATAGAGAGAGACGGCGAAGGTGTCTTAGCATATGTGTCGAATAACGGATTTTTAGACAACCCAACTTTCAGAGGCATGAGAGCAAGCTTGTTGCGTTCGTTTGACAGAATTTACATTGTCAATCTACACGGAAACGCAAGAAAAAGAGAAGCAACCCCCGATGGCGGCAAAGATGAAAACATATTTGACATCATGCAAGGCGTTTCATTGTTTATAGGAATTAAAACGACTAATTGCCAAGAGTGGGCTAAGGTCTATTACGCTGATTTATGGGGAACGCGTGAGCAAAAATTCAACTGTCTTGATAAGGTTTCTTTTGATTACAGCGAATTAAGCCTTGACAAAAGAATGGCATATTTTATTCCTTTTGGAGATACCTCTCAAAAAACATATTGCGATGGCGTAAGTGTCGCCGAGCTTTTTCCTGTAAATGTAACAGGTATTGTTTCGGGGAATGATGAAGCTTCAATTGCTCCAACTCGTGATATATTGAACTACCGTATGGAAATCGTAAAAAATGCAATTGGTGAAAAGCCGATTGTTGAGCTATGGGGCAGATTCGGAAGAGGACAGTCAGCGGAAAAAATAAAGACAGATGTAATTATGTCGGATGGGGTCGTTGCGCCGATTGCATATCGCCCCTTTGATAACAGGTGGACATATTACTCCGGCAATTCTTGCGGTTGGATTTTTTGGCCACGAGAAAAGAAGACGATGGGGCATCTTTTACAAAAGCCGACAACGCCGATTGGGCAAAACATAGGCTTGGTTTTCCCGAAAGGAACTAATAGGGATTGGGATGGTGCTTTTGTTTCAAATACAATCTTAGATGCACATTGCATTGATTATCCCGGTCGGAGCATTGCATATATTGCTCCGCTATATACCTATAGCGAACTCGGCGATGAGTGGAGTGCAAATTTTAACTATGAAGCCTTAGAGCGGTTAACGGAAAACATGAGCTTCAAACCTACCCCCATTGAAATTTTTGATTATATCTACGGTGTTCTCTATGACCCTGCTTACCGTGAGCGGTTTGATGAGTTTCTTAAACGCGATTACCCGCGTGTGCCTATAATCAACGCGCCGAAAAATGATGAGAGCGGATTCTATGTCAGCGAAGAAAGATTTCGGGAATATGTCAAGGCGGGTGAACATCTGCGTAAGCTTCACCTTATGCAAATCAAGACCCCTGCAACCCTTACAATTGAGCCGAATAACTCCGACAACCTGCTCATAGACAAAATCAGTTATAAAGGCGGCGTGCTGAATATTAACAAAAACAAGCAGATTAGCGGAATTCTCGAAGACGTATGGGCGTATCGAATCGGCGGGTATCAAGTGCTTGACAAGTGGTTTAAGTCACATAAAGGTGAAACGCTTACTCTCGAACGGTTCGAGCATATTTGTAATGTTGTTGGATTGTTAGGCGAAACGATTAGGATTCAAGAGCGGTTGAGGAGGGTTAATACATGAGCATCTTTGACATTTTTGAGCGTTTGAATAAAGAAAAAGAACAAAGCCGCGGAAGCTTTGAATTTATAATTGCAGGGCTGGGCAACCCGGGGGCAAAATATGAAAACACCCGCCATAATGCAGGCTTTGCGGTTTTGGACGCTATAGCTCAAAAGTATAACGCCGATATGAAAAAGCTCAAATTCAAAGCGCAGATGGGCGATGCCGTGATTTTCGGGAAACGCTGTATTTTACTAAAGCCTGTAACTTACATGAATAACAGCGGGGAATCAATTGAAGCGGCTATGAGCTATTATAAAATCCCCGTAGAAAAAGTGATTGTCTGCTATGACGATATAACCTTAGAGCCGCCGGACATACGCATACGCCGCAAAGGTTCAGACGGTGGACATAACGGCATAAAATCAATACTAACTCATACCGATGAGGGTGAATTTCCGCGCATAAAAATCGGTATAGGGAAAAAGCCGCATAAGGATTACCTGCTGTCAGATTGGGTATTATCAAAATTCAGCGAAAAAGAAAAGCCGCTTATCAAAGAAGCGGCTGTCAAGGCGGTAGAAGCCGCCGAATTAATCGTGCAGGGGAAAATTGAGGAGGCTATGGGGAGGTTTAATAACAATTAACAATGAACAATTAACAATGAACAATTAACAATGAACAATTGACAATGAACAATTAAAAATTAACAATGATTTTATAATTATAATAAAAATACAGGAGAGTGAAAAACATGCCTATTTTACAAGACGGTGTGTATTGTTAATAAAAAGTTTACAAAATAACTTATTGACAAGGCTGTCTTTATATTGTATGATTGTATTAATACAATATACTTGTATAACTAATAAAGAAAGCAGGAGAAAAAAGTATGCCTATTTTACAGGTTAGTAATCTGACTAAAACTTACGGCAAGGGCGACACTGCTGTTGCGGCTTTGGCTGGGGTTAGCTTTGAGGTTGATAAGGGCGAGTTTGTTGCGATTGTCGGGGCTTCGGGGTCGGGCAAATCAACTCTTATGCACATAATCGGGGGCGTTGATACGCCGACTTCCGGGAGCGTTTCAATCAACGGCAATGATATTTGCAAGCTGAACGAGAGCGAGTCGGCGATTTTCCGCCGCCAAAATATCGGCATAATCTATCAATTTTATAATCTGATTCCTACATTGACAGCCGAGGAGAATGTCATGTTACCCCGACTTTTGGATAACCGCAAGCCCGATAATGATAAACTGAACGCAATACTTAAAACAATCGGCTTGACCGAACGAAAAAATCACCTGCCGAGCGAACTATCGGGCGGACAGCAACAACGAGTTTCAATCGGCAGAGCATTAATCAACGACCCTGCGTTAATACTGGCGGACGAGCCGACAGGCAACCTCGACAGCAAGACAAGCAAAGAGATCATAGAACTGCTGAAACTCTCGAACAAGCAATACGAACAAACCCTAATCATAATAACCCATGATGAGAAAATTGCGGCGCAAGCCGACAGGGTAATTACGATTGAAGACGGGCGGATTATCAGGGACACAAAAGGCGAGGAGGCGGGGCAATGAAACTGACAGCAAAGCTGGCTCACAGCCAACTCAAAACCAACCGCTCCCGCTCGATATGGACATTAATCGGAATCATATTTGCAACCGCTATGATTACCGCCGTCTACAGCTTCGCCGCTACAGGAATGGCAACTATTTTTGAACTGACGGGGACGGATATTCGCCACAGGCAGGAATATAAATATACGATGATTGCAATGGGTGCGGTTTTGAGTATTATCGTTATTTCAGCCGCCGTAATTGTTATTTCAAATGCCTTTAGGGTGAGTGCGGGCGAGAGGGCAGGGCAATTCGGGATACTTAAAAGCACAGGGGCGACAAAGCGGCAGATTGCCGAAACGGTTATCTTCGAGGGGCTGTTTTTGTCGGCAGTCGGCATACCTGCGGGGGTTATTTTGGGGCTTCTTGTTGAACTTGCGGGCGTTAAAATATCCGATTATTTTTTGCGGGATATTAATAAAATTGCAAGTTATCAGTTAGGTTTCGATTTTGTCATTTCATGGCAAGCGATTGCTCTTTCCATAGCGGTCTCATTTGTGACGGTGTTTTTATCCGCTTGGTTTCCTGCGAGGAAAGCGGCTAAAGTGCCCGCAATTGATGCCATTCGAGGAGCGGGCGATGTCAAAATCAAAGCAAAAAAATTCCGTACCAATCCGCTTATTCAAAAAATATTCGGCTTTGAGGGAACTCTTGCGGCTAAATCCTTGAAGCGGAGCCGGCGGAATTTTCGGGCGACAGTCGCTTCCCTATCCGTCAGCATTATTCTTTTTATGGCGGCAAATACTATCGGCGTTTTCGGGGAAGCTGCAACTCATCTTGTATATCAAGATGTTGATGCAAATGTTTCCGTTTATATTGATGCCAATACTTTTCACGCTTTTTCGGAAGATGATGAAAATGTAGCTGAAATTACGTTTTCATCAATCGACTACCAAACTGCCGAAGAAATCACAGCGGTTCTTCGGCAAAACCCCGATACTACAGGCGTTTTCACCGTTGGTTCGGTTCGGGGATATAATAACAGTATTTCTACAAGGACAATTTTAGACCACGCTTTTCTGACCGCTAAAATGCGGGAAGCCTTTTTCTATGATTACAGCGAAGAACAAGGCGGCTATGATTTGGGCGTTCATTTAATTACGGTTGACAAGGAAAATTATGAGCGGCTTTGTGCCGTTGCGGGCGTTCCCGTAGGCTCAAATATTCTCGTAAACTACATAAGACAGAGGACTGAAAGCAAAAGAGAAGAATTTCAGCCCCTTGTGTTCGGCGGTCAAACCATTGAGTTAATGGGCGAAATAAGCTCCACGGAACTGACTTTACATGGGGAATTACAGGCGGGAGACATACCTAAGGAGATTATGCTTACCCTTCATGCACCCGTAAATATCATTATCCCGGAATCGGAATATGCCCAATATATTTTTTATGTGAAAACGGACAACATAAGCGGCTTTATGGATTTTTACACATATGATTATTTTTACGATACCTTTATGATTGACAGAGCTTTCTCTGTTAGCGTAATTAACATGGAACAAGAAATGGCGGCAATGCGCGGCATAAGCGGGCTTATCATGACATTTATCTACGGCTTTGTCGGTATGCTTACCCTAATCGGCTTAACCAACGTAATCAGCACAATATCCGCCAATGTCCGCATAAGGGAGAAAGAGTTTGCCGTTTTAAAGAGTGTCGGCATGACCCGAAAAGGTCTTAACCGTATGCTCGGGCTTGAAAGCATTTTCTGTTCGCTGAAGTCGCTTATAATAGGCTTACCGCTCGGCATTTTAGCATCATACGGAATTTGGCGTTCAATTACAATTTCATTCGGCTTAATGTACAGCTTCCCCCTGCTCGCAATCACGCAATGTATTATAGCTGTTACTGCTATCACTTGGGTTGCGATGAGGTTTTCGGTTTCAAGGCTTAGGGGGAAAAGTATCGTTGGGGCGATTCGGGGTTAGTTAACATTTAACAGTGAACAGTTAACAATTATTTTTAACTGTTCACTGTAGGCACGGTATATGTGTAAACTAATCTGCCTTTCGGAATCGGAATTTCTTCGCCTTCTTCAATGGCGCACTCAATCCATTCGCGGATAATCTGCTCTGTATTTTCTGTTACTTCTTTTAGCGATTTGCCGTCTGACATACAGCCCGGAAGCTCCGGGACTTCGGAAATATAGCAGTTATCCTCGATGCTCCACCATATTATTATTTCATACTTCGGAATTTCAATCATTTTCTCCGCCTCCAAGATTATATTTTTGTATAACAGAACGTATTTGTCTGACTTGATAAGCTTTTGCCGATTTGCCGTTAGGCTGAATATTAATTCTTTCGCTTAAACCTTGTTTTTTATAAATAAAATGGTCTCCCTTAATCCTCTCGTTAAATCCAAGCTGCGTTAACAGTATACGCAAATCGACAAACTTTATGTTATTATCTTGATTTGCTGATAAAACAGCTTGAAAAATTTTATCATTCATTTGTTAACACCGTCCTTAGTATTAATTATATCATAAAAAATCCAATCTGTCAATGAAAGGTATCATTCTATGCCCTCAAAAATCTTTATAAACGCGATTGAAGAGCTTCCGTCATTCCGCGATTTGCGTGAAGCTGTAAAAAGCAAAACAACCCCCGTATCCGTATCGGGGGTATCAAACATTCATAAGGCACAGTTCGCGCTGGGGCTTTTTGAAGGCGCACCCTTGCTCTTGATTACCGATGATGAATCAAGCGCGAAACGCCTTTGCGCCGATATAAACGGGCTGGCGTTGACGAGGAATGATGACGTAGAATCCAAAGCTTCAAGCCTAAGCCCTAAAGCTATTTTGTACCCCGCGAAAGATATAAATTTTACTAAAGTCTTTTCTGCTTCGCGCGAATATGAGCATATGAGAATTGAGGTTTTATCCCGTCTTGCAAGCGCGGGCGGGGTAATCGTTTGCGCTTCAATTGAAGCTGTTTTGCAGAGGACTTTGCAGGCGGAATACCTTAAAGCTCATATTATAAAAATATCCTCAAACAGCGGCTTGAATATAACCGAATTAACGCGCCAACTCGTTTCGGCGGGGTATGAGCGGTATGCACAGGTTGAGGGCGCGGGGCAGTTTTCCGTCAGGGGGGCGATTATTGATATTTTCCCTGTTGCAAGCGAATCCCCCGTAAGGATTGAGCTATGGGGCGATGAGATTGAAAGCATTACTTATTTTGACGTTGAAACCCAAAGGCGGACGGAGCAAACAGAGCATCTAAGCATCCCGCCCGCAATTGAGGAAATGCAAACCCCCGCATCAATTTTGGATTATTTTGATAACAACCGCAGTACCGTGATTTTTTGCGAATACCGCAACTGCGCCGAAAGAGCCAAGGGCATATTGGCGCAATACCGCGAGGATTTAAAAATCCTGCTTGAACGCGGCGAATATACCAAGGAAATGGAAGGCTATATGGTTGGCTTCGCGGCTTTTGAAAGTGAGGCGGAGCGGTTTACTGTAGTTCATTTTGATACATTCCTGCGCTCCGGCGGGCATTTCAAAAAGATTATATCCGTAAACGCGAACCAAACCGCGCCATGGGGCGGTGAAATACGACACCTTATTGAAGATTTGCAGAGCTTTATCGGGCACGGCTATTCGGTTATCGTTATGGCAGGCTCTGAAAAAACCTTGCCTATTTTAGCGGACGATTTGCGCGAAGAGGGGATTCCCTGCGCTGTTATGACTGAAAATTCAAAGCTGACACAGGGGCTGGTTTTGCTTACCTCCGGCTATGTCAGCGCGGGATATGATTATATTGAAGCAAAGACGGCGTTAATCACACAAACCAAGCTCCAAGCGGCAAAGCGCAAACTTAAAAAAGCAAAAAAGGGCGAGAGAATCAGCTCACTTTCCGATATAACGGCGGGTGATTTAGTCGTTCATGTTTTGCATGGAATCGGGCGGTTTGAGGGGATTAAAAAGATTGAGCTTGAAGGGATTACTAAAGATTATATCACTATAAGATATGCGGGAACAGATGTTTTATATGTCCCCGTGAATCAGCTTGATTTAGTTTCAAAATACATCGGTCCGCGCGATGAGGGCGGGGTGAAGCTGAACAAGCTCTCCTCCATGGAATGGCAAAAGGCTAAAAATCGCGTTAAAAAAGCCGTTAAGGATATGGCAGATGAGCTTATAAAGCTCTATTCCGCGCGGAGCAAAATCAAGGGCTTCGCCTTTTCGGAGGATTGCGATTGGCAGAATGATTTTGAGCTTCGTTTCCCATATGCCGAAACGGACGACCAACTTAAATCAACGCGGGAAATCAAGGACGATATGCAAAAGCCCGTCCCGATGGATAGGCTGTTATGCGGCGATGTCGGGTTCGGCAAAACCGAGGTGGCTTTTAGGGCGGCATTTAAATGTATGTTAGACGACAAGCAATGCGTCATACTTGCGCCGACAACAGTTTTAGCATGGCAGCATTATCAGACGGCTTTGAACCGCTTTGAAAAGTTCCCCTTTAAAGTAGAGATGCTTTCCCGATTCCGCTCCAAAAAAGAACAGACGGAAATCCTAAAGCAAGTCAAAAACGGCGGCGTTGATTTGATTATAGGGACACACAGGTTGGTCCAAAAAGATGTTGAGTTTAAAGATTTAGGGCTTGCTGTTATAGATGAGGAGCAGCGTTTCGGCGTAGCGCATAAGGAACGCTTTAAGGAGATGTTTAACGGAATTGACGTGCTGACGTTGTCGGCTACTCCAATCCCGCGAACCCTTAACATGGCGATGAGTGGCATACGCGATATGAGCGTAATAGAAGAGCCGCCCGTGGACAGACACCCGGTTCAAACCTATGTAATTGAATATAACCAAGCAGTTTTGGAGCAGGCTGTAACCAAGGAGTTGCGGCGAGGCGGGCAGGTTTATTATATCCATAATCGCGTTGAAACGATAGATTTATGCGCGGCAAAGTTAGCGCAAGCATTGCCCGAGGCGAGAATCGGGGTAGCTCACGGGCAAATTACGGAGGAGCGTTTATCCGAAATCTGGCGGCGGCTTGTAGAGCATGAAATTGACATTTTGGTTTGCACTACGATTATAGAAACAGGCGTTGACGTTGCAAACGTAAACACCCTTATCATAGAGGATTCGGACAGGTTAGGGTTATCACAACTATATCAGCTGAGGGGACGTGTAGGGCGTTCGCCCCGCCGGGCTTTTGCTTATTTTACATTTCGGCGCGGCAAGGTTTTAACAGAAATCGCCTCAAAACGCTTGGACGCGATTCGCGAATTTACCCAATTCGGAAGCGGCTTCAGAATCGCGTTAAGAGACCTTGAAATACGAGGCGCGGGTTCTATTTTAGGGGGCAAACAGCACGGGCATATGGAATCGGTCGGTTATGATATGTATCTTAGGCTTATGTCGGAGGCTATAGCGGAGGAAAAAGGCGAGCCGCTCCCGCGCCGCCCCGAAGATTGCCTGATTGACCTGCGGCTGGAGGCACATATCCCCGAAGATTATATAGAAAATCTAAGCCTGCGCCTTGATATATACCGCAAAATTGCATCGCTTGAATCCAAAGAAGAAAGCATAGATTTGCTCAATGAAATTAACGACCGCTTCGGTGAGCCGCCGCCCTCAATCCAAGGGCTTATGACAGTCGCGCTTTTGCGGAATATGGCGGGCAGTTTGGGTGTTACGGAGATTAAAGAAAAAGATGCTATAATGCTTTTTTATATCAAAACCGCAACGATTGAGCAAGTCCAAGCCGTAGTTCAAAGCTTTAAAGGCAGAGTTACGGTAAACGGCTCTGACAAGCCGTTCATAGCCGTAAAGATGCTTCAAGGTGACAATTCCATTGAATTAATGCAGAATGTTTTGGAAAAACTTAACCAAGCTAATAACAGTTAACAAGTATGCTCCTTAGTCAACGCCGCCAAGCCCTTGCATTGTCGCCGTACCTGCTCTTATTCCGTCAAGCTTTACTATTCTGCATTTGCAATTGGGGTGTAGCGGCGGCAAACTCTTCCACTTAATTTATTAATAGATTTTTCAAATATTCGTCATACAATCCATAAAGTAAAATATAATCGTCCTCCATTTTTTGTCTGATTAAATCTAATGTCGGGTTTGAAGAAAAGAAATTGTAATCCTCAAATGTATAAGTCACAGGCTCATAAATAAAATTTACAAGGCTCATTTCTTCCAAATAGTAACTAATAACCGCATTATTATATTCTTCAAATGAAATATAATTTTTACCGTTAAATATAAAATCGGGAGCTTGTTTTCCGTCCGCTATATCATTGAAGTCCCAATAATTCGCATTAATAATATTTTGTGTATAAACATCGTCTTGTTTGTTTATTTCAGAGAGTGTTGTTTCCCACTTCGTGGCGGAGTTAGTGTAATAAGAATAAATTATTAATTTTTTATCGCTGTCACCTTCTTTTATCATATAAACAGTGTCGCTATCGGGAGCGGAATAACGGGAATAAGCTTTAAATTCAAACAATAATTCTAAAAATGTTTCTTCTTTTAGTGAGAAAACTTGACAGGTATTATAGCCCCTCTGAACCATATCTTTTTCATGAAAAAACATCTCCGAAAACCCATCAAAATCAACATCAATGATACCAAATATGTAATCCGGAAGCGGATAGTCTATTTTATCTTCAACATATAACAGTCGCTTTGCCTCAAAAACCAAATTCAGCAAATCGTCAGCAGAACCAAACGGCTCATCGGGGTCAACAAATTCTTTTTGTATATTAATTTCCCTGTGAGCAGTTGTTTCTTCTGCCGTTTCAGTTTCAGATAAAGATATATCAGATACATAATCATAAACGCCCAAACGCTCAACCCCGCCGCCGTCACCGCCCCTACACCCCGCTAGCCCCAAAACCAAACCAAGCCCCAAAACAGCAAGCATTTTACATCTCATCTAACCCAACCCCTTAATTCAAATTCCCTGCTATAATAATACCATAAAAAACAGTAACATACAATCACGTCTTTAAAAATATTTTTCATCAGCTTTGAGGGATTTTTTCTGATTATAGTATAGTTATATCATAACAGTTAATTGATTTAATCGGGGGTATTATGTCGTGCAGGGCTATAGTTATGCTCATTATTTGAATAGTATGACAAAAATTTTACAGTGACCTAAAAATAATTTTTATGTCGCCTAAAATTCCGCCAAGACATTTTTCCCCAATAGGGTACTGTAGCGCATCAATAGGATTTTTATACCGCTTTTCACTTTCTCCGTTATAATATTCTGCAACAGCAATTTTTTTTCCCGCATGAGTAATTGAATAATTTTTATTTTCATATAAAAATTCAACCTCTGCTCCGCGATTAATGCAGTCAACAAAGTCGTCAATGCTTATAAAATTATTATCGTATTCGTCTTCGGGCATAGTAATTACCCATTTGAACATTTGGTTAAAGTCCTTGAAACATGTTGAACAAACCCAATAATACTTATCGGGCGTACAGTATGAGTTGCTCGAATTAACATCAATCTTTTCTGAACAAAACTCACAATGTTCATGTTCCCACCCCGCGCGATAGCTTATGTATGGCAGATAAACAAGTTTCTTTCCATATAAATAGCTCATTTGATTTGTTAGCCGCCAGTCGTTATTATGAGGCATTATAATCATCCTTTCTAGTTTAAGTCAGGCGCATCGCCATTCCTGTTGAATTATTTCCATGCCCATTTTTTTATGCGGTAAAAAAATATCATTAGGCGTACAACTGTAGTTGATGATTGTATCCGGCTTTAATACCGTAATCATTTTTTCAAGACCCTTTTTAAAATAATAACGGTCAACTTTATTTCTAATACAACCATTAGTACTAATCGCAATCGTACCGCCTTGCTCTAAGCCTTCAAACGCAAAGTCATAAGTTCTTTCATCTCCCCAGCGTACATTTGGAACAATGTTAACACCATTGCTCTGAAGCCAATAAGCCAAAGCTCTATTGCGGTATGTATTCCAAATTTGCATGGAGAGCGGCAGATTATGGAAATTCATAGCGATGACTGAATTCGGCGCGTTCAACTAAGAATGATTTAAAAAGGTCTATTTTTTGTTTTGGCATTGATGAAGTTTTTTCCATGTGTTTTACCTCCTCCATTATATTATAATTTCTGCAAAAAGTCAATAACTAATTTGCTTCTGAAACTATGATACCACAGTCGGATAGTAACATACAATCACATCTTTAAAAATATTTTTTATCAGCTTTGAGGGTTTTTTTAAGTTTCTATTAATAAAAAATTTCAAAAATCTCAACACTACTTGACAATAATGCTTGATTATAGTATAGTTATATCATAACAGTTAATTGATTTAATCGGGGGTATTATGTTGTGCTTGTGAATAAAAAAAGGCATGAATCGGAATTGAGCGCGCTTAACGAAAAATATAATAAAGATATTTCCGAGGTTAGGGAGGAACTTACCGCGGAAAAGGAGCTGTTTATTTCGGTGCTCCGCAAGCCGAATGAGGACTTGATGGAATATTACCCCGAAAGCGACACGCTTATGTTTTTCCGATTCAATAAGGGTGAAAACGGGCTGTTTGAAAAGGTTCAGCATATGGACTATATGGCTCACGTAAAAAACGGGCGGATTTGCCATGAAGACGATATTCAAGAGATGAGCAGTTTTTTAAACGGCTCTAATGAATCGCTTTTTACCGTCCGAATGAAATCGGATTACGATGACGGCTATATCTGGAGGGAAATTCAAGGCAAGCCGGTTTTCGGCGGGGACGGGAGCTTAAAGCGCGTCATAGCCGTTTCCAAAGACGTCACCTATAAGAAAACGGAGGAGCTTGCCAAGCTGGATGCCGAAAGATTCGATGTAATCACTAAATTTTATAATCTGGAATACGGCGATTCAAGGTTTCAAAAGGCATTGACGGAAAGAGGAACGCGGCAATATTGCTTCGCGCGGGTGTTAATATCCAATTCCTCCATCATCCGCAGTAAATACGGCAATTATTACTATGATGCGATTTTAGAGGAAATCAGCGTAGCTGTCAGAAAAATAACAGAGCCGGGGGATATTGTGTTCCGTTATTCAATAGACGAATTCTTTATGCTTAAAAAGAACCTGCCCTTTAAAAAAGCGGTTATTCTTTTTGAGGAATTGAGGATGGATATAGAGGTAATCCACGCGGGAGGCAAAAGCGGGACACCTCTTAAATGCTGTATCGGCGTTTCCACCTCCGATTACGGAGATGAGAGCTCACTTATCCGATACTGTACGGGGCTTGCTTTATGCGCCGCCGGTCTCGGTGACGGGATGTTCGGCTCGGTAGCCTTTTATAAGGATGTAATAGGCAATAAGGAGGCAAAAGCCACTTATGAGAATTTAAAACAACAAAGCAAGGCGCGAAAGCCCGCGTTAATCAACAGGTTCAGCAGCGGAAGCGGTTACGACCCCAACGATACCATTACAACCTTCGCGCTTAACATATTTGAAAAAACAAACGGATTCAGCAGTGCCATGCGTATTTTACTCTCCAAAGCGGGCAGGACACTTGCGCTGAAGCGGATTATTATTTATGATATAAACCCCGGATTTCTAAGCATTAACGCCATGTATATGTGGAATGAGGAGGGCTTTGAAAGAGAAATTGAAACGATTGAAACGAATAAAGAAGAGCTCGACCGCGTTATGGATTTGCTCAACCGCAGGGGCTATGTTGAAGCGAATCAATATTTTACCGATTCCGAGAATCCGATTTTAAACAGCATGGTCAGCGTAGTGAAAGGCGGGAGCAGCTTAATATTTCCTCTTTTTGACAGGAATGATTATATAGGAAATATTGTATATGAAACGTCCGCACAAATCGTTGAGGCTTCGGAAATGGTCTGCTTAAAGGAGCTTTCCAAAATTATAGCGGCTTACACCTCAAAGTCCAAAACCTCCCACGAGAATAGAGCTAAGAGTGAGTTTTTATCAAGGATTTCGCACGAAATACGAACGCCGATGAATGCGATTATGGGGATGACCTATCTAGCCTTGGAGTCCGGCGAGGCTACCGAAAATGTCACCGATTGCTTAAATAAAATCGACAACTCCGCCGCTTACCTCCTTTCGCTTATCAACGATATTCTCGATATGACGCGGATTGAGAGCGGTAAGGTATCAATTGAAGAAACCTATTTCAACCTTGATACCGTCATATCGCAACTGGACGGCATGATACGGGTTCAGACCGCTCATAAGGGATTGGAATTCAATCTTATCAAATCGGTAAAAAATCCGCATTTGAACGGAGACCCGCTGAAGCTCAAACAAGTGCTGATTAATATTTTAGGGAACGCCGTGAAGTTTACCGAAAAGGGCGTGATTACCTTTACCATCACCCAGGCTGAGGATGAGGACGAAATCACCGCTTCCGACACAGTCAAAATCACGTTCAGCGTAAAGGATACCGGCATCGGTATCAGCCGCTCTGCCCTAAAGCGCATTTTTAATACCTTTGAGCAAGCAACGGGCGATATTGCGAGAAAATACGGCGGAACAGGCTTAGGGCTGTCAATCGCCGACAGCTTGATTGATATGATGGGCGGCAAGCTTGAAGCGGAGAGCGAGCTGAACAAGGGCGCGGAATTCAGATTTTCACTGAATTTTAATAAAGCAAAGGGTCTGTCCGGCGGTGATAATGCCTCCGATTTAAATAAGGTTGATTTCAGCGGCAGAAAAATACTGGTAGTCGAAGACGATGATTTAAATTTTGAAATCGTTGAAAGCCTTTTGCGCCCGGACAATATTATATGCGAGCGCGCCGGAGACGGGAAGGTTGCGGTTGAAAAATTCAAAAGCTCGGCTTTAAACTATTACGATGCGATTTTCATGGATATAAGGATGCCCGTAATGAACGGACTTGAAGCGACAAGCGCGATTCGCAGCCTCGAAAGGGCGGACGCGGCGGAGGTGCCGATTATAGCAATGTCCGCCAATGCGTTTGAGGCGGATATTAAAAAATCCTTGGAGTGCGGCATGAACCGTCATTGTTCAAAGCCGATTGATATAAGAAAGGTTAGGCTTCTTCTTGCTGAAATCTGGAAAGGGAGAAAATAAGTTTAAAATGGGGGCGGTTATAAATGAACTGGAACGAGGTTAAAATTTTTACGGAGCAAGATGGCATAGAGGAGCTTACCGAAAAGCTTACGGCTCTGGGCGTAAACGGATTTTTAATCAATGACCCCGGCGATTTTGAAGCTTTGATGAATCATGCCCTCGGCAGTTGGGATTATGTTGACGATGGTGTAGAGGAACTGCGCGGCAGTGCGCCTTATGTTGCCTTTTATCTTCCCTGCAATGAGCAGGGCGCGGCTCTTTTGGAAGCCATACGCTCTGAAATTGATAAGGAGCTGTTCATTTCAAGCATAAAGGAGGAGGACTGGGCTGATAACTGGAAGCAATATTTTAAGCCCTTTGAAGTAGGTGAACGCCTAACCGTCAAGCCCTCGTGGGAGGAATATTCCGGCGGCGGCGGGCGCGTAATACTTGAAATTGACCCCGCCTCCAGCTTCGGGACGGGACAGCACGAAACCACCAAGCTATGCTTGGAGCTTCTTGAAAAGCATGTAAAAAGCGATGTAAAAATGCTTGACATAGGGTGCGGAAGCGGCATACTTTTTATTGCGGGCTTATTATTGGGAGCAGGCTATGCCGCCGCTGTTGATATAGACGAACATTCAGCCGAAACGGCAAAGGAAAACGCCGCTAAAAATAAAATCCCCGCTGAAAAATATTCCGCTTATTGCGGCAACATATTAAACGATGAAAAAATGCGCCGAAAAATCGGAGGCGGCTACGGTCTAATCACGGCGAATATCGTATCCGATGTGATTATAGCACTTGCTCCGATTTTCGGCGGGCTTATGAAAGAGGATGGGATGATTATCCTTTCGGGGATTATCACCGAGCGTGAAAGCGATGTTTTTGAAGCTATGGCGGAGCATGGATTTTTGTTGGCGGAGAGACGAGAGGAGGGGGGATGGGTGGCGTTGGCTTTTACCAAAAAGTAATATAAATATCTGTTTCATCAATTGTAAAGATTTGCTCTGTTTCCGTCTCTGTTGAGCCTCTTGTTGCTCTGGTTGTTTCGGGCGGGGCTGTTTCGGGCGGTTTTGCCGCTATGAAAACCGTCAGCATTTCACCCTCTTCAACGTCAATCATTTCGCCCGGCTCTTTGCTCAGGCTTGCAACGTATCCGCTTTGGACATTGTTTGTTTGTAATTCCTTTTCATCGAATTTTATGCCGGCGTCACTTAAAATCGAAAAATAATCCCTTTTGGTTAAGCCTATAAATTCGGGAATCCGAATAAATTTCGGACCTAAGCTTACCTTGACGGTGATTTCCGCGCCGCCCTCATACCTATCGCCTACTTCGATGGATTGCTCATAGATAATTCCTTTTGCCGCTTCGTCCGTAAATTCAAATACGGGCTCAAAGGTTAAGCTGTCATAAGAGGGGTTGCTTTTAATCAAATCGTAGGATTTGCCTGTTATATTGTTCATAACGTAGACCTGGGCTATGGGCGCGCCTGTAGTTTCGTGCGGTCTTTGCGTTGTTGTAGTGGTCATAATCTCAAGCACTGTGCTCTCGGGGGCTTCTGTGGTGTCGCTTTGGATGCCGCCGGAAATATTGGGCGGCTCACTGCCCGGACCGCTTACACCCCGGTCGTTTATAGCGTTCAGCATGACGATTAAAAAGAACATACCTATGAAAAGAGTAACCGCACCCGCTGTAAAAAATATACTTTTTCTGCTTATGCGGGTATTTTTGATAGGCTGGGCTGTTCGCGCAACTGCAGTTGAGCCTCCTTGACGGGCAACGTAGCCCCCGCCGTTTCTGAGTGACTGCTTCGGTATTGTAATCGTCTGCGTGCTTGAAGAAGAAAGCCGCATTGAGTTATATTCGGGCTGTTCAAAAAGCTGGGTTACAAGCTCGGTAACGGTCTGAATACGCATCTCGCCGGACATGTGCATACCGTTCATAATCACCTTAGATACATTCGGGGGCAGACTCCTGTTAATCAGCGCGGGCTCTAACAGGTTATCGCTTGACATTCTGCTTGTGGCTTCAACGGGGGTTGTTCCCGTGAGGATTCTGTATAAAAGCGCGGAAATCCCGTATATATCCGTCCACGTCCCCTGCCAGTTGGCGGAGTTATATTGCTCGGGCGCGGCGTAGCCGGAATAAAGCTCGGAGGCAAGCTCCGTATTCGCTGTGCGCGCGTCTGAAATACAGAAGCCAAAGCCTTGAAGCTTCAGCTCTCCCTTTTTTGTAACTATAATATTTTCCGGCGAAACGCCCCTATGGACGATTCCGGCATTATGGACAAGCGAAAAGGTTGTAAACAAAGGCGGGAATATTCTTTTAACCTCGTCTAACGTAAGCTCGCCCGCGTTTTTCTTCAGATATTCGCCCAAAGTGATGCCCTCGACAAAGGGGAATATGACATAGCCCGTATTATTCGCACCGAACATATCGGTGGCGGCGTTTATATGGCTAAGCGTCCGCATTTTCGTCAAGACCTTGTTTAGCTCAACAAAGTCCGACATAAAGGTTTTATATTGTGCTACATAATTAGGGTTTACCTTCACCGCAGGGCTTCCCTTTTCTCTCACGCAAAGGGTATCGGGCATGTATTCTTTAATAAGTACTTTTGTCTGCGTGATAACATCGTAGCCGATGTAAATCGCGCTTTCACCGTTATAGGATTTAAGCTTGCCGACTGAATAGCGGTCATTGAGCATGATTCCGGGGGCAAGATAAGACGGCAGGCTGGGAGCATTATGATTATAGCCGCAGTGCGGACAGACCAAATCATCGGTCTTAAGCTCCATACAGCCGTAACAAAGGTTCAGTTCCAAATTAATAACGCTCCTTTCGCAATTTTTCATATTATATCATAACAGAAATTCAAGCAAAAGTCAATCGTTTTCCTTAATTTGTAGACGAATTGTTATCACATTGTAATAATTATCAACGAAAACGCAACCGCGCCGGAACGGACGGGATTGAAGCTGATTTCAAGTTATTAACAAGCTGTTAACTTTATATTAATCTATTGATTTTTAAATGTTAATATGTTATAATTATATATGTATAATTTAAAATGTTTAAAAATGAAAGGACGAGATAAAATGGCAACCGACTGCAATTTCTCCAACACAACACCTGAAATCGTTGAACTGGCTGAGCTTTGCCGTAAAAACGGGTGCATTGACCCCGAGCTTTATACAAAATACGATGTGAAACGAGGCTTGCGCGATTTGAGCGGAAAGGGCGTTCTCGCGGGGCTTACGGCGATTTCGGAAATAAACGCTTATAAAACGGTTAACGGCGAATCCGTTCCGTGCGAGGGGGAGCTGTTATACCGCGGCTATAATATTTACGACCTTGTAAAGGGCGCGGAGCAAGGGCAGCCCTTTGGTTTTGAAGAAATTACCTACCTGCTTCTTTTCGGAGACCTGCCGACTGCCGAGCAGCTTAAAAAATTCAATAACATTTTGGCGGAATACAGAAAGCTTCCGACTACGTTTGTGCGCGATATTATCATGAAATCACCCAGCAATGATATTATGAACGGCTTATCAAGAGGCGTTTTGACACTGTTTTCATACGATGAAAATCCCAACGACCTCTCGATTCCCAATGTTTTGCGGCAATCCTTAGAGCTTATTTCAACCTTTCCGCTTATTTCCGTTTACGGCTATCAGGCAAAGGCGCATTACATTGACGGAGGAAGCCTCATCGTACACCAGCCCCTGCCGGAGCTTTCGACTTCGGAAAACATTCTGCACATGCTCCGCGCAGACAGCTCCTACACCGAGCTTGAAGCGCGCATCCTTGACCTTGCGCTGATTCTTCACGCCGAGCACGGCGGCGGCAATAACTCAACCTTTACCACCCACGTTGTAACCTCGTCGGGCACTGATACCTACTCCTCGGTAGCCGCGGCTCTCGCCTCCTTGAAAGGTCCTAAGCACGGCGGCGCGAATATCAAAGTGACGATGATGTTTGACGACATGAAAGAAAATCTCACCGACTGGGCGGACGAGGATGCCATAAAGGCGTATTTAATAAAGCTCCTCAGAAAAGAAGCTTTTGACAAATCGGGGCTTATTTACGGTATGGGACATGCCGTCTACTCACTTTCCGACCCGCGCGCAAATATCCTGCGGGAATCGGTCAAAGGCTTATCTGAAGAGAAGCAGCTTTACAAGGAATTTGCTCTTTATCAGTTAATTGAAAAGCTTGCGCCCGAGGTAATCGCTCAGGAGCGCAGGGTTTATAAGGGTGTCGCCGCGAATGTCGATTTCTACAGCGGTTTCCTTTATAACATGCTTAACCTCCCGCTTGAACTGTATACGCCGATTTTCGCCATGGCGCGCATCTCCGGCTGGTCCGCTCACCGAATAGAGGAACTGCTGATTGCAGGAAAAATTATCCGCCCCGCTTACAAGGCGGTAAGGGAGCACGGAGCTTATGTTCCTATTCAAGACAGATAAAAGCTTCGGAGATAATAATATTATATCATAAAAAAACTGCCTGTTTATGATGAATAGGCAGTTTTTTCAGCGTTTCTTTAAAGCTTGCTTGCGGGGCACAAAAAAACTAACCGCCAACTTGACGGTTAGTTAAAAGCCTGTTCAAAATCCCAGGTCCTCAGTTTCTGTTTGGGTTAAAGCCTTTGCCTTTACTATTCTGCTATAGCTTCTCCGAGCGGAACGATTCCGCAGTTTTGACCTTCGGGGCAATAATTGGGATTGTACGGCGTATTTTCGTGGTGTCTGACAACCTCGCGGGTTCTTACGGCGTTGTGATAATAGTAATCATGCTCGTGAATTACATCGTATTCGTTGATGATGTCGTGGCGATGCTTTACGATATGGCGATGCTTGACAACCTGTCTGTCCAAATTGCAGTTGTAAACCCTGTTTTCGGTTCCGCAGCCGCCTCCGATTTCGCAACTGCCTCCGCATCCGAACTGACTTTCGGCTATGATTTCATTTCCGCAACCGCACGTATTATTTCTATTGCAACACATTTATATTTGCTCCTTCTTATATTTATTACAGTCCGCATCCTGCAGGGCATTATACGGACTATGTACTTCCCGTGTTTTTATCCTCATTGTGTTGCTTTAATACAATATATGCGCGATGTGTTTATTTGTTACCGCCATTAGTATAAGGCGGGGAGGGGGAAATGAAAAAAGCCCGTCAAAAGGTGTACTTTTTGACGGGCTTTTTATTTCGCTGAATTAAGTAATTCTTATAAATCGGGATGGTTATAAGTCTGGTTTGCGGGAACTGTGGCAGAAGGTTAACCGAAAACTTACGCCGCACAATTATTAAAAATTAACAAATAACACTTGTTTTTAATAAAAATAAAGTGTATAATATTAATGTAAATAAAACGAAAGCCACGGCGTTAAAAATTTAAAAAGGGAGAGAGTCAAATGATTAAAACGATAACCTTACACACAACCGAGCTGGATTATGAAGACAAAGCGGTCGGCGAGCTTTTAGCCCAATTGGAGCAAGGCGGCGGACTGCTGAAAAACACCGTAGGTATAATCTCCTGTCATTACGAGTTTGTTCTTTCGGATATTTTTAAGGCGGCATGTGAAGCTCTGCCCTTTGAAATAGTGGGAACAATTACCTCCGCCCAATCTGTTCCGGGCGAGATTGATACGCTCTTGATGACCATTATGGTTCTTACAAGCGATGATGTTGAGTTTGATACAATCGTAACCGACCCGCTAATGTCCGGCAACCCCGGGCAGGTTATATCGGATAACTACAAGTCCTCATGCAGAGCTGAAAAACCCGCCTTAATACTGACGTTCGCTCCGTTTATCGCTCAAAATTGCGGGGACGAATACGTGAACGCTGTAACCGAGGCTTCCGGCGGCGCGCCCTGCTTCGGAACGCTTGCGATTGACGATACGCTTGATTTTGTCAACTGCTTTATGCTCGCGGATAAAGAGCATCACAATGATAAAATGGCTATGATTCTCATTTACGGAGCGGTATCGCCCAAATTTTATGTTGCCAATATCTCGGAAAGCAGAATATTCGGTAAAGGCGCGAATATAACAAAAAGCGCGGGCTCTTTGCTTATGGAATTAAACGGGCGTCATGTTAAGGAATATTTTGACGAAATTAGTATGACCGATGCCGCCGAACAGCAGTACGCCATGTCGTCGCTTCCCTTTTTGGTTGATTTTAACGACGGCTCACCCAAGGTTTCAAGAATATTTGTTATGTTTGTTGATGGCGGGTACGCGCTTTGTGCCGCCGCTATGCCGCAGGGCGGTACTATGTACATAGCCAAAACGGACGGCGCGGACGTATTGCTGACGGCAGGCAATGCCATTGACGAAATTACGGAAGATATTGCCGGTAAGTCGGCATTGTTGGTATATACCTGCATAAGCAGGGCAATGGCTCTGGGAGGAAATCAATTGGGAGAGTTGGAACTGTTGGACAAAAAAATCGGCGGCAAAATTCCGTTCATGGTCGGCAATTCCGGCGGAGAAATATGCCCGACAATGGTATCCGGCGAAAAAGCGATAAACCGTTTTCATAATAACGCTTTTGTGGCATGTATGTTTTAACATAATTGATTTAAGAGGTGGTCTGTTTGGACGATGCTTTGATACCCGAAGATATTAACGGGAAGCTTCTTGAAGAAAACCGAAAGCTTCTCGAAGAGGTCGAGGAGCTTCGGCGCGAAGCGAAAAAGTGCGCGCGCGAAATGAGGCTTCAGAGCAGCTTTCTGAGTAAAATAACAAAAGCCTCCGAGGCTAAAGACGCTTTTAACAGCTCGTTATTAAAGGCGAATGAAAAACAGCGCGTCTACATGGATATGCTGCTCCAAAATTGCCCGAACATCATTATTCTTTTAAACGATGAGGGGCGGTTCGTCTTATCAACGGAAGCCTTTATGAGTGCTATGAATACGCCGAACTTTGACTATATTAAAAACCTGCGCTACAGCGAGGTTTTTCAAAAATGCTTTACGGATGACCGTATGGCTTACTTTGATACGGCGTTTGACCGGGTCGTCAAATCGAATGAAGTTGTCCGATTTGACGCGCAAGCTGACTTTAACCGCAGCGGTACGCCAAGATTTTATTCAATTGAGTTGAGGCGCGCAGGCATTGAACTGCATAATCATAATAAGGATGAGGACGACTCCGTATCGGGCGTTCTGGTGGTCATGATAGACCTTACCGAGGTTATGCTTGAAAAGCAAAACGCCGAAGCCGCCAATAATGCGAAGTCCACTTTTCTGGCAACAATGTCTCACGAAATACGAACACCTATCGGGGCAATTCTGGGTATCGTGCAGATAGAGATGCTAAAGGAAAACCTGCCGGAAGAATATATATCGGCACTTGAAAAAATATACCGCTCAGGCAACGGCTTAATCGGGATTATCAATGATATTCTCGATATGTCAAAGATTGAAACAGGGAAACTTGAGCTCGTCCCGATTGAATACGATGTACCGAGCCTTATAAACGATGTGGTTCAGCTTAATATCGCGCGTATTTCATCAAAGCCCATTAAGTTTATACTTGACGCGGACGCCAAGCTCCCCTCAACGCTGTACGGCGATGAACTGCGGCTGAAGCAAATATTGAATAACCTGCTTTCAAATGCCATCAAATATACTGCGGCAGGGCATGTAAAGCTGTCGGTAAGGCATTTTGTTCAAGACGGGGATATAATGCTCAGCTTTACCGTTGAGGATACGGGGCAAGGCATAAAGCCCGAGGACCAAAAAAAGCTTTTTACCGAATATACGCGCTTCAATCACACCGCAAACCGCGCAACGGAGGGCACAGGGCTTGGATTATCCATAACCAAAAACCTCGTTGCCATGATGGGCGGCTTGATTGAGGCAAAAAGCGAATACGGAAAGGGCAGTGCATTTACGGTAACGATTAAACAGCAAGCCGTTGAGTGTGAGCCGATTGGGGAGGAGCTTGCCAAAAAGCTTGGCAACTTCACCTTTACGGGAAGCGGGCAGGCTGCGGGCGTGAAAATAGTCCGCGAATTCATGCCTTACGGAAAAGTACTTGTGGTTGACGATGTTGAAGCGAATTTGTATGTAGCCGAGGGCTTAATGTCGCCTTATAAAATAAAAATTGAAACCGTAACCGATGGCTTCGCCGCAATAGAACGAGCGGAGCAAGGCGAGGTCTACGATATAATATTTATGGACCATATGATGCCGAGGATGGACGGTATAGAAACAACGCAAAAGCTTCGCGATATGGGATATAACGGCACAATCGTAGCTCTTACGGCAAACGCCTTAGCGGGTAACGATGAGATGTTCATGCGAAACGGCTTTGACGGCTTTATCTCAAAGCCGATTGATATACGGCAGTTAAACGATGCTTTAAATAAGTTTATACGGGACATGCACCCCGAAGAGGCAGAAAAGTATAAAGCAACGGCGGCGGAAGCAACGCCCGTTCAAACGCCTAAAGCAAGCCCCAAGCTTCTCGAAATATTCCGGCGCGATGCCGAAAAAGCCGTGGCGGCGTTGCGGAAAACGGTTATGGAGGATAAATTCCGCCGCGTAAACGATGTAAGCTCGTTTACAACTACTTTTCATGCCATGAAGTCGGCACTGGCGGTTATCGGAGAGGACGAAATATCAAAGCTTGCTTTTGAATTGGAAAAAGCGGGAAATAATAAGGACAGGTCGTTTATATTCTCTAATGTGGAAAATTTTACAAATACTCTGGAAAATCTAATCATAAAATTAACCCCCGAAATATCTGCGGTTTCGGACGATGAAAGCATTCAAGAGGATACGGCATATTTGAGTGAACAACTGAAAATCATTCAAGCCGCCTGCGATGAATATGACGATGAAGCGGCATACGCCGCACTTGACCGCTTGCAGGAAAAGAAATGGAGCACCGAAACTGCCGCGGCTCTCGAAAATATACGCGATATGCTGTTTTTGCACAGCGATTTCGAGGAAGCGGCAAAAGCGGCAAAACAGTTTGCAGTGAACAATGAACAATGAATAATTAGAGCGGGAGATTTTACTCTCCCGCTTCTTTTTTACTTTATTAAGAATCTTTAATAAATGCCTGCACGGCTTTGTAGGTCATGTAAATATCTGTCTTGGCGGTGATTTCGAGGGGAGAGTGCATTGACAAGACGGGAACTCCTATGTCAATTACATCCATGTTAAGATTTGCAAGATAAGCGGCAACCGTCCCGCCCCCGCCTAAATCAACCTTGCCAAGCTCCCCCGTCTGCCATATAACCTTATTTTTGTCAAGCAGGACTCTTATCCTACCCATAAATTCGGCTGAAGCATCAGATGTGCCGGATTTGCCCCGCGAGCCCGTAAACTTAGTAACGCAAACGCCCTTGTTCAGGTAAGCGGCGTTTCTTTTATCTAAAACGTCCGGAAAAGTCGGGTCAAAGGCGGCGTTTACATCAGCGGAAAGACATTCGCTGTTAGATATAACGTCTCGCCCGTCCGCGCCCAAAGCCGCCGCTATATCATATATGAAATATCGAAGATAGGCTGATTTCAGCCCGGTGTTGCCATCGCTTCCCGTCTCCTCCTTATCCGCAAGGACTACCATTGACGTTTTCTTCACCTTTTCCTTTTTGCAATCCAGCAATGCTTTTAAGGAAACATAAGCGCAAACCCTGTCATCCTGCCCGTAGGAGCCTACCATGCTCCTGTCAAACCCTATATCCCTTGCCTTATGCGCCGGAACTAATTCAAGCTCCGCCGATGTGAAATCAGCTTCGGTAATACCGTATTTCTCATTTAAAAGCGACATGATGCCAAGCTTAACCTTATCACTTATTTCATCGTCCCGAAAAGGCATAGAGCCGACTATGACATTAAGCTCCTCCCCTTTGATTCCATCGCCCAAATGGCGTTTATACTGCTCGGCGGCTAGATGCGGCAGAAGGTCGCTTATGCAGAAAACAGGTTCATTGTCGTCCTCGCCTATGTTAATGTTTAATATTTCGCCGTCTTTTTTTATCATTACCCCATGCAAGGCAAGCGGGACGGCTGTCCACTGATATTTTTTGATGCCGCCGTAATAATGCGTTTTAAATAAAGCAAGCTCGTTTTCCTCATAAAGCGGGTTCTGCTTTAAATCAATCCGTGGCGAATCAATATGCGCCGCCGTAACCCGAAGTCCCTTTTCGACAGACTCTGTCCCGATGATTGCCAGAATAACGGCTTTGCCTCTGTTGACGAAATAGATTTTATCGCCCGCTTTCAGTTTTTCGTCCCGTTTATATTCGGTAAAGCCGCGCTTTTCAGCCATTTCAACAGCCGTTTTTACGGCTGCGCGCTCTGTTTTAGCGTTGTCCAAAAATTTCTTATAGCCCTCGCAAAAATCAAAGCTCTCTTTGATTTCCTCATCGCTCATGATAAGCCCCAAGTGCTTTTTCTTGTCAAACAGCTTCTCTTGTAATTTTTTTGCTTCGGATTTTTCCTTTGACATGTCATCCCATCCTTTATTATTTTTTAAGAATATAATTTAGTATACGCCTCATATGCCGACATAACCTTATGCACATAATGTCCCGTTGCCTTTGACGGAATTTCCTTTAAGGTTTTTCCGTCACTGCTGTAGCTTTTGTCTTTAAGCCAGTTATTTACATTGCTTCTGCCGGAATGATAAGCCGCCAAAGCTGTTCTCTCGTCTTGATATTCCTCATATAAAAGCATTAGCAGATATGTCCCGTATTCTATGTTATATTTAGGCGTAAACATATCCTCGTAGGTAATCTCACGCGTGTCCTTCATTCGGAATTTAACCCAGTCGAACGCTTCCTCCATTAACTGCATAAGCCCGCGCGCGCCGACATTTGATACGGCGTTTTCATCAAACGCGCTCTCGGTTTTAATGACAGCGTAAACCAAATATTTATCTAAATTATTCCGCTCGGAATATAGCTCCACATATTCTTGATGTTTAATCGGGTAGATATATCTTCTGCTTAAATCGCCAATATTAAACAAAAGCCAGACTATGAAGGCGGCTGTAAGAAACAGTATTATCGGCGCGTTCTTTTTTTTTCTACGGCTTTTCTGCTTCATAATACTCCTTAATCTTATCGGATACCTCTTTCGCTTTTTCTTTCAAAGCGTCTATTGATTTATTATTCTTAATGATAAAATCAGAGCGGTTGATAAAAAAACGCTCTGAACGCTGGGATGAAAACCTGCCTTTAATCTGTTCATCGCTTAATCCGTCCCGTTCAAAAATGCGTCTGGAGCGGTTTTTTTCGGTAGCCGTTACGCTGATAATCAAGTCGCAAAAATCATCGGCGCGGCTTTCAAACAGGGTAGGTGCATCCAAAAGCACGTAACCCCTGCCCTCGGAGCTTTTGCAGGACAGCATTTTGATTATCCTAAGTATCTCATACGTTATGTAAGGGTAGGTGATTCCGTTTAACTGCTTCAACCTTTCCTCATCGTTGAATACAATATCAGCCAAGGCGCGCCTGTTCAGCCCGCCCTTTTCATCTATAATTTCATCTCCGAAGCATTCGGCAAGCTCGCCCAAACAGGGCGAACCCGGCGCGGTAACTTCGCGCGCGATTAAATCGGCATTGACAATGTCATAGCCGTTTTCTTCAAAAACCTCGCATACGGTGGTTTTCCCCGCCCCGCTCTGCCCCGTCAAACCAATCACAATTGTATTTTCAGACATCCCCATCATGCCGGATTCCTTTCACTTTTATTAGTTACGTCTATTCAATATTATAATATTATCATTCAAATTTACGGTAAAAATAAATTGGCTAAGTACGTTCATTCCGAGGATACCTTTAATTTTAAAGTTATCAAGAAATTCATTAGAATGTGCCGTTACATTTGTCAGCTCAACCGTTCCGATTTGGATTTTAGGTATTGTTACTTCATTTGCTGTGGCGATTCCTCCGCCTGTTCTTATGGTTACAGGCTTTTTGTCAGTTATATAACCAAGTCTTTTTAACGCCGAATCTGAGAACGTAGTAATTCTCGCGCCGGTGTCAACAAGTACTCGCAGAGAAAGGTATTCGTTATCAATCACACTCCAAAATTTGACCTTTGAATACATCAAATCCCTTATAATTTTTATTCGGAGCTGTTCCATTAAAGTAAAAAGCCCCCTTCCTCATCGGGAAATTCACCTATATATTCAAAATGCCCGCCGTTGCTTTTTGCCCAAGCATCAAGTATGGCTTCTTGGTCTTCGCTCGCGGCTATAACCTCTCCGCCTATAATGTCATAATATTTGTCCTCTTTGTAATTAATAATACAAACAAATTTCCCGTCATATTGAGCCTCAATTTCCTGCATTGTTTGATACATAATAATAGACCTCCTCGTTAACTGTTAACCACCCTAAACTCCGCCGCCCTTAAAAGTCTGTTATAAACCGCAAGCCCGATTCCTGTTTTTGAGGGAGCTCTGACAAAACCCCGCTTCGCCCCCGCATCGTCTAATCCGCGCAAAGCTTCGTACAGCCTTGCCGCCGTTTCCTCAGATGTATCGCCGTAGGTAAAATAATTCTCAAAAGGGTAGCTTTCGGCATCGCTGTCAAAAATTACAGCGTAAACGCCCTCGCTTATATTGCTTGACATATATTTAACAAAACTCTCAAAATTCCCCTCAACGATTGTAACCTCCGCTTTGGGCGAATAATGCCTATATTTCATGCCGGGGGATAAAGCCTTTTCTCCGCTTTTTATTTCCGTGGTAATACTTTTGTCATGATAAACTCTTACACCAAGCCGCTCAATAGCCTCCGCCGTGACTGCACCCGGGCGCAAAATCCTTACGCCATCACTTTCAAACGAAATAACCGTGCTTTCAATCCCGACCCTGCAAGCTCCCCCGTCAATTACGGCGGATATTTTCCCGCCCAAATCCCGCATAACATGCTCCGCCTTTGTAGGGCTTGGGCTTCCCGATATATTGGCGGAGGGGGCGGCAAGCGGTTTTCGGCTTGCTTTGATAAGAGCCAAAGCCGTTTGGTCAGAGGGTATGCGAAGTGCTACCGTATCAAGTCCGCCGCTTGTAATATCCGGCACAAAAGCTCTTTTGAGCAACACCATGGTAAGAGGACCGGGGCAGAATTTTTTGGCAAGCATATAAGCTGTATTCGGGATTTTTTGGGCGTATTTGTCCATGTCGGCAATTTCGGCTATGTGGACAATTAGCGGGTTATCGTAAGGTCTGCCCTTTGCTTTGAATATTTTTTTGACGGCGTTTTCATTCAGTGCATCCGCCGCTAATCCGTATACCGTTTCCGTAGGTATGGCTACAATTTCGCCTTTGTTTATACAATCCGCCGCAAGCTGTATACAGTCGTCATTTGATGATAGAATTTTTGTATCTATTATACTCACTCCCGAAAACATTTACAAAGCATGTCCGCCGCTTACTTTTATAACTTGCCCCGTTACCATTGCGGCATGTTCACTTGCAAGGAATAACGCTGTTTGGGCTATATCTTGCGGCTGAATCAGTTTGCCGAGCGGAATTGTCGGCAGAACGGCATTAGCTAATTCATCGTCAATCCAGCCTGTTTGCGTTGGTCCGGGAGCGATGCAATTTACAGTAATATTATATTTCCCGACACCGATTGCAATGCTTCGCGTAAATGCTTCAATAGCCGCTTTGCTTGCGGAATAAGTAATCTGCACGCCGGGGAAAGCCTGAGCCGCATCGGTTGAAAAATTTATAATGCGCCCGTAATCGCCGCGCCGTTTAACAAATTCACAAGTCATTAAAAGCGTACCTCTGACGTTCACGGCAAAAGTTTCATCAATTACATTTTGCGTTAATGTTTCGATGGTATCATTGTCGCCGTCATCAGCTGCGGCGGCATTGTTTACAAGAATATCCACCTTGCCGAAACGCTTGCTCACACGGTCGAAAAGAGCCTTGACACATTGCTCGTTTGAAATATCGCTCTCTAAGATAATATATTCGGCGTTCAATGCGCGTAATTGCTCTTCAACTTCAGCCATATCGCCGCTGTTTGCTTTAAAATAACGGTCAACTCCGTCAGCTTTGGTTTTGCTCTCGTCATAACTGTGAGGGATTTTCTTATAAACGAGTGCAAGGCGAACTCCCTCACGCGCAAAAGCAAGGGCGATTGCCGCTCCTATGCCCTGCGGGTTGTTTGTGCCTGTGATTATGGCTGTTTTGTTTTGCAGGCTTAAATTCATTTACTACTCTCCCTCAAGATAATTCGCTTCATCGCTCAACTTAAACGCCCTTCGCAAGTCATTTTTCCAAATCATAATTTTCCCCGAATCGGGGTAAACAGCCGCTTCCGGAGCGGTTAAATCCACGGTGTCAACATCAAGATACACTAATGGTGCATTTGAAGTGTTAATCAGCATATGCGCGCCCGATTCGTTCGCGGGCATAACGATTACATCACCCTCCGAAACAGCTTTTTCGCCATCGGGAGTCTTAAGCGTACCGCTGCCGCTTATGATGTAGAACACTTCCTCGCTCCCCAAATGATAATGATACGGATAGTTGGCTTTCCCCGGTTGCAAGGTGTAAAAGCAGACAGAGAGCTTCCCCGCGCCTGCGGTGAAAGGGTTGCTGACTGCACTTTTTTGATACTCAAAAGAGCGTTTGTGTTCTTTTCCGGGTTCAAAGAACTCGTTAAGATTTGCGGTCTGAAACTCCGCACTTTTCACGTTTGAAATAGTTGTTTTTTGCATTTTAAATACCTCCGTTAATATTATAATCCTCACAACTGTAACCTGAAAGGTAGACGACTTTTTCTTTCTTCACATCATCGCCCATGAAATAATCTTGCCTGTCGTAAACTTTTCGCTTATTAAAGGTCTGTTAATCATCGTCTTCACCTCCGAATATTGCTACCTAATCCATAAAAATTTGACAAGACCCGCTTCATCCAACACATCCATTTCGTGATGGTCTGACGTAACAAGATAACCTAACCGAACTGATGCTTCTGCAAGAGCAATTGAATCAGCAAGGGATATACGGCGGTATTTCGACTTTATGCGCCCTGCTTCAATCAATGTTTCAATATTGATGTCAGAAATATTAACGATTGAATTTATAACGCTATTGAGGATTTTATCTGCGTACTCTTCGCCATATTCACGCCGAAAACCATAATAAACTTCAAGTAAATTTACTTTATTTATAATAATGTCTGCCTTTCCGTTAACAGCTTCTTCGTATAATTCTGCAACAGCTAACGCGCCGTTCTCTTGCTTAATTGCCGCAATCAGAGCACACGCGTCAAGAACGTAGCTCTTTTTCATATTCCATTTCCCTTTCTTCACGTTTCCATTCAAGAAATTTATCCACTGTCAGAGTGCTGTCAATAGCTATACCCAGAAAAGGACAGCTAAAATTTTTTTCTGTCATTACTCCGTCAACAGGCATGATAGTTATAACGCGGTCAGATTCTCTCACCTTTACATTTTTTACTTTTAAGGTTGTTACCAAATATGAAGGAACAGCACTAATATTCATAATTTTTTCTGTCATAAGCTTAACCCCTCTCATTTATTATACGCTTAAAAATACCCCGTCTACTTGTATTCACATTTATAAGATGTATAAGTTCCCAACCGTCAGCACCTAATTTGTTAAATTCCGTCTGAGTAGCAAAATCGTAGTCTTGAAACAGTACAAATTTGTATTCATACTTCATTTGTAAACACTCCATTCTAAACCCCTCCCCCCAATTTAGCCGCTTGGTCAGCGGTTGCAAGAGCATCGATTACCTCATCTAAATTCCCGTTGAGAATATGTTCAAGGCGATAAATCGTCAAGCCGATTCTGTGGTCGGTAAGTCTGCTTTCGGGGAAGTTGTATGTCCTTATCCGCTCGGAGCGGCTCCCCGTCCCTACTTGGGATTTGCGCTCGGAGGCGATTGCGTCCGCCTGCTCCTGCTGTAATGCCTCGTATAGCTTGGAGCGTAATATTTTCATAGCCCTGTCTTTATTTTTATGCTGGCTTCGCTCATCTTGACATTCAACGACTACGCCCGAAGGCAGATGAGTAATCCTAACGGCGGATTCGGTTTTGTTAATATGTTGCCCCCCTGCGCCCGATGCCCTGAACACATCAATTTTAAGGTCGGCGGGATTAATTTCGAACTCAACCTCGTCCGCTTCGGCAAGAACAGCTACGGTAACGGTAGAGGTATGCACCCGCCCCTGCGATTCGGTTTCGGGAACTCTTTGAACCCTGTGAACGCCGCTTTCATATTTAAGTCGCGAATACGCCCCCTCGCCGCTGATTAAAAAGCTGATTTCCTTATACCCGCCAAGCCCTGTTTCGTTCGCGTTAAGCGTTTCCGATTTCCACCGCCGCGCCTCGGCATACATCGTATACATACGATAAAGCGAGCCCGCAAAAAGCGAAGCCTCCTCGCCCCCCGCGCCGCCGCGAATTTCGACTATTACGTTTTTATCATCGTTAGGGTCGGTCGGGAGCAAAAGAATTTTCAGCTCCTCATTTATAACATCAAGCTTTTCTTTTGATTCATCGTATTCCGCCCTTGCTAATTCCCTCATATCCTTGTCAAGAGCTCCATCGTCCATCATTTCCCGCGCTTCTTCAATTGCTTTTGAATGTTTAAGATATTCTCTGTATTTATCAATTACGGGAGTGAGGCTTTTGTATTCTTTCATTAAAGAGGCGTAAAGCTTATTATCCGCAACTACCTCCGGCTCTGCAAGCTTCGTGCTTATTTCCTCATACCGCTCGTCCGTCAGCTTTAATTTATCAAACATAATCATGACCATGCTCCGCCTGTATACAAACGGTTAATAAAATCAGCACGGTCTCGTTCCCCCTACCTGTTTTAATTTTGGATTTTTTTCAGACCCTCCGCTCCATATATACCCCTTAGCGGCATAAATCTATTATACCATTATTTGCTTACAAAAGCAATAAAAAATTGTAAATAAACCTCGTTGATTTTACAGGGCTATATGTAAAGAATTGGTAAGCCCAGCCGCCTTGCGGAAAAAATTTTCATCAAGAGGCTCCTCGGCATAACCCCGCACATATCCGACTATTATATAAGGTGACTCCGCGTAAACGATTGAAGCACAACCCAAGGTGTAATATTCGTCCTGTAGCAGGTATCCGTATTTTCCGGCTACGGTATATTCCGAAAGCTCCTGCCTAAAAAGATTGTATTGAGTGTTTGTTAAACATTCGTGCAAAAATCCGCCGTTTATGTGCTGCTTTGAAAAATAATACATCTCCTTAAAATATACAGAGGTTTGGCGCGCCGATAAGCGAAACCAATAGTTTTCATCCGTCATTCGGTGGGGGATATTCAAGCTTTGCGAATACTCATTGAAATCAGAATAACCCAAATAATGGTAAAGCATTTTGAAGGCAGTGTTATCGCTTCTGACAATCGCGGCTTTGATAAGCTCCTCAATCGTAAACAAACTGCCTACGGGCTTGCCGCCTATAAGCTCGCTCGGGGAATTAAGCAGCTCCTCCGTCATTTCAAAGGTTCTTGTCAAATCGGATTCAGCACCTAAAACAGCCCTTGAATAAGGTGCTTTTATTATGCTGGCAGCCGCAAGCCTCTCATCGGCATTGTATTCAAAAGAAGCACCCGTATCTATATTATAGTATAAAAAGCCCGCATTTTCACCGTACTCTGCGAAAAAAGCGTTCAAATCATCAAGTATAACCGAATATTTTTCATCTTCCTCATTAATACCGTGTGTTGTAATTGCCAGCTTATTGGATGGCGAAAGCCCCTCAAACTCTGCTTTAGGAGCTGTGATTATAACACTCTCAACGGAGGTTTCTTCAATTGGCACTTCAATCGCTGTAAACGTGCCGATAGTGAATTTCTCAACAACCTCTTCGGTTTCAGCTGCTGTCTTTTCGGGTTCGTCCGTTATAACCTTAGGCGTAAGCACCGGCTCAGTCTGACGACTGCACGAGGCTAAGGCTAAGATAAACAATAGCGATATTAATGTTTTTAAATACCCGGTCACTGTTACACGCACCCTTAAAATTATAATATCAACGAGCTATATTAAAAATAACGAGCGGGTTTAATGCCCAACTCGTTATTTTTAATGCCGATACAAACAAATATTTTGGTGGACCATCAGGGACTTGAACCCCGGACCAACCGGTTATGAGCCGGTTGCTCTAACCAACTGAGCTAATGGTCCGAAAAATCATAATAACAAGCAACAGCTTAGAGCAAAGCCCCAACTGCTGCAAGTTATTTAAAAAGAGAAGATGTCGGCATTTATCTATCTTCCCGGGACGTCGCCGTCCGAGTATTGTGGACGTATATGAGCTTAACTACTGTGTTCGGAATGGGAACAGGTGGAACCTCATAGCAAACA
>WRLG01000022.1 GCA_009777725.1 Oscillospiraceae bacterium | reverse complement strand
GTGGCTTAATAAAATGCCGCTGTCAATTTCAATTTCGCCGTTGTTTGTCAGTGTTCCTTCATTAGAAAAACTGCCTGTGCCTAAATTTGAAATAGTGAGCAAACCTGCCTCAACAGCAGGACTGCTTGTGCTCGCCGCTATTGTTACTTCTCCGCGGTTTATAAACGCGCCACTTGTTCCGTCTACGTTTACTGTACCGCCGGCTTTGATTGCTACTGTTTTGTCTGCGGCGTTAGTAAGCGTGCTTTTTACGTTAACTACGCCGTCTTTTTCTACGTTAATTGTTCCGCTGTTTGTAAATGTTCCGCCAATGGTAAGCGTGTTTATTTGGTCATCGGGACCAATACCTCCAAGGTTATTGATTGTTCCTGTATTTCCGTTTCCCGGCGTCAAATTTTCTACACTAAGTTCTGCACCGTACATTATGTTAATAGTGCCTTTATTATCTAATTTTGTCACACCAATAGGTGTTACTTCAGCCGAGTAGATGCTAATTGTCCCCGTAGATTGATTCACCATTTCTTCTGCAAAAACATTCCTGGAAAGAATTTTAAGACTCCCGCTGTTTGTCAATTGTTTAATTGTAACATCACGCGAAGAAAAAGCTAAGCCGCCTACTAAACCAACGCCCACTCTATTATCCACACTGCCGACGGTAGCGTTATTAGGCAAGTGCAAAGCTACGTCCGCACCCTCATCAACAACCTCAAAGGCAACATTTTCCAAATTAATATTCCCGGACATTCCAATACCACCATTGCCGGAAAGAACAATCTTTTCCAAACCCGCGCCGCCGCTACCCCAACCGCCATTGCCTAGGGTCAAAGTCGTTTTTTCCGTGTTAGGAGAGAAAGTGTAAAAGGTTTCTACTTTAAATACAGTGCCGTTGTTCGCGGTTTGTATTGTCCCTCCGGCTTCTACTATGATTGTCGTTGCTGTTTTGATACGTTCGATATAGCTTAATGTCGCGCCGTTTTCAACGATGATTGTGTCGCCGGCTTGAAGTTCATACCCCGTTTCTGCGTGGGGTGAATACGCCGGATTGGGGTCTGAATCTTCCTCAAATCCAACCTCACCACCGCCCAGCGCATCATCAGAAATGCTAACTGCGCCTGTAACTGTAATAGTCGCCGGGTCAGCACTTGCCGTCAAAGGCGCAATTAACGTCACCGACAATGCCAAAGCCGCCGCCGTCAGCAAAGCCAACAGCTTTTTTGTTTTTTGTTTTCCCATAAAATAAACCCTCTCTCTTATTTTTACATAATTAAGCAACTATTTTTCCGTTGCTCTGCCTTTAATCATAACATAAAAATTGAAAAGATGTAAGGGGTTTGGGGTGATTTCGGCATTATATATATATATATATATATATGGGGTTGTGTAGTTTGCACAAAAGAAGAGGGGCGGTAAACTATGATACAACCCCAAACTTCACAACCCCCTCCTGAATCGCCTTAACAAGCAGGTCTATTTCGCCCATTGTGGTGGTGCGGGAAAACGAAACGCGCAGGGCGGAATCAATCAGCTTATTTGGTATGCCCATGGCTTGAAGCGTGGGCGAAAGCTTGCCTCTTGCACAGGCAGATCCGCTTGAAACGTAAATATCCCTGCTCTCTAAGTAGTGCAGTAATATCTCGGAACGAACGCCGTTTACGGAAAAGCTTATTATAAATGGCGAGGTGTTTTCAACAGGGGAGTGGATGGTTATATATTCGAGCGGAGCAAGCTTTTTTCGCAGATAATGATTGATTTCCTCGGCATTGCTTACCGCGGTATTCATAGACGGCAAAAGCGCGCGGACAGCCGCCCCAAACCCCGCTATAAGCGGCACACTTTCAGTCCCCGCCCGCAAGCCGCGCTCCTGCCCGCCTCCAATAATCAGCGGCGGCAGGTGCGTTCCCTTACGCATATACATTGCCCCGCAACCCTTGACGGCGTGAACCTTATGCGCCGAAACAGTTATTAAGGCGGCGGCTAAATCTTCGGCTTTAAAGCGGGTTTTTAAGAACCCTTGCACTGCATCGCAATGGGTAAGGCAATCGGGATATTCCTGTTTGAGCCGCGAAAAAATACGCCTTACGGGCTGAAGCGCGCCCGTTTCGTTGTTTACGAGCAGGCAGGAGGCAAAGCAGGTATCATTGTCAACGGCGGCTAGAAACACGTCCGCGTCAATAGTGCCGCTCCGCCCCGGCTTTACTCTGGTTACGGTAAAGCCCTCATTTTCCTCCAGATATTTCACGGGGGCTTCTACTGATGGATGCTCCAGCGCGGATATGACTATTTTCTTTTTGCGTTTGCCATAGCTTCGCGCCGCGAACACGGCGGTGTTGTTCCCCTCCGTTGCCCCCGAATTGAACGTAATGCAAGCGGGGTCGCAAACAAGCGCGGCGGCAATGGCTTTCCGCGCTTCGAGTATATTTTTTTCCGCCCGCAAGCCCGCCGCATGAAGCGACGAGGGGTTGCCGTAATCCTCGGCAATATTTTGATAAACCGCCGAAACAGTGGCAGAGCAGGGCTTTGTTGTTGCGGCGTTGTCCAGGTATACGGGCATAATATCAACCTTTCGCTTTATTCACTAACCACCACTTTATAATCCGGGTAGAACTTATCCACATATTGCTCGGCATAGCTACCCTTGGTTACTGTAATTTTCCGAACATATCCATTGATGAAAATATCTCTGCCGATAAACCTAATTGAAGCGGGCAGGGTTATTGAGTATAGATTAGAAATATCACCAAAAGCGTAGTCACCGATATAAACTGTATTATCAGGCAAGGTTATATCCTCAAGCTCCGTATAATAAAAAGCTTCTTTTCCAATTGTCAAGGTATCAGATTCAAATGTGATTCTTTCAATAGTAGATAGCAAAAAGCACCTATAAGGGATTTCTGTTACCCTTTTTGGGATTGTTATTTGGGTTATAACAGACCACTCAAAAGCACTTGGTTCTATTTTTTTCAGATTATTGGGTAACTTAATGCTTTCTATATTATAGGCTGACCAAAAACTGCTCTCCCCCAACACTTCAACAGTATTAGGGACGACAAAGGAGCTTCCCTCACGGTTTGCGGGATAGCAGACCAGTTTTTTCATATCCTTGGTATATAAAACATTATCCTTTACCGCATAGTGCTTATTTTCTTTATCGATAGCGATATTTTCAACAAGCGGTAGTCTTATGTTAGATAAATATTCTACATTTTTAGTAATTTTTAAAGAATGAATTTTCCTTCCTCTTAAACTGATTAGAGCTTGGTCAACTACTGTTATGACCGTTTCAGGTATTGTATAGCTTGTCTTGCTTTCAAGATTGGGATACCAAACAAGGGTTTTTAAATCCTTGCTTAAAAGACTGCCGTCCACCATTGTAAAATGCTCACTATCTTTATGCACCTGCAAATTTTTTAAGCTGGGTGTATTCAAGGCATCCGTGCCAATTTCCTCAACACTTGCGGGGATACTGAAACTCTCAATTACCATACGGAAAAACGCGCTTTCTCCTATAGTTAGCAACCCTTCATTAAAATTAACCTTGTTTAGCTTAGTGCTATAAAAGAGACCGGTGTTATTAAAAGAATATGGCGAAATATGCTTTACAGATTTGGGGACAGTAAAGCTTTCTTCCTTTCCTTTTCTCAGATAGAATATTAAAGTTTCCATATCATAAGTATAAAGAACATCATCTACAAGCTTGAAATATTTGCTGTTTGCAGGTATGCTTACGCTCTCCACAAACCATATGTCGCTTTTTTCTATTGCCGAAACCTCATATTTGCCTATTTTTTCGGGAATAATTAAATGTCCATCCCTATAAGAGAAGTCATAATCAGCATTTATTATGGTTAATGTTTTCCCATCGGGATTAACGTAATAATCAAAAGTATAACCGCTGAATTCATCGCCTTGCGGCGTGTATTCCAAAATTTTTTGCTCCTCTGCGAAAACAGGCGTATTATAGGCGGGGGAGATTGTTGTCAGAGAAAATGCGATTGCAAAGGCTGTTAGAATTGAAATAAACTTTTTCATTTGAATTACTCCTTTGTTTTATTAAAATTATATGGTTATTGCTAGCTTCTCGAAGTCAAAAACCGAATTTAACTTATAAGCCCATATTCACTTGCTGTAATGTTATTTATTACCAGCAAATTAAAGTTATGTATCGTCAGTTTGCGTTTTAATTTGGCTTGAAGCATTTTAGTTAATTCCATGCAAATACTATCATCAGCACCATTAATTACAAGATAAAATATTCCCGTGATTTTGGAATAATTGGCATTTAAAAGCCTATCCCCTATTTCAGAGTATTTATCCGCTTGCCATTTTATATATACACTCAAAAATAAATCTGCGGAATTTTCAAATTTTTCTGCAATATCTTTGATTTTGCTGTCCAAATACTCAACGCTTATATTTGGTATAAACCCTTTAGACTTTGCTTCAACAAAGATAATGCGGTTTTCTTTCAAGGCGATAAATTCGACAATTTTAAACCCCTTGCCAAGCGATTTATGAATTTGCGAGTTCTCAACTTTAAAGCGGACATCTTTTGCAAATGCCCCAAACTTCATCCCCGATTCTTCAATAAAATCATCAATAAACGTACTCACTCCATCACCTTCCTGACCTCATCTTTATAGAGCTGAATTGATTGCTTTATAATGCTGTTATTTTCAAGGGCGATGAATTTTTTTTGAGTTTCAACTTTAACGCCGTTGTCCGTGTTATAAAAAGCGTGAAATAAAATGTCGTCTTGCTCTGACATTTTAACCTCAATATATTTTGCAAAGATATAATCATGAGTAGCTAAAAAAATTTGAACGCCTTGTTTAGATAATTCGAGCAGTATATCAATCAGTTTAGGAACAAGTTTAGGATTAAGGCTGTTCTCCGGCTCGTCCCAAAATAAAACTGTTCCGTTTCTTATTTGCTCATTGCGAACTAACATAGCAAGCAAACCAAATTTTCTAAACCCTGAAGCTTCCGCTGAAAAAGGTATCGGGTTATCAATATTTTTTCGTTTCATAAAAAAACTTTCGCCATTATGTTTCGGTTCTCCGCCTATTATATTGCAAATTTTGGAATATAAAGGTTTTTCAGAGGCTGTTGCGTGTACGCGGGCTTGTTCAATAATAGCTATCTCATAATGAGTGTAGTCTGTGTTGCTGTATTTGAAGCTTTCGGGAATCCCTTTAGCAATAGAGAGCATGTCTTTTTCCGGGATAAAGACAAAATTATGAACGTCGCTATCAATATCTACGCTACCCCAAGATTGTTTATAATTTCCTTTACCAACTTCATTAATTCTTATTAATCCAATTTCAGAAGTTAAACCTAATTTGCATAAACACCTCATCAATGTCGTTTTCCCTGTTCCGTTTTCGCCGATAATTACGTTAATTCCTTTGCAAAAATCAATGGTAAGCCCATCTTCAAATAAAAAATGGTTTTCTATTTTTACATTAGTTAAAGCCATATTAATTCTCCTTGTTTATAGTATACTGTGAAGTATTCCCATTCCAAAAGCATTTCAAACAACGCCCTTTTTCAAACTCATGGTTGCAGTTATCATAGCCATATAAAATATTGGAACATTCCGGGCACAGCTTCATCATTATTGAGGTGTTTTGATAATATTCGCTACCACATTCGTCACAAACGATAAGCGACTGCTCTTCGCCACTTTTTTCTTTTATATCACCCATATTACTACCCCCTCGAAGTCAAAAACCGAATCGCCCTCTCAATACTGTCCTTTGAATTCCCCCAGTCGGCATCTTTGCCGGAGTTGCGGTAGTCGTACATGTTGCAGTAGTGGGTGACGTCTTTATAGAGCTTCTCTATGTATTTTTCGGTAAGCTTTGATATTGTGTTTAAAAAGCCGTCAAGCTCTTTGCTTTTTAAATAAGCGGGTGCAAGCGAATGGATTAAATCAAAATGCGGCAGGCAAATCAATTCCTGCTCCTCCAATTGCTTTTTTCCGGCGGAATCCGAGGTATATTCAAAAAAAGTCCTCATCAGCCTCTCCAGCCCCCAGTCAACCTTTTCGCAGACAAAGCAGGTTGAATTTATAGAGGAAAGCTTTGCCTTTCGGGCTTGCTTGGGCTCAAAAAGCTTTTTACGGGCAAACAGCTTGCCATCGACCTCTTTTAAATGAGTTTGGAGCATAAGGGCAAGCGAGAGCCTGTTTTTTTGCTTTTGCATTTGAGAAAAATGCGTAAGGCAAAAGCCTGCGCGGTTTGTTTCAATCCGCACATCAGGCTCCATCATTGCCGCCCCCATGATGTATTCAACAGTCCTAAGCTCCAGCATATCCCTCATTCTGCAAATAGGACAGCCCTCTTTGGGCTCTAAAATTTCGCTTATAGGGATTGTAAGTATACTTTCTCTCATAAAAAACTTCCTTTCATTCAGACCAAATAGCCTCAAAAATGATGCAAATGCAAAGCTTCTGAAAATCGCGTTGCTGTAGGCATATGTGCAGACAGTTGTGTTGCCGTTTTCGTCGTGTTTCCATGATTATTAATCAATCCCAAAAACCTCAGCTAATGCCGCAGTATGAATGCCGTCGCTTGCACGCCAATAATTTAACGGGTAACGATAATTATTTCTCAATTCTTTCGAATCTCTTTCAAATCCGCAATTTGTGAATGAATGAAGATAGCCTTTTTCATGTTCTGAATTAAATATATCGCAAATCGCAAGTGTTTCGAGAGTTATCCTTGTTATTTCAGGATTCGACCTTAATATTTTATCGGTGCGGATTTGGGCTTCATATTTACCTGCCTTTGCATTAGGCGGTAATTTTTTTACAACCTCCAACATTGATTTCATTATTTCAATATCTTTGCTCTTTGGGGTTACTTTCGGAAGTTTTAAAAATTGCTCTAAATCAAATTTGGCAAACAGCAACTCATCATTATTTACTCCGCCCCATTTGTAACGCCTAAAATTCATTATATTCAACCCATGTGAATTTTCATATGTGGCGAACAATTCATTCGGATATTTAATAGCAATATTAGGATTGTCTTCGTGACGAATCCAACCGCACACTTGACAACCAAATATATCGGGATTACTGTTAGTGGTTCTGATTGTATATTCATGTTTCGGCACGCTCTTTATATAGTAATAACTTCCCAAAGCGGAACGATATTCGAGCTTTTTGGTCGATAAACTGTAAAGGAAAGCATTTGCAACATCTTTTTTATCAACTTTATCAACCGTTTCTTTTGCGTTTCTTAAATCCTCATCATGGGGGATAAATTCTTGCTTGTCAAACATATACCCCTCATTTTTTGCGATGAGGAACTCCTCCTCTGTAAATGTGGGGTTTCTCCACCCCTTATCCCAAAAAGTATTCATTAAAATTTTTAAACCTTTATCCATAATCAAACCCCTAGTTTATCTAAAATTATTCCTCTCATAATGAAACAAATATTGCTGTGCGATTCCGGCGTATTTTTCGGTGAAATCGGGCAATCCGTTTGGGTAGTATTTGGCTTTTACTTTCTTTACCCAAACATCTTCGGGGAAACATTCCAGACGATACATTCCGAAAAGCAAAGCGCAATCCGCAACCTTTGCGCCGACTCCTTTTATTAACCGCAACTGAAGTCTGGCATCGTCTATCGGCATTTTTGAAATTTCATCTAAGTCAACAGCCCCGCCGACCAATTTATCAACGCAATCCGCTATATATTTAGCCCTAAATCCTGCCCGTAAATATGACAAATCATCGGCTGTTATGCCGCTTAGAGCGGAGTAACAGGGGAAGCCGTTGTGATACTCGCAAAGCCGTTTTATAATGCCTTTTATCCTCGGGATATTGTTATTCTGCGAAAATATGAAAGAGCAGAGGGCTTCCCATTTATCCTGCTTTAGTATCCGTATGCCGTCCGCATATGAGATGGCTTTTGCCAAAGTTTCGTCCTCGGATAGGCGGCTTTTGATTTCTCCGTAATCTGTATACAAATCAAAATATTCTGCCCAGATTTTGATGAAATCCTCCTCGCTTGTATCATGAAAAATAAAACTGTCGGATTTTTGGGATATAGTAAGCGGAGTGTTTTTCATAAACCCGAAATAGACGGGTTCGGCGTTATTATTCTCCCGCTCCCAGCGAAAAGCTTGTCCGCAGTTTAACGTGTCGTCCAAATCAAAATCGCTTGCTTTCAGAATAATACTGCTGTTTTTATATAAGTATTCCATGTTACGAACCTCCGAAAACCCCAAATTTTTTTGAATAAAGTATTGACAAATGTAGATACTTAGTATATACTTAAAAGTAAGGAGTTGATTATTATGTTAACCACTATTCAAAGATGGGGAAACAGCCAAGCGGTAAGATTGCCTAAAGCTATACTGGATTTGCTGTTGCTCCAAGAAAACGACCAAGTTGACATTGTTGCTGAAAATGACTCTATAGTAATCAGGAAATCGGCTCGTAAACGCCGCGCCAAAAAAAGCATTGATGAAAGGCTTGAAGCATTTTATAAAAAGCCTCTCGAAGAAATTCTTGCAGATGAAACTCTATACAACCCAACAGAATATGATTGGGGAAATCCGATGGGGAAAGAGGTGTGGTAAATGTATATTCCAACGCAGGGCGACATTATTATTATGAATTTCGACCCTCAAACAGGGTTTGAACAGAGCGGCAGGCGACCGGCATTAGTCATCAGTAATGAAAAATATAATCGGCATTGCAAAATGGTAATGGTTTGCCCGATAACAAGAACCGACAAAGACCATGCCTTTCACCTCCGCCTTGACGGCAATACGAAAACGACAGGGGTTGTCCTTTGCGACCAAGCACGTGCGTTAGACGTAACTGCCCGAAACGCCTCATATGTAGAAACTGTTTCAGACGATATTATAGATGAGGCAATAGATTTGATTTGCTCGTTTATAGAGTGAAATGAGTATTAAAACTCCTCCCTAATTCTCATTGCTCCCGTTGCAAAGTTTTGCCCCATGTTTTTGTCAGCTGGCTTTCTAAAAAGTCAACCATCGGAGCAACTTCTTCATTGTTATCATACTGCTCTAAAGCATTGTAATAAAACTGCTTGTCTTCTTCATAGATAATCAAAGGCGGGTGGTCATTGAGCATAAGCTCATAATTCATCAATGTTCGCCCCGTGCGCCCATTGCCATCGGCAAACGGGTGAATATTTTCAAATCTCACATGAAAATAAGCGGCGGCTTTTAATGCAAATTTATCCTTTGCTTTGTCCTCGCTTGAAAGATTATTCAGTTCAAATATTAAATCAGCCATATCTTGTTCAACATATTCGGGCGGCGAGCCGACTTCGGCAAGTCCTGTCACATAATCGTGCTTTTTGAACTCGCCCGGGCGTTCATTTTGCGCTATATAACGCCTGTCGTCATATGTCCCGCTTGTTAAAATATTGTGAATATCTTTGACAAGTTCTATAGACAGCGGTTCTTTTGCGGCTAATTTCGGCTTTAAATATTCATAACAAAGGCGTTGATTTTGCGTTTCAAAAATAGCCCGCGGGTCGCCCGTATAATTTATTACCCGCCCGTTTTCAAAAATTTCTCTGGTATTGTGATAAGTTATATCGGCATTTTCAATCTTGCCGGAGTTATATGCAAAAAGAATTCTAAAATTTTCAAGCCGCATATCTATATCCGATTCGGATTTTACCGCCCATTTTTGCCATAGTTTGATTATTTTTTCGTAATCGCTCATATTAAGCTAGTCCTTTCAATATCTAAATCGACCCGGTCGCCAATATCAAATCATCATTAGAATAAAGCAATTCTGTTGAGATTATTTTAGTTCCTTTTGCGGCGTCTGTTTTGATATTATATTTCATAGTTTTGGCTATAAATAATTTGCCTGAATCGCCGAAATAGTTTATGACGACTGTTCCTGTTTCGCCGTCATATTCCTCAGATGCAATATCTATGTAAAGCCACCACCAACCTCTGCCGGGCACGTGAATTGTTCCTGTTGAATAAATATCGGCAACTTTGGGCTCAATATTTGTAATCCCGAAAGCATATTCGCTTTTTTCGATAAATTCTTCTATAGTATAGCCCTTTACATCATCATAATCAGGGTCGTTCCTGACTAATGTCACATGAAGCCTTATATAAAACCAAGCTTCCTCGCCGCCCTCGTTATATTTATTCATCTCTTTTAATTGATTGAAGTCACTCATTGTTTCAAAAAGGAACATGTTATTTGAAAAGTCATAGCAAAAAAGAGCATCCCTGCTATCAATACCCCAACGATTCTTTATAACCGTTCCTTTTGGGGAAAATTGCTGAATCCATGTATTATCATCTGTCCCCAAATGAAGCTCCCATTCTCTGCCGCCTTGGGTAAATATGTCGTCCGTCCCGCCCTCGACTGTGATGTTAAAATAGCAGATAGCTCCGTTTATATGGGTTTCATCGCCGAAAGAATGAGCATCAAATTTCATATCGGTCAGTTCAAATTCGGCAAATTCAAGGTCGTTTACAAAATCGAAAGCCTTGCCGCTTCTCTCTAAAAAAACATTGCTCAAAAAAACTGTATTTTTATTAATAAAAGCATCAACAAACTGCTCCGCTAAAGGCTGAAAAAATTGCCTTGCCGATTCCTCGTCCTCGGGGTTATAATATCCGAATATCTTAAAGTATTGATATTCCTCCGGCTCGTCTTCTATTATGTAAACTATTTCCTCTTCACTCGTTTGATAATCTAAAGCCTCCGTTGTCTCCCCTAAACTCTCGCTTGCCATATCAGAAGATTGGATTTCATTCGGCAAAACGCCGCTAGTATCGTTACCGTCATGTTGATTATCCACGCAAGACGCGAGCGACAAAATTATAACAACTGCCAAAACTGCACTGATATATTTTTTCATTACAACACTTCCTTGTAATATCTTACTTATAAATTATAACATATAAAAAAATACTTGTAAAGACTTTAAATTTTTGGTTTGACAAATGGAGAAAATGGTGATATAATAAATCTTAGAGAATAATTAAAAATAAAGATGGGTTTACCGATATGGAGTTTAAATCTAATATGGTTAATATCAATTCGGAAGCTTATATAGAAAAATTCAGCGGCGTTACTTTTTCGCCAATTGGAGACAAACGGGTTGCGGAGTTTGCTCGACTGGCTATTACTGCGAATGAGGGGAAATTTACCGAGGACGTTTATTTCCTTAACGCTAAAAACGGCAAGGTTATTTCACATCAAAAATCAGGGGAATACGGCGGGAGCGTTTATCTGCCCTTAACAAACGACAAAATGATTGCTTTACATAATCACCCTAACAGTGCATCATTTAGTTTCGAGGATATTGTTACATTAAATAACTGCCCCGAAATAAAGACAATGATAGCGGTAGGGCATAATGGGTGTGTTTACTTTTTAGAGGTCAATAACGGAAACAGACTTGACTTATCGGATAAAAGCTGTGTTGACGGATTGAAGATGTCATGGCAACGAGATAGCATGAAATATGGAAAAGAAAAAGCTATTGATTTACTTATTGAAAGTTTGAGGTGGTTATATTATGTTAAATAGTAAACAAAGAGAAGCCGCCCCGCTCGGCAGGGTGATTAATATGTATGAAAAGCCCGTTGAATTAATGTCGGAAGAGGAAAGGGATGCTTATTTTATTGATTTCAGCGGCTTGACTTACGCTGAATTTCTCGAAAAATACAAGAACGACACCCCCGAAATATTAGATATTGAACGGCAAACGATTTTAGAGAAATACACAATAAAAGCTTGAATTTTATTAGTTTGTCCTTGTCAATTGACACTTCTTCAAAAACGACAACCTATGAATCTCACAAACACCATACTTTTCAAGCATTTCATAATGAAGCTTAGTGCCATAGCCCTTGTGCTTTTCAAATTGATATTGCGGGTATTTTTCAGCCATTTTGAGCATATATCTGTCCCTGCTTACTTTTGCTAAAATTGAAGCCGCCGCGATTGAGGCAGAGTAGCCATCGCCTTTTACAACGGCTCGCGCCTTGCAGTTAAGGGGCGGCTTTTTGTTACCGTCTATAAGGACAAGTTTGACATCTGCGTTAAGACCCTCAACTGCTCTTTTCATAGCAAGCAAAGCCGCATTCAAAATGTTGATTTCCTCTATTTCGGCTATTGAAGCCGATGCTATGCAAAAAGCCTCTGCTTTCGCAACAATTTCATCAAACAGCAAAGCCCTCTTTTTTTCACTCAGCTTTTTACTGTCGTTGAGTTCCTTTATGCAAACGTCCTCGCCGAATATAACAGCGGCGGCGTAAACATCGCCTGCTAAGGGACCCCTCCCCGCTTCGTCTACGCCGCATAAACTGCCGTATTCCTGCCTTATTTCTGAGTCAAATTCAAATAAATTCATATGAGCTCCTTTTCAAAATATTCATCAATCGGCTGAGCAAAATCCGTGTAAAGCTCCTCCATGAAAGCGGCGGCATTTAGGTCTTGCTTCTCGTTATCGTCCTTTATAAAAACAGAATTACCCAAATCGTTTACTTTTTTTCGCTCTTGTTCTTTAGGTTTAAAGTGCTCTTCATATTCCTCGCTTAAAATTCCTCTTGTATTAACAATGGAGCGCGGTTGGTCTATATTGATAATAAAATCGGGATAACCCTCCTCTTGGCTCAAAGCCTTAAGGTCGTCAAACTGATTCAAGGTCTTGCTTACCATAAATATGCCGAAAAGCCCGTATATAATTAAATAAAGTGTGAAATAAAAAGACTCCAATCCCGCCGCCAACGAAATAAAGCCATACATAGCCGTGCAAACATAAATAAAGGCAAGAACGCTGTTGGCTTGCCGTATCTTAAACGCCGTGCTTAATAACCCCAATATTGCCGTAACAAAAAGATAAGTCATAAAAAAGTAATGATACGTAAAAAAAATAGCGGGGTTGTCGTCAACTGTCTGCCCGCTTTCTGTTAAAACGAGCATTTCACCCAAAGCTATGCCCAGCCCCGGACCTAAAAAGGCAAGGCTCATGAAAAAGTAATAAACGCAAAAAGCAAGCCAAGCTCCGCCCGAGGGTATAAAACCTATTATTGCCAAAAAGCGAAAAGTCTTTTTCACGGCAGCTATTTTTTCCGCATTTTCCATGTAACGCTTTTCCCTTTGTTCGGCGGCGGTTAAATTTTGATTATAATTCATATAATTTAAAAATTCGGATAATCCATCATATGCGAAAGCAGAGCAATATTAACAGCCGCCTCCACGCAAGGCACTGCGCGGGGGACAATGCAAGGGTCGTGCCTGCCGGATATGTTTAATATTTCATCCGTTTGCTTTCTTAAATTTACGGTGTTTTGCTCTTTACCGATTGAGGGGGTCGGCTTAAACGCGACTTGAATGATTAAAGGCATACCCGATGATATGCCGCCGAGGATACCCCCGTGGTGATTGGTTCTGGTTTTAACGTGTCCGCGCTCATCAACATAAAATTCATCGTTGTTTTGACTTCCCAGCATAGCGGCGGCTTCAAAGCCCGCGCCGAATTCAAGCCCCTTAACGGCGGGAATTCCGAACATAAGATGAGCTATGCTGTTTTCCAAGCCGTCAAAAATAGGCGAGCCTATTCCCGCAGGCAGGTTTATGGAGGCACATTCAATAATCCCGCCTAAACTGTCCATACTGTCCCGCGCTCTTTTAATGTCTTCAAGCATAGCTTCCCCCTTTTTAACGCTTATGACGGGGAATTTTTTATGCCTGAGCGCAATGATTTCCTCACGCTCTATACCGCAGGGGTTAAAGCGTTTATCTTTAATTTTATGGATTCGCGCAATGTGCGCGCCCGTGTAAATTGACCTGCGTTCAAGAATCTGACCGCAAACCGAGCCCGCAAAGCAAAGGGCTGCCGTAAGTCTGCCCGAAAAATGCCCTCCCCCGCGAACATCGTTAAAGCCCTTATATCTGACCGCACCCGTATAGTCCGCGTGCCCGGGGCGGGGAAGCTTCGCTATATTGGAGTAGTCCTTGGAAAGAGCGTCTGAATTGCTGATAAACGCGGTAAGAGGCGCGCCGGTCGTGTAGCCGTTATGCACGCCGGAGATGATATTGGGCATATCCGCCTCGCTTCGCTGAGTTGAATATGGGTCACCCTTTTTAGGCGCGCGGCGGCGCATAAATTGCTTCAGCTTTTCAGTGTCAATGTATTCTCCCGACGGCATATTGTCCATGACAACGCCGATTGCAGGTCCGTGGGATTCTCCGAAAAGAGACACCGAAAAATTATGTTTCCAAAATGACGCCATTTTTTTCATCCTTTCAATCGGGGGTCTAAGTCTGTTTAAAATCTGTATAGCAAATATTCCCCCCGAGGGATATGAAATCCTTCCAAAACATAGGATAGCTCTTGCTTACGGCGTTGTAGCCGCGTATAATCATATCATCTGACGACATGGTTGAGGCTATAGCCGCCGCCATCACAATGCGGTGGTCGTTACAGCCGTCAACCATTCCTCCGCTAAATTTCTTGATAGGATATATTTCTAAAGAATCATCATAAGCTTTAACCTTCCCCCCAATCGCGTTCAGCGCATCGGCAATGGCGGTAAGGCGGTCGCTTTCCTTAATTTTAAGCCGCTTGGCATTTACAATCCTTGAAACGCCGCTTGTAAAGCACCCCATCACCGCAAGTATGGGAACAAGGTCGGGTATATCCTTTACATCAACGGTAAATGGTTCATATTCCCCGGGTGAGTGGCAATTTAATTTATTATACCCTATTTTATGCAAAATTTCAAGTATTTTTTTATCACCTTGGATAGAATTAACATTTAAATTTACAATTTCTATATTTGAGCCCAAAGCGTTAGCCGTAAAAAAGAAAGCCGCCTGAGAATAATCACCCTCAACAGTTAAACTTTGAGGGGCATACCTCTGCCCTCCCTTGACATAATATGTCAAAAGACCGTCCTCAGCTACAGCCTCTTCGACTTCAACCGAGAAGCTTTTCAGCACCGATACCGTCATATCTACATACGGCTTTGATTCTAACTCGGAGGTAAGCTTTATTTCGGAATCTCCCTCGCAAAGCGGCAACGCGAACAACAGCCCCGTAATGAATTGCGATGAAACATCACCCGCAAACTCAAACCTGCCGCAATTTAACTTTCCGTATACATTAAAAGGCATTATACCATCTGTATGAGAAAATGAAACACCGTTTGCCGCCAAAGCTGATTTATAAGCCCCAATCGGTCGGGTCGGCAGCTTTCCCGAGCCGTAATATTCCGCATCACAACCCAGCGCGGCGGCTACGGGTATAAGAAAGCGCAATGTTGAGCCGCTCTCGAAGCAGTCTATTGAGGCTGTTTTAGGGGGGGCTTTTATGCCGGATATTGTATAAGTGTCGCCGAGTATGTCAACCCTTGCTCCTAATTCCTTGATTGCACTGCAGGTTGCGGCTACATCTTCGGATTCGCTGATATTAGAGATAACCGAAATGCCGTCCGCGGCAAGAGCGGCGGCGATAATCATTCTGTGAGAATAGCTTTTTGAAGACGGCATGGTTAATTCGCCGCTTAACCTTGACGGAGTGATTTTTATATCAGCCATAGCTTATACTCCTTTCAAAAGCAATTTGACGGCTATGTCGGCAATTCAAGCGTGACACGCCCCAGCTTTCCTGCGCGGTATTCGTCTAAAATAGCTATTGCGGCGCGTTCCGAGTCCACCTCACCGCCTTGTAACAGCATCCCTCTGCTTTTGGCGGCTTTTAAGAGCAGACTGTGCCCATCATCGCTATCGTCTATTTCAATCTTGTACCGCAACCTAAGGTTATCACGATATGAGCGTGACAGAGTTAAGAGCAATCTTCCGGCAAGAGCCTCCGTATCCGTTACATCATCCTTGACGGCACCCGTAAAGGCAAGCCTTTCACCGACCAGAGGGTCTTCAAACTTAGCCCATAAAACGCCCGGCATATCAAGCAATTCAAGACCGCCCGCAAGCTTAACCCATTGCTTTTCACGCGTGACCCCCGGTCTATCCTCAACCTTAGTTTTTTTTCGCCCCGAAAGGCGGTTAATCAGCGAAGATTTGCCCACGTTAGGTATTCCGACGACCATAAGCCGCAAGCTTTTGCCCGCCATGCCCTTGGTTTCGTTTTTTGAAATCAAATCCGCCAAAGCAAGCTTGACGGATGGTGTAAACCTATTGAGCCCTTTGCCGCTCCGGCAGTCGGCGGGCAGGGCAATTACACCCTGCTTTTTATACCATTCCACCCACTTGGCAGTGGCATTACCATCGGCATAGTCACATTTGTTAAGAAGAACAAGCTTGGTTTTGCCGCCTATAAGCTTTCGTAAATCCGGGTTCGCGCTGGATTGCGGTATTCTGGCGTCAATAATTTCTATAACAGCATCAACCAGCGGCAGATTTTCCTTTATTAACCGCTTGGTCTTTGCCATATGACCGGGAAACCATTGCACAGACGTTACTTCGCTCATATTAAACTCCTCTACGCAGGTACGCCCAGCGCGTTAAACGGGAAAATTCTGAGAACCACCTTGCCCAAAACATCTTCTTCGGGAACAAAGCCAACCTCTTCGCTTCTGCTGTCGGTTGAATTCATGCGATTGTCACCCATAACAAAGACATGCCCGGACGGAATCGTTACGGGATAATCGCGGACATCCGCGCCCAGCATAGTCAAAGCATTAATATAATCCTCTTGAAGCTCCCTGCCGTCTACCATAACCGCACCATTGCCGAAATTAATATCAATCTGCTGTCCCTCAACGGCAATCACACGCTTTACAATCACCTTACCCAAGCCTTGGCTGTCAACGATTACAATATCGCCGTGCGCGGGAGAGTAGCCGATATGCGAGATAATAAGCCTGTCACCGTTTTCAAGCGTCGGAAGCATGGATTCGCCGTCCACATTGGCGATTCTCAATATAAAGGTAAAGATGAGAATCACTATAAAAAACGCGAACAGAAGCGTTTCCGTCCATTCAAAAAGCTCCTCAAACCCGCTTTTGCCCTGTTTAGGCTCTTTTTCCAGAATCTCGTAATCCAATTCATACTTAGCCATAACGCCGACCATCCTTTCCCTTTTTAAAGCGGTCAATTACTTAATACGTTCCTTAACCTTAGCCGCTTTGCCGACTCTCTTTCTGAGATAATAAAGCTTAGCTCTGCGAACCTTACCTAAGCGCACCGTTTCAACCTTATCCACAACGGGCGAATGAACAGGGAACACCCGCTCAACTCCGCAGCCGCGCGAAAGCCGCCTTACGGTAAAGGTTTCGTTCACTCCGCCGTGCTTCTTGGCAATTACCGTACCCTCAAAAATTTGAATACGGGACTTTTCGCCCTCCCTTATCCGCACATGCACTTTAACGGTATCGCCGACATGAATCTCCGGCGCATCTTTTTTCATACTGTCCTGACTGATTAGCTTTAACGCATCCATGAATTAAACTCCTCCTATATAAAAATACGAATTTTTAAGACACTTATTTATTGTAACATATTTCTAAGAACAATGCAAGTATTTATACACAAAAAACAGTAATATATACAAATCACACAAAATTAACCCTATCCGCACCGAGTAATTTTGTGCGAATTATACTAATTTTAACAAAGTTAACGCCGCAAAAAGCCGAAAAAGCATCGGTGAAAAGCCATGCGCCTATATTAAAATCCGTACCCGCAGGTAGGGTCAGCCTAATTTTAAGCACCCCGCCGTCCATCGCGGCTTCTTCTATATTCATATAGGGCTTAATATCGGTTAAAACAGCCCCCTTCTTTTTAGTGCGCTTCATAACCTCTATTTTGTCAGCTTCCAGCATGGCGTTAAACCGAGCGAGAATATTTTCCTCACCCTGCGCGTAAAACTCCGCCTCGTATTCCGCCGCTATGATTTCTTTTATATTGCGCTTCGGAGCGGCGGCGCGCAAAAATTTAATCCCCTCCGGCAAAGTTTGGTTTAGGCGCGTGATTATTTCTTCAAGCTCTGAATTTTCCGTTAAAGCAAAATCCATAATCTCGCAAACGCTCCCGATTCCGAGAGGCAGAGCAAGCGGCAGGTTTATGTATACGTGCGGATTAAACCCCTGCGTATACCAAAGCGGCAATTGCGCCCTGCTGACCGCCCTTTGAATCGCGCGCATTAAATCAAGATGAGAAATATAAGCCGCCCTGCCCGTTTTCTCAAATACCGCGCGGACATTTTGTTTTTCCATAGCTTTATCACCTTTTCAGTTCGGGATAATTATCAAGAGCCTCTTTATAGAAATTATCCAAAGCTTCCCTTTTTGAAACATTGCCGTTAAAATAATCAAACATTGCCCTTTGAAAATATTCAGTCAGCCTCCAATCATAGTCGCTTAAATAGCGTGCGTCAATTCTTTTCGCCGCTTGCGAATATACGCCGTAAGGGTTCTGCTCCCCGAGAACTTGGCTTTTGTAGGGTGTTTTGCCAAAGGCTTCCATAGCCGCAATATTATTTACCGAATCGCCGAATTCCTCGATTATTTTATACATATTATCTTGGTCGGCGCAAAGCTGTTTTATTAGACCAATCGCTTCCGCTGTGTTCTGTGAGCCTTTAGCAACGCAAAGCCAATAGCCGCCCCAAAAGCTCGGTGCAGGTCCGACAGCTACCGCCCAATCTCCAACGGCATTCCCGTTTGACATAACATAATTAATAAACCAAGAAGGTCCGAAATAGCCGAAAACCTTGCCGTCTCCGTTAAAGCCCCAATTCATGCCATCGCTCCATAAGTTGGATTTATTATTATAGCCCTCGTCCGTATACATTTTAGTATCGTCAACCCATTTTTTCATGCCGTCACTTATTATTATCCTGCCGTTATTGTCAACCATAGGGGTAGCGGGCGTTTGCGTATAAGTCCTGTACGCATCGTCATAACCCGATAGCATAAAATAACCCGATTTCTTCATCATGTCGGCAACTCTGTTAAAATTATTCCAAGTGTTAACTCTGGTTTGTACAAAAGCGGGGTCACTGTTGCCCAAAACCTTTTCGGCAATGCTTTTCCTGTAAATAAACATTGATGGCAAAGCGTGCCAACTTAAGGCTTTTAATATTCCGTTGTCAGACGTGCCGACTTGAAGAGCATAGGGGTACATTTGTGCTGTGTCTTGCTCTGTCAGCCCTAAACTTCTTAAATCAAGAGAATATTCAGAATTTACATATTTGGGGGCATAATCAGATTCGATAAGGAAAACATCAACCTGTCCCGGATTTTCTTTGAGGTCTTTGTCAAGCCTGTCTTGATATGCTCCGCCATCGGCAGGTACAATAACAAACTCTAATTGAACCCCGGCAGGAGCTTTGTATAAGCTCTCGATTTTTTCTTGAATCTCCGTGTTCCAAGAGTAAATCCTAATCGTCTTAGTCTGCGCCGCTTCGGGTGCAAGCCCGCCGAACGGAATTAATACCGCCGTGATAATCACTGCAAGAATACAAGACATAAACTTTTTCATTTTGACTACTTCCTTTCAAATTTCAATTTCCTCAACCGACCATTCGTCCATGCCGAAGCCTTTGTTATTTAAAAAATAGGTGAATTCATCGTAATGCTTCATGTTGTTTTGGGCGCAGATTTGGGCTATATCCTCCCTGCGCCTGTCGGGGACGCGCATTTCCACTATATACGGAACAAGCTGATATTCGACATAGTAGCCGTCATCTTCAATATCAAGCCCCGGAATCAGCGTACATAAATTGCGCCCGCTTTTTTTTATTGCCTCCGCTGTTTGAGCCTCGTCTAAATCTATTACATAAACGGTAAACTTATCCCGCAATTCCCGCCGCATTTCGCCTATTATGACGGTGTCACCGCCCCTGCTCCATTTAAGCAAAGCCCGCTGAATAACCCGAACTCTCATATCGCCTCAAAAGCTCCCTTCGGCAATTGAACACCCTCTTAATAAACTTGATTGTGTCATTATATTTTTTGTTATACTGTATCAGATAATCAAATATCGGCTGAAAATCCGTTTCGTCAACCTTTTTAATAAACGCCCGAAACTCTCGGCTTGCCGTTTCCTCTTTCAAAACCAAATTCATAATCTCAAAAAAAGCCTTCTTTTTGCCCTTGTATATAATGGCACATTTAGTTTGAAATTCAACCAGATTTCTCATCTCGCCGTCTGACATATTCATCTGAGCCGTGTCAATCAATTTCGGATAAAAGCAAGCTCCGTTGTCATATAAAGGAGCGGGGGTATAGCCGCCGCGCTCATAAAAAAATCCCCAATTCCCCTCATGTCTGTCAAAATTGCCGATAAACATATCAAGCATAAAAACCTGCCATACCCAATTAATATACTGCTCCTGCGTCAGCTTGAATTTACCCTGCTTCATCTCTAAATCCAGAAGCCATTGCAGGTTGTAATTTTCGCCTTTACTGCCGACCTTAACCCCATCGGCAGAGCTTGTCCCCAGCCCTTTAAACGACACCAACGTATGAGAAAACATCTTGACAGCGGCACATTCCTCGCCCTCGTAGTAACCCAGTTCAACTTCTTGGACAGGATAACCCAAAAGCTTCGCCATAGAACTGCCGACATATTCGCAAAGATAATCCTTAATCAAAATGCCCAACTTATCTTTAGCAAATTTCAATATCAGCAAAGAGCCGCCACCATCCTCCAACACAATCTTCCGAGTAACCCCGCCAAGCCCCAAAGGAACAACCCTAAATCCGCTGAAATCCCTAAACATAACAAAATATACCTCATAAATATACTCTTTAAAACAGTATACGCTGACGTTACCCGCCAACGTATACTAAAAAACAGTTCCTTAATTGTCAATTGTTAATTGTTAATTGACTAAACATCCCCCGCAAGCTCCCTGTAAAGCCCCATGTAAAGCTCTGCGGAAATCCCCCAGCTGTAGTTGTTTTTCATCGCCGCTATAACAAGGGAACGCCAGCTTGGCTTATCATCGAAATACATACATTTAGCGCGGTATACCGCGTCAAGCATATCTCCCGCATCGTAGCTTTTGAATGTGAAGCCGTTGCCGTTTTCCCCTCCGGCATCGCGGATACTGTCCCGCAAGCCGCCCGTTTCACGGACAATCGGTATCGTTCCGTATCTCAAAGAAATCATCTGCGCCAATCCGCAAGGCTCGCTTTGAGAGGGCATTAAGAACATATCCGAGGAAGCGTAAATCTTCCTTGCCAAATCGGGAACAAAGCCTATGGTTGCACTGACCTTTCCGGGATAACGCCAAGCCATCTCGTTAAAGAAGTCCTCGTATATTTTATCGCCCGAGCCCAGTATAGCAAACCTACAGCCCATATCGTTAACAATCTGCTCGAAAACATGCTTGATTAAATCAATCCCCTTATGCGAAACGAACCGTGTAACAATACCGATAATCGGGTGAATACCCTCTTCCAGCCCCAAATCCCTGCAAAGCGCGGATTTACATTCCTCCTTGCCTTTCAAGCTTCTTGCCGAAAAGTTTTTGTAGATGATGTTATCGGTCTGGGGGTTGAAAATATCATTGTCAATGCCGTTCAAAAATCCGCAAAGCTTGTGCTGCTTATCGCTCAAAGCCCTTTCCAAGCCGTGCGCGTACCACGGGTCAAGAATTTCCCAAGCGTAGCTCGGAGAAACGGTAGTGACCTTATCCGAGGTTTCAATAGCGGCTTTCATAAGGTTTACACAGCCGTCATATTCCAAAAGCTTGGTATGATAAAGCGGAATGCCCAGCACCTCGTTGATTACCTCTGTTCCGTATTTGCCTTGATATTGTATATTATGAATGGTAAATACGGTTTTTATATCCTCGTAGCCATGCTGATACTTGTAAAAAACCTCATAATATACGGGTACAAGCGCGGTTTGCCAGTCGTTGCAGTTTATGACGTGCGGCTTCCAGTCGGTATGCTTTAAAAATTCCATAATTGCTCTTGAAAGGAAAGTAAACCTCTCGCAATCATCGTAAAATCCGTAAAGCCCGTCCCTGTCGTAATAATATTCATTATCTAAAAGATAATAAGTAACCCCTTTGAAAGAGCCTTTAAAAACGCCGCAATACTGCGTTCTCCAACCTACGTTTACCGTAAAATTGGTTAAAAACTCCAGTCCGTCCTTCAGCTCCTGCTTCATGTTTTTGTAGTACGGCAATATAACGCGGCAATCATGCCCCTTTTCGCATAATGCGGGCGGCAGTGAACCGGCTACATCGGCAAGCCCTCCCGAGGCGGCGTAAGGGATAGCCTCGGATGCGGCATAAAGTATTCTCATATCATCTCACCTTCCTAAATCTCCGCGCCTTTACCCAAAAACAGCGGATAGTTCTTAGAGCCCGTAAGCATCCTCTTGTCGCTTACCTTTACGTTCTTGTCCGTAATTACACAGCTTATATCGCAATTTGCTCCTATTACCGTATCCTGCATAAGTATGGAGTCTTTTACAACCGCGCCTTTCTTAACCCTTACCCCTCTGAACAATACGCAGTTTTCAACTGTTCCCTCAATAATGCTTCCATCGCCGATAAGAGAATTTTTAACGCTGCATTCTTCAAATTTAGCGGGCGGGTTATCTCTGACCTTGGTGTAGATGGGGCTGTTGGTTTTAAAGAGTTTTTTACGCTCCGCGCCGTCCAGCAGGCGCATGTTCGAGTTATAATAATCATACATTGAGGTAATCCTGCTGAAATAATCATCATGGCAGTAGCCCATGATTTTATAGTCGCCCGCACGTGCTTGAAGTATGCTCAGTTCAAAGCGGTATAAGCTCCTTGAAGCCGCTTCAAGTACGATGTTCTTTAAAAATTCCTTGCTTAAAACAAAGGTATTAAGCGAAACATTACAAGAACCGCTGATATGCGGATTGAGCAGGACATCGACAATGCGTCCCTCATCATTCAGCCCGAAAACGGTAGAGCTTTGCGCCTGCTCAACCGATAGATTGTCATTTGCGTAGACGCTGGTAATGTCCGCGCCGGTTGAAATATGGTGCTCGACTACCTTGGAATAATCCATGTTCGCAATTACATCGCAATCCGAAAGAACAACATAATTAGCATCGGAATGTCCGATAAAGCTCCAAACTCCGTACAGAGCCTCCAGCCTGCCCCTGTAAATTCCGCTCGCTACGTGCGAAAACGGCGGCAGTAGATGAAGACCGCCTTTTTTCCTTGCCAAATCCCATTCGCGCCCCGAACCCAAGTGGTCCAAAAGCGATTGGTAATTTGATTTAGTGATAACTCCAACCTCGTGTATACCGCTGTTAACCATACCGGAAAGCGGAAAATCAATTAACCTGTAACGACCTCCGAACAAAACCGAGCCCATAGTCCGCTCCTTTGTGAGGTCGGAAATAACGGCATCGTGCATATCTGAAAAAATAAGCCCCAAAATCTTTCTTTTTGTTGCAGCCATTGCAATTACACTCCCTTTCACATACTCCTTAAACGAATAAAATTTTAAATGTTGCTTCAATGAGCCCGGTTATATGTTTTCCGAGATAATTTCTTTAGGTGCGACTTTCGCGTTCTTAGACACCTCAATGCTGTGCCCGATAACGGCAATTCCCCAGTCCTCAATGTTTTTGGAAGCGTCCGGCGTAGCTCCGATATGCGAATCCGAGCCGACTACGCAATCCTGACCGACAATCGCGAATTCCACGACCGCACCCGACTTAATTACCGAGCCCGGCATAACGATTGAGTAATTTACCGTTGCGCCCTCCTCAATGGTAACGCCGTCGAATAAAATAGAGAAAGTTACCTTACCGTTAATATCGCAGCCGTCGTTAACCATAGAGTTGTTTATTTCCGCGCCTGGACCGATATTAAGCGGAGGCATGACCGGGCTTCTCGAATACATCTTCCAGCCCGGGTCGTAAAGGTTAATGGGCAGGTTCGGGTTGAGCAAGTCCATATTTGCTTCCCAAAGGGAGTCAAGCGTTCCCACGTCTTTCCAGTAGCCGTCAAAGGCGTAGGCGTACATGCGCTGCTTATCCGCGAGCATGGCGGGGATTATATCCTTGCCGAAGTCTTTAGAGCCGGTATTTGCGTTCTCATTTTCAATCAAGTATTTCTTTAGCTTATCCCAAGTAAACACGTATATTCCCATTGAAGCCAAGGTTGATTTAGGCTCTTTGGGCTTTTCGGTAAAGTCTACCACTCTGCCTTCCTCGTTGCAGGTCATAATGCCGAAGCGCGAAGCCTCTTCTTTAGAAACGTCAAGCACGGCTATCGTGCAGTCCGCTTCCTTGTTCTTGTGCTCTGCTACCATAAGGGAATAATCCATCTTATAAATATGGTCGCCGCCGAGCACAATGACATACTCGGGTGAATAACGCTCTATAAAGCTCATGTTCTGATAAATCGCGTTAGCCGTACCCTCATACCAAGAAGCACCCAAAGCCGTTTGATACGGCGGGAGCGCGTGAACTCCTCCGTAAAGCTTATCTAAGTCCCAAGGCTGCCCGTTCCCGACATATTCATGCAAAACAAGCGGCTGGTACTGGGTAAGTACGCCAACGGTATCGATGCCGGAGTTTGTGCAGTTAGAAAGCGCGAAATCAATAATCCTGTACTTGCCTCCGTAAGGTACGGCAGGCTTTGCCATGTCCTGCGTAAGCGCGTAAAGCCTGCTTCCCTGTCCGCCCGCCAAAAGCATTGCCACACATTCTTTTTTAGTATACATTATATTTTAGCCTCCTTCAGTAATAATTAACCAATTTAGTTGTTAGTTGTCAGCCGTTAACGGTTCTTTACCATCCTCCTCTTTTTCCGATTTAGCCTTGCGTTTTTTAAGAGGAGTGCATTTGAGATACATTACTGAAAGCGCGGGAATATCCAAGGTAATTGACTGGTCATACCCGTGCATTGAATAATCCTCCGATTTTTTCTTTTTATTGTCAACACCGCTTCCGCCGAAGCGCGCTTCATCGGTCGAAAAGACCTGCTCATATGTCCCCTCAAAGGGAACGCCGATTCGGTAATCCTTCCTTTCCACCGGGACAAAGTTGCAGACAGCAATGATTTCCTTCCCTTTGTCGTCGATACGTCTGAAAGCGATTACGCTCTGCATGTAATCGTCATGGCAAATCCAAGCAAACCCGGTCCATGAATCGTCATTTTCCCAGAACGGAGCGTTTTCAATATAAAGCTTATTAAGGGCTTTACTGCATTCAAGCGTTTGCGCGTTCTCTATATCGTTAATATTGCCCCATTCAAGCCCTGCGTCATACTTCCATTCAATCCGCTGACCGAATTCGTTACCCATAAAGTTAAGCTTTTTGCCCGGGTGAGCGAGCATATAAGCCATAAAGGTGCGTAAAGATGCAAACTTGTGCTCAGTCGAAGCGCCGCTCATTTTATTCCAAAGAGAAGCCTTGCCGTGAACCACCTCATCGTGAGAGATAGGCAGAATATAATTTTCGCTGAAGCAATAGAAGAACGAGAAGGTAAGCTTTCCGTGGTTATTGGCGCGGTAGATGGGGTCCATCCTCATGTAATCCAGCATGTCGTTCATCCAGCCCATGTTCCACTTAAAGTTAAACCCTAAGCCGCCTATATCAACCGGCTTTGTAACCAAGGGCCATGCGGTCGATTCCTCCGCGACCATAAAAACATTGGGGTTGCGGCTGAATACAGCCGAGTTAAGCTTGCGGAAGAAATCTATAGCCTCGTAATTCTCATGCCCGCCGTCTTTGTTGGGTCGCCATTCCCGCCTGTCATAATCAAGATAGAGCATTGAGGCGACAGCGTCCACCCTCAAACCGTCAACATGAAATTTCTCAATCCAGTAAAGGGCGTTCGATATGAGAAAAGCGCGAACCTCGGGTCTGCCGTAGTCAAAAACCCTTGTTCCCCAAGTAAGGTGCTCCCTTTTCAACGGGTCTGTATATTCATATAAGCAGTCACCGTCAAACTCGAATAAGCCCGCCGCGTCTTTCGGAAAATGCGCGGGCACCCAGTCAAGTATAACGCCGATTCCTGCTTGATGAAGCTTATCAACCATAGCCATAAAATCATCGGGCGTTCCGTAGCGTGAGGTCGGAGAATAATACCCTATAACCTGATAGCCCCAAGAAGCGTCAAACGGGTATTCCGCGAGCGGCATAAGCTCTATGTGGGTATAGTTTAAATCTTTAAGGTGGGGGATAATTTCATCGGCAAATTTTGTGTAGCTGAAAGGCTTGCCGTTTTCGTAAGTTTTCCAAGAGCCTATGTTAACCTCGTATATGTTCATAGGGCTTTTATAGGGGTTGACTAACGCCTTTTTCTTATACCATGCTTTATCGTTCCATTTGTAGTTGGTAATATCATAGTACTTGGTGGCGGTGCTGGGTCTGGTTTCCATATGAGTGCCGTAGGGGTCGGCTTTCAGCACGATACTTTTATGCGCTGTCTCAATGCTGTACTTGTATGTGAAAAAATTCTCAACTCCGGGTACAAAGGTCACCCATACCGATGGGTCGAAATCTAACCGTTCCATTGGATTTTTGCCGTGCTTCCACTCGTTAAAATCTCCTACCAGCGATATTGCTTTAGCGTGCGGAGCCCAAACGCGGAAATAAACGCCTTTTTCACCGTCCTTTTCGCCCTTATGCGCTCCGAAAAAATCAAAGCAATCATAATTTGTTCCCTCGTGGAAAATGTGAAGCGGAAACTCATGCTCGGACAGTGTTCGCGAATCAATTGACTTCATTACAGAATACTCCTTCTTTTTAATGGTATTTTTTAACAATCTCATTTCTGTCCGTTCTGTCCGTCTGCTTTGCCTTTGCCATAGTTTAACGATAATTATTATTAGTTATATTTTAACAAAATTTATTTCAGATTGCAAGTGTTTTTGTTATAATTCTACAATTTTAACTAAACTAAACACTTGATATGTTAATAATATACAATAAATAAGCTTAAATTTTTAAATTATGATGAATGAACTTTGATTGTTATTACAGTTTTGTCGTCCGGGCGGGATATTTCGTTCTCGCAGGCGTACTTAATAATCTCGTCTGACGAGTACTGAGCACCGACTCCCTGGGACAGCATAAGCTCCTTAATTTTAGGAAAACAATTCTCGCCTATGCCATCGGTCGTCATCACGGCGCAGTCCCCCTCCCTTAGCTTCAAGGTTCGTTTTTCAAAGTCTGCACTGCCTATAATTCCGCTGGGCATTGTACCGGCTTCAATGATTTTAACGATTCCCTTTGAATTTACAAGAGTAGCCGGCGCGCCCGATTTTATAAGAACTGTTTTTCCCGAAAAAAGATTCAGTATAAGCAAATCAACGGTGGAAAATATTTCATCGGAGGATTTGGCGTTCATTAAAAGGTTTGTAAGCTGAAAGCAAGCTTCCGCTTCAAACCCCGCTTTCAGCAGGTCGGTCATAATCGAAACGGTCATGCGGCTCTCAACCGCCGCCCTGCCGCCCATCCCCATTCCGTCGGACAGGATAAAGAACATTTTTCCCAACCCATCGCTGAAATAATTTTCCGAGTCGCCGCTTATATCCTCTCCGCCGTTTTTTTCGGAGCCGGACCTGCGGGCGAGCCCAACCTCCGCCGTCAGGGGAGGGGGCTCGTGCAGGCAAAGCCTTGTAACGCCGCTTAAATTGGTTATATGGGGAATATCCAGCTCCTTATCGGCGATGCCCGATATTTTTTTTATTATTGAGTCCATATTTGCGGTGTTCTTTTTTTCGTAATAACATTCAATAAAAACATGCCCCTGCGTATCGTAAAAAAACGAAACGCTTACATCTCTCGCGCCCCACACGCCAAGAGCCCTCTTGACCGCAGCCGCCTTAACTGTATCGCAAAACGGCAAATCATCGAACTGCCTGAGCGAATCAAGAGCACCCTCAACCGCCGTGAGATACTCGACAGCGGCTTCCGTCTCCGCCTTGGGGTATTCCCGCCCGCCCGATAAAGCCTTTGACGCTTTTGTAACCGTGCCTTTAACACCACGCAGGGCGGCGGCGGCGAAATCCAGTCTCTGCGCCGGAGTTCTGTCCGCTGTTTCCTTTGCCGTTTCCGCGAGCAGACCGACACAAAGCTGAGCCGGCAGCAGCGCGAATAAAATCGAAGCGATTGCCGCGTCAAACAAAAGCCCTGCGCTTCCCGCGTGCATACCTGTAATAACAGTCCCTATAAAGCTTGCCGTTATAAATGCAACCGAAACGGTCAGCCTTCCGTTGTTTGACAGAACACCCGCCAAAAGTCCGGCGCAGGTTAAAATGACCGCGCTTCTTCCTAAATCGTAGGATGCCAGCATCAGCCCCAAGGCGGTAAGCGCGCCCGCCGCCGCCCCGCCCGCCGCTCCGCGCTTGGCTGTGACCGTCAGCAGTGCAAACGCTCCGAAAGCCCGCCCTATGTTAAAATAACCGAGCGTCAGCGATGCTAAAGCGCATATGATTAATATGTATATGACCGCTACGGATATGCTTTTATCACCCGAAATATGGATTTGACCGCTTTTACCGAAATCGGCGAAAAATTCAAGGATAAAGTAGGCTATTATAAAGCAAAGCGCGGCTCTGAACATTACTGCCAGAACCAAAGCGGGAGTAATCCGAAAAAACAGAGCTGTCACCAAGCCGCAAGCTAAATAAATCCCGCCCGCGCAGACCGAGCTCAAAGCGGCGGAGGGTTGCTTTTTAGTTCTGCTGACAGCGTATTTAACCGAAATAATGACAAGAGCCGCCGCCGCCTCCGTAATGTACGCGCCGATATTGCCCGACAGGAAAATCGCCGCCGCGAGCCCCGCAAACGCCGCAAAGCATTGAACAGGGCTTAAAGCCGCCATAAACGCCGCCGCCGCAGGAGCACCGCTCCCTCCGATATTTGACCTGCTTAGCAAAAAAGCGAACAACGCGCACAAAAGCAGTCCCGGCTTAAAGGGCTCTGCCTTGCCTTTGTCTTCAATTACGGTAAATTCCTTGATTTCATCTTCCCTTTGTTTTACTCTGAGCGGCATATTTTTCACGTTCCTTTTGATATTTTTAACCTTTTTCAGATAGGTATTAATTATTATATCAAAATTACTTGGTAAAATATGTCATTTGACGCGTTGAGTTAACCACCTTGAATAATAAAAAGCGCGTAAAAAAAGTTTTTTCATGCGCTTTTATTATTTTTTTATTTGGTTAAGGCTTGAACCGATTGCTTTAACAATCCAAACTTAATTCGTCCACGTATTCGTCAAAACTTTGATGTCAAGCCCGTAATAAAAAATTAACAATTTAAGCATTGCAATCAATGTATAAAAGGAGTATAATATACTTAATATATAATTAAGGAGGGTTAAATATGGCAGCAGTAAATTATACGGTAAGGTTAGACGAATCCGATAAACAGGTAGCTGAACGGGTTTTTAATGAGTTGGGTCTAACTATGGCGGCGGGTCTTAATGTTTATGTAAAAATGGTGGCTCGTCAAAGGAGAATCCCATTTGATTTAGCGTTAGATAAAAAAACTCCCGGTATTACGAGGGAGCAAAAAGAAAGATCGGTCAAGGCTTTGACTGGTCTTTTGGCAGGTCATGAGGTCGATTTAGACAGGGAACGAGAGGAAAGGATTTTGTCAAAATGAAAATATTACTTGATACCAATGTAATATTGGATCATATTCTTTCCCGTGAGCCTTACGCTGAATCGGTCGGGAAAATATTTAATATGATCGGTCGAGAAGAAATAGAGGCGGCTGTTACGGTCAATAGTATCACGGACATCTATTTTATAGTATCTAAGAGGTTAGGCGATACTTCAGCGCGGAAGGCATTGCGGGACTTGTTTAATATACTTGTAATTATCAGTGTTGATGGCGACGACTGCATTTCAGCCCTAAATCTATCAATGTCTGATTTTGAGGATGCTGTGGTTGTCGTTTGTGCCGACAAAGATGATATTGATTATATTGTTTCCAACGATAAATTGTTTCTACAAGTAGATTCCGCATTGGCACAAGTAATTTCTCCTGATAATTTTTTAAGCCTTGCTTAGAAAAAGGTTTCATTATAATCACCCAATGTGTTTGTAATCTTTACTTTTATTATGTCGCCTTGCCTTAGCCCGCCTATTTTAATTGCGGTTTCGTCCACATCGGATGTATATACTTTAAATGTAGACACATCTCCTTCTTCCCAAGAACCATCATATGTGTAATACTCAGGGTATGGCAACGAGGTGTTTGAATCAATCCAACCAAATTCTATGTCGGTTGATGCTGCGCCAACATTTGCGTTAAAAACCAATGGGCAAATTGTAATAGATATTACCAATGCAAGAAATATTTTTATTGTATTTTTCATTTTTACTTTCCTTCCTTTATTTAAACGCGTTACAATCGTTTAACCATAGTTTATAGCTTTGATTATTTGAAATCAAGTTGTGATAAAGCTTTAGAAGCCTTTCGTCATTTTGTATGTCGGGGTAATCAACTCTGCCAAGCTTCAAATCACCTGCACTTAAATAGAAACCATCGCTGTCAAAAACCATTTTGGTTGTGCTCTCGTGACATTCGGGCATACTTAAAAGCTGTTTTAACCCGTTACCGATGCCAAGACCTAGAAACCCGTATTTCAGCATACCTTGCTCATTGTTGTTACTTCCCTTTTCTGCCCAAAGCTGTGATTGTAATGAGTAATTTGCCCCTTTTATATTTCCGTTTTCGTCAAGCCATAAATCATTAATATCCTGCCCGAAGTGCTCTTTCAGCATGTCGGACATGTAAGAATAGTAATATTCCTCAACTCTGCCTGATATAAATGCCGCTTCTCTGGAAATATTATGTATACTGCCAACATTTAAAGCACTATCCAAAGCATCTTCAACCTGTGTGCGATAGACTTCGTCCGATATTTCCGTCAAAACAAATGTCCTCCTGTTATTATCATAGTCAACGGAAAAGGTTATATCATCGGGGACATTGTTTCTTTCCAAAGCCGTCCTAACATTGCGGTCAATGACTCCGACTGAAACACTGTGGCAGTAAAGATTAATATATGTAGACCCCATAACATTACTGCTGCTTATCATTTCATTAGGGCTTTTATACTTTTGTAAATCGTTCCAAAGGCTCTCTTGCAATTCTTTGTAAAAAGCTGATGTTTCCAATCTGCCTTGATAAAACTCAGCATTTTTTATTCTTGTAGCTGCTTCTTCAAGAGAGTTTGAATATGCAAGAAGCTGTTTATATTCTTGCGAAAGGCTGGGGTCTGACGGCATTTTCACGTTCGCCATATCAAGCACCCGCTCGAAATTCTTCTCAACCTCTTCAAGCGTGAAAGCTGGTGCTTGTGTTTGTGTCCATTTTCCGTTTGAAAAAGCCCATACCCCCCGCAAATCCATCCCGGTTGCCTTCATTTGCTCCCAAGCCTTCATTGGTTCTCTTGAAAAATTGCTTTGAGTAAAAGTATCCTTCCTCACATTAGAAACCGACTTTTGCTCAACCAAGTTCCCCCTACTCGCCAACCCGCCGTAAACATATGCTCTTACGGCTTCAACATTCATCATAGTAAAAATTCCTTTCAAATTAAAATAATGCCAAGTATAAGCTCCGCATTTGGAAAAAATTCGCAGAGCCAGCCCCAACATCTACCGTTTACAGTTTAACATAATAATAATTTAATGTCAATGATTATGGTAATATATTCTTTTGTTTTGTAACAAATAGCATAAAATCAAATTGTGTGTGTTAGAATACTTATTGAGTTTGTACAACCCAATCCGTCTTAATCTTGTAACAAATATCCAAAAAACACCATATAGTATAATAAACTGTATAAGGAGGGGCAGAATGGCAAAAATAGCTGTATTCGCAGGTCACGGGGGGAATAATCCGGGGGCTGTTTTCGGTCCTTTAAGGGAGAAGGATTACACCCTTGCGGTAAGCAATGAGGTAACGGCTATACTGCGTTATCAAGGATATAATGTTATAAATAACCGCACGATTGATATTGACAGAAGCATAACGGCGGACGCAAATCTCGCCAACAGCCAGAATGTAGACGCGGTTGTGGAAATACATCTGAACAGCAACGAGGGAATACCCTACAGCGGAACAGAGACCTTTTTCAGCGTTTTCGACACGGGAAGGGGCAGGGAGTTAGCAACGGCAATTAACAGAAACATAGTAAGCTTGGGGTTCAAAGACAACGGAATAAAAACGCGGGTAAACAGCGAGGGTACTGATTATTTCGGCATTTTAAGGCTGACCCACGCTCCGGCGGTATTAGTGGAAACGGCGTTTATAAACAACCCGCAGGATATGGCGATGTACGACATAGGGACAATGGCAGAGGCTATAGCAAACGGCATTATGGAGGTTTTCCCCATTAATCAGGCGCAGGCGAATATTCAGCCCGTTGCCTACGGAACGGTAAGGACAGATGGGGCTAACTTAAACATACGGGAGTTCCCCTCCGTTCAAGCGCGCGTTTTAGGCGTTATCCCCAACGGCGGAAGCGTCTCGGTTTACGGAAGCTCCGGCAACTGGTATATCATAAGTTACAGCGGAATATCCGGCTATGCTTCGGCTGATTTTATAATGATGTAAAAGCCGCAAAAAAAGCGCGTGAAGATAGTTTCACGCGCTTTTTTCATGTTCGGCAGAATGCACAGCTTATTGCTTGATAATTCCGCTTTGTATTTAATTTAAATTGTACATTTCACGTTCATCAAAAATTAATAAAAGACCCCTATTTTATATTTGAATTTTACCAATTTGTGTGTTATAATGGTGTAAAACAAATTCGGTAAGCATTTGTGCCGTTTGCCGTTTAAGGAGCATGGGCAATGAAAAAGTCAGTCGCTCTCGGTCTTTTCGACGGGCTTCATATAGGTCACAGGGCGGTAATCGGAAAGGCGGCGGAGCTTGCCCGCGAAAACGGGCTTACCCCTGCCGTATTTACATTTGAACCGTCAACGGGCGAAAGAATTATTACAGCGGATTTCAAGCAAGCGGAGCTTTGCCGAATGGGGATTAGAGATATTTTTTCACCCGATTTTGAAGCAATCAAAAACCTATCACCCGATGAATTTATAAAAAATATTCTGGTTGCTCAAATGAACGCGGCTTACGTTACCTGCGGCGAGGATTTCCGATTCGGCAAAAACGCTTCCGGCGGAGCTTGGGAGCTTGAAAAAATCTGCGGTAATTACGGAATCAAGCTTTCCGTAGTCCCCGATGTAAAAGCCGCAGACGGCACGCGCATATCATCAACCCAAATCCGCAGTCTTATACGCGAAGGAAAAATGAAAGAAGCAAACGCCCTTTTGGGCTTTAGTTTTCAAATCAAAGCACTCGTCTCACAAGGCAGGCGAATCGGCAGGACAATTAATTTCCCTACAATCAATCAAGCCCTGCCCCCGCTCAGCGTTATTCCGCGCTTCGGCGTTTACGCCACCTTAACCGAGCTTGACGGCAAAAATTACAACAGTATAACCAATGTAGGAATCAAACCGACCGTAAGCGATACGGGAAAAATCTCTGCCGAAACGCATATATTATCATTCAGCGGCGACCTGTACGGAAGGACGGCAACGCTTCATTTCCTTGACCATATCCGCGATGAAATAAAATTTGCAAATATAAACGAGCTTGCCGCGCAGATAAAAAAAGATATTGTAGGGCGCGACGCCCTCGGCGCGCCCTACATTTAATTGTCAATCGTCAATTATCAATTATCAATTGAATCAAAATCCCCCAAAATCCCCGCTAAAGTCGAAACATCGTCATATTCGGCATTTGCAACGGTAAACGAAGCCCTAACCACTGCAAGCCCGCTGAAATGAACGCTTAATTCATGTTCTCCCACTTCAAGCGCGTCCAGATATTCGGGCAGGAGGGTGATGATTGTTGAGCCGCTTTGGGCGGTGTAATGCGTTCCACGGGTTAGGCGGCGACCGTTTCGGCGGACTTCTATGAAATCTGCGAAATTTTTGTCAGCTATGTAAACCAGCGGGATTCCCGAGTGTTTTATGTAGGTGTCATTTTCAAAATATCCGTTGATTTCGGATTTGCCGCTGTTGTTTATGCTGCCTGCTTCGCCGCCGATGCCGAAGCCGTTTATGATTGCGTCTCTGGCGGAGTTGCCGCCGCTTTGAACATCGTCATGATTGCCGTCGCAGATGCAAGGATGCCTTTTGCAGGTGAGGCATTTTTGCGGGGTGTATTCAAAAGTGCCGCTATTGCCGTCTACAGTGCCCTGTATTTTCTCGATTGAGGCTTGAACTTTCGCGTTTTGAAGGTTAAGCAGGTTATAACTCACATTGACTGTGATAAGGTTTTGGAAATCTTCAAACGAGGATATGTCGGTGAGTTGGTTGTTGCTTGCGTTTAATAATGATAATTCAGTGTTGTTTGAAAAATTGAGGGTTTTGAGCTGGTTGCCGTTTGCGTGCAGTTGCCCTAACGATGTATTGCTTGAAACGTCAAGGGCTGTGAGTTGGTTGTTTCTTACGTACAGCGAAAGTAATGCAATGTTGTTTGAAACATTGAGGTTTCGGAGTTGGTTGTCGTTTGCCTCCAAACTCATTAAAGCTTTATTGTTTGAAACATCAAAGGCTTTGAGTTGATTGCCGCTTACCCGCAAATGTGTTAAAGATGTATTTTTTGAAACATCGAGAGTTGTGAGTCGGTTGCTTTCTGCAAACAGTTGCCTTAACGCTGTATTGTTTGAAACATCAAGGGCTGTGAGTTGGTTGTCGCTTACAATCAGCTGTTGTAATGAAGTGAAGTCCGAAACATCAAGCGAGCCTGTTAATGTTCTACTGTAAATATCAATAATTCTAACTCTTTTCGTGCTTGCGGTGTCCCAACTTATTCCGCGCCAGCTGTCGGGGTCGTCTAAATCCCAATCGAGCTTATCGAGGTTATCGTCTTGCATGGCGAAATCTATCAATTTTGTGAAATCGTTCTCGTTATAGCCCAAAGGAACCTTGTAGCTCGGGGTTAAGTCTACACCTACCAATGTTTTGAAAGCCGCCGCATATGCCGCTCTTGTTCCGTATGGGACGAATACTTTCATTGCGGCAGGAGTATTTGCGAATGTACCAGGAGTGAGTGTCGGCGGGGTTTGCGAGTTGAATGTTACTTCTCTTAGGTTATTACACCATAAGAACACGCCATCGCCCATGAACTCAACGCTTTGGGCTATAACAATGGAGGTTAGGTGTTCTTGCCATAAAAACGCAGAATTGCCTATTTCCGTAACGCCGAGGGGAACTGCATAATCTACTGCCGTTGTTTTACCTGCAGGGTATTGGATTAGCTTTGTCCGGTCTTTATTAAATAATACACCGTCAACGCTTGAATAATTGCTGTTGCCTGTTCCAACATTTATTGAGGTTAAGCTTGCGCTGGTAAATGCTCCGTAGTCTATTGACGTAACACTATCGGGTATGTCTATGGTAATGATATGTGCGCTCTTAAACGCATCAATGCCTATTGACACAACGCTATCGGGTATGTTTATGGTAGTTGCACCTATGCTATTAAACGCATTTCTGCCTATTTCTGTAACGGTGCTTTCGATTATAACGGTTGTTACATGGCTGAACTCAAAGCGTGATTCTCTTTGCGTTCGCCAAATATATGTGCCGTCGTTCGAGGTGACTGTGAGCGTGCCTGTATCGGAATCGAAAGACCAGCCATCGCCGGAAAAGATTTCAGCTGAAACATTCAGCGCGGTGAAGATTGAGATGAAGATTGCGAGGGCGGTTAATGCCGAGATAATGCGGGATTTGCGGGTTGTTTTCTTGGTTTTTAACATGGTAAATCCTCCGTTTTTTTTATTTTTAAAATACTTTGTAGGGGCGAACGCTCCCCCCGTCAGCTTCGCTGACACCCCCCTCTGGGAGGGGGGCTTTTTTTGCCTCCCTCTTTGAGGGAGGTGCCGCCCGCAGGCGGCGGAGGGAGTGTGTAGGGGACGGGCTTGCCCGTCCCGCAAACAAAAAGGCAACTACCCTCTGCTCAAAGCAGAAAGTAGTTGCCCATTTATTTATATAAATTTTAAGACACGCCAAAAAAGCGGAGTTACCCGCTTGCTTGCTTGCTTGCTTGCTTGCTTGCTTGCTTGCTTGCTTGCTTGCTTGCTAAAATTGTAGCATGTTTTGGCATTTTTGTCAAGACCTTTCTTGTTAATTTTTTGTGTTTTTATTATAGCATATTTGGGGCGGGGGTGTCAAGAAATAAATTTGCAGGATTTCTTATCCTCATAAAAACTTGACAGAGCTGTTATTAAGTTGTATAATTTTAATAATGTTACGCCACAGGCGTAACTCCTTAATTGTAATTGACCTAGGGGGTATAGTTTAATGTATGATATTGCAATAATTGGTCTTGGTCCGGCGGGGGCGGTTTTGGCGCGGCATTTGAAGAGCGAGTTTAAGGTAATTGCTATTGACAGGAAATTGAAGAATGAAAACCGTGGCGGCTTTAGTAAGCCCTGCGGCGGCTTGCTTGCTCCCGAGGCACAAAAAGCGATTTCGCGCTTAAATATGACACTGCCTAAGGATATATTGGTAAGCCCGCAGATTTTCAGCGTGCGGACGATTGACCTGCAAAGCGGGCTGAGTCGCGATTACCAAAGATTTTATATCAACCTTGACCGTGACAGGCTGGACAGGTGGCTCATATCGCAGATACCGAGCGGCGTTGAGATTGTTTCCGGCGCGTACTGCACAGAGGTGGTAAGGGACGGCGATGGGTTTTTGCTCACCCTTAACACGTCCTCGGAGGAAAACGGCGGTTGCCGAGAAATCCGCGCGCGGTATGTTGTCGGGGCGGACGGGGCGGGGTCGGTTGTCCGGCGTTCGCTTTTTAAGGAGTTTAAAATCCGCAAATATATGTCAATTCAACAGCATTTTGCCGATACTCACAAAGCACCTTTCTATTCCTGTATATTCGACCCATCAATAACGGATTCTTACGCTTGGGGTCTTACAAAAGACGACAGCTTTATTTTCGGAGGCGCGTTTAATTTAAAAAACGCGCGCAAGGATTTTGAAACGCTTAAAGAAAAGCTTCAAGCTTACGGCTTCAAGCTGGAGCAGCCGATAAAAACCGAAGCCTGCCTAGCCCTGCGCCCAAGCGGCTTTAATAATTTTTGCACGGGTAAGGATGGGGCATTTTTAGCAGGCGAGGCGGCGGGCTTTATAAGCCCCAGTTCGCTGGAGGGCATAAGCTATGCCATAAACAGCGGCTATATATTATCAGCGTGCTTCAATAAGCTCCCCGCCCCCGAAAAACGCGGCGAACATGCCGGGCTGAACGCGGAATACCACAGGAAAACGGCTGAAATGCGCTTTAAGCTTTCCCTTAAAACCCTTAAACGCCCTTTTATGTACAATCCCCCGCTTAGGAGCGTTATTATGAAAACGGGAGTTTTTTCGTTGGAGGTTATTGAAAATTCCGACAAAAAATAAACAACACTTTGTAATTTATGACAAAATATTGCGGGGAATGAAAAATTCATCTAAATTCAATTGATATATCTATATCGTTATGGTAAAATGAACAAATAAACATTGTTCATTAACTAATTACAATTGTTCATTGTTCGCTGTTAATTGATTAGTAAGGAGTGTTCGGTTTGAAAAGGAAAATTTCATCACTTTGTCTGGCTTTTGTCATGGTTTTGACAGTACTGTCGTTACCCGTTTCCGCACCTGTTTCTGCGGAGGTTAAGGTAACGAGGGACAATCTTGCGGGCGAGTTTGCCGCCGCGAAAAGTTACGGCGAGGTTTATTCGGTTATAAACGCAAAATGGAAAGAACTAGGGGTTATAAAAGCCCCGCCCTTGGCAGTAGCCCCTTGCGCTAAATGCGCTAAACCGATTCGCGAGGGTAGCAGCCACTATGTTCGCGACAATATTTATACCTGCAAGGATTGCGGACCGCTTAAAGTTATGGCAAAATGCATAGTATGCAATAAAGACATCTATGAGCTTCACAAATTTAACGTATCCTATGGCTTTGAGGATTCGAGGAAAATGAGCGTAAAAGGCTTTATTTCCTGCGGAGACTGCGAAAAATATAAGCCGGAATTCCCCTCATCGCCGCCTTCTGACCGGCTTGTAAATCGGAACTCGGGGGTTGAAGCAGGAGCCCTTGAATGGGAGCTGGTGGAGGTAGAATCTGGGGGGGGCGTTGCTTGGGAGTTGGAAGACGCTGCTGATGCTGATGCTGAAATGGTTGAAACTATCGCCGCTATGAGTGATGAGGGTAGCTCTAACGCTCCTGCCAACAATGATGAATTTTCCGCAACAAATGTTCAAGTCGAGGGAATAGAAGAGGGCGATATAGTAAAAACCGATGGAAAATATATCTATGTCGCTTCGGAAAAAAACGCCGCCGTTTATGTCGTTGAAGCGGACAACGGTAAAATGAAGCTTCTGGGTACATATAAAAAAGAAAACGCAAAGCCGATTGAACTTCTTCTTTATAACGGCAAGCTGACAATAATCTGGGAAAAGGTTGAATACAAACAAACTCATATGCACACTAAAGTATGCAATGACGTTAACTGCTACGACGAATATACAAAAGAATATTCAATGGGCTACCAAGGCTATGAAAGAGACCACAGATACTTAAATCTTCCGTTTTACGATGTGTGGCTGCGGCACGACAGCGGGCGGCACTGGGACGGCTGGGGCTGGGATAATCCGGGCTCACTCCGCGCGGACGACCGCCGCAAAAGAAACTGGGATTACAGCTTTGAAACCATCGTTGACGTTTACGAGGTTGAAAAATTTGAAACCAGAAGAGCATCTTATTCGCAAAAAGGGTTCTATTTATCCTCCCGCATGGTCGGAAGCAATATTTATTTAACCACCACCTATACCCCCAACCTATCGGAATTTTTTGAGCCGAGGGATACGGCAAAGTATATCCCCTCCTACACAATTAACGGTGCAAGCAAACCGGTAAGCGCGGGGGATATAATTATCCCTAAATCGGTAAGCGCGGTTCGCTATACCATTGCGGGCGGGCTTGATGTAAACAGCCCGAACCTCTTTGTTTCAAACCAATTAGTTTTGGGCAATGCGGATACGATTTATACCTCCCGTGAAAATATCTACGTTGCAGGCGTTACCAATACTAACAGTTCAAACTCTGCTTTTACCGATATAGCTAAGTTTAACTACAGCAGAGGCAGGGTAAGATTTCATTCGGCGGGGCGGGTTCACGGCTCTGTTTTAAATCAAATGAATATGGATGAGCACAAGGGGTATCTGCGCGTAGCAACCCAAATAGAGGATTACAGGCAAAACCCCGCTCTCGAAACGAACCTTACAATTCTAAGCTCGAATATGAACACCGTTTCAAGGATTACGGGAATCGGCGAAACCGAAAAGATGCGAAGCTCCCGCTTTATGGGCGATACAGCCTATATCGTTACCTTTATGCTGACCGACCCGCTCTATTCCTTTGACTTAAGCGACCCGCGAAACCCTAAAATCATGGACGAGCTGAAAATCCCCGGCTATTCATCATATATGCACAGTTGGGACAAGGAATCACTACTGGGCGTAGGGTTTGATGCAAATGACAGAACAGGGTGGGTAACAGGAGTAAAAGCCTCCATGTTTGACGTTAAGGATAACTATAACCTTTCGGAGCGGCATGTTTACAACATTGATTTATCTGAATCCGGCTCAATTTTAAGCCCTATAAAAGACGACCACCGCGCCGTTATTGTATCTCAAAGCAGAAACCTTATAGCGTTCCCGTATTCCTACAACGATAATGACAGGGACAAAGGCTTCACCGATAAACTTGTCTTGTTTTCTTATGATAATAAGGCAGGGTTTAAGCTAATCGGAGAAATCGAAAGCAAAGGGCAATGGGGAACGACGGGCTTTGAGCGCGGGGTTTATATAGGCGATTACATCTATGCTGTAGGACAGCAAAAAATCATTTCGGCGAGAATCAGCAGGTTTGAGGTTATTGACGAAATTAAGTTTTCTTAAAATTATGTTTAAAGGGCGGCAAATGCCGCCCTTTGTGTGTTATGATAATATCAAAACAACGATGTTTGCACTGTTTTCGATTCAAATCTATTCATATATCCGAACACATCGCTCATTTTGTGCATGATATTATGCTTCATCTGATAACACGCGCTCCGGCTGTCGCAATAAACACAGCCGTGGGTGCAACCGCGGTAGATGTTCATACCGTTTTTGGGGGATAGGATGGTTTTGTAGTCGGTGTAATGATGGGTGTATACCGCTTCTTGGATGGGAGTAATTCTTGTTTGCTTTTTTGCTGATTCAGAAGAATCCAACACCATCACCGCTTTCTTTTTTATAGTATATCATATATTTAGCGGGAAATCAAGTACCAGAGCTTTAAATACACGGCAATTTAATTGTGAACAAACTTAGAAACAATTAAATGAACATGACAAATCATCTTATTCTTGACATCTTGCCGAAAACCTGTTATAATAAGATTAATAAAGGGGGCTAAATTTATGACTGAACTTGAATACAAATTCACTTATGACCTGCTATTCAAAATGATTTTTACCAAACATGTTAAACTACTAAAAAGTCTTGTAGCGACATTGCTTAGTATTCCTCTCGACAGCATTGAGCAATTTGAAATCCGCAATGCCGAAATCCCGCCGGAGACACTTGGCGACAAATTCTGTAGGCTCGATATAAACATGGTAGTGAACGGTCAGCTGGTTGACCTTGAAGTTCAAGTTAATGATGATGATGACTTTCCCGAAAGAAGCTTGTATTACTGGGCGCGGGAATATTCAACGGCTTTGAAGATAGGCGATAGTTACTCGGATTTGCCGAAGGCGATAGTCATAAGCATTTTAAGCTTTACGATGTTTAAAGATTATGACGGTTTTCACTCGGAATTTCATGCGCTGGAAGTAACCCGCCATACTCAATTGACGGATAAGTTTTGTCTGCATTATTTTGAACTGCCGAAACTGCCTGTTGAAAACCTATCAAAAACTGACAGGCTAAAATTATGGCTTGCGCTATTTAAGGCTAAAACCGAAGAAGATTTGAAAAAAATTGAGGAAATGGAGGTCGAGGAAATGCAAGAGGCGATTAGTGCGTATAAAACAGTAACCGTTACGCCCGAATTTAAGGAAGCCGCAAGGTTAAGAGCCTTGGCAAGGATTAATGAAGCTTCAGCTTTGCGTAGTGCGGAGCGCAAGGGCAGGCAGGCGGGTATACATGAGGGGCTTCAAACAGGGCTTCAAAAGGGCATGGAAAAAGTGATTGAGCAATTAATTAAAAGCGGTATGACGGAAGAAGAGGTTAACCGTATTTTAAAATTGTAACGTATTTGGGTTAATGAGGTCGATGAAATGCAAGAAGTTATTGACAGCCTCAAAAATAGCGGAATATCGGATGATGACATAAAACGCATATTGAAAATTTGAAAATCATTATTTTTAATTTCGTGAAAATCCATAACTGTGAAACTATCTGTTAAATTCCATATAAATGCGAAAGAACCAACTTCAAGATAAAATTTTTGTTCAAAAAAACGAGGGCAAAAGCCCTCGTTTTTTATCGAAACAATTGATACTCATTTCAATTTAAAACATTGCTGTTTTAAATTGAAATTATTCATCAATTCTCACAATAGGCAAATCCTCGCCGAATTTGTATAAGAATTGACCGATGCTATCTGTCACTATGAAATATTCTGTATCTATTACATAATACTTGCTATCCCTATTACCATCAAAAACAAGCTCTTTGCTTGCTTCATTTTCAAGGTTGGGCACTTTATATAGTTTGCCCTCATTCTCATAGTAAAAGCTTTCTCCCTCAAATGAATAAAAATAGCCGTCAACATCGAAATATAAGGGGTTATCGAGTGTTTCACCCGTCTCAAAGTTCAAAATTTCTTTACTTTTATTGACAGGCCAGCTTTCAAAAAGGTATTTACCTAGTGGATGTGGGTAATTTAATACATTTTTTAATGTTGAAACATCTCCCTCAAATTTACTGTGCTCCATAGTTGTTAAATCAAATAAGTAAAAATCGTTTTGGTCGTCAGTTCTGACATAATAAACATTACTTTTATCATATGCAAAAAAGAGGGTTAAATCTTTTGTTTCTGTTATTCCGTGCCCTACGTCAACAGATACTTGGGGAATTTCAGAAACTGTCTGCAAATCTGACGATATGAAAAGCCTTGACGTTATCATGCTTCCATCTTCAAAAACAACATAAACTGGAGAAAAACCATATATATCACTACTTGTTTTGATAAGATTGCCTTGTAAATCATAAGCACGAATAAAACCCCTACTACTCGTGTCCATATCAAATCCATAAAAGTTGCCGTTTATAACCATCAATATTGCGGAATGCGAAGCGTGACCTTTCCAGTCCCTCGTAGGTTCAATTATATTTTTGTTACCGGAATTAATATCATATGTTAGATATGACAAACTCCGCGCGCCATAAAATACCCCATCAATAATGCCCCACTCTGGATACCGACCTGAGCTGCTATCCTTTTTATATTCTGAGATAATATCTTCAAGTAATATTTCAGCCTCCGATTTAACAGGTTCGGGGGCTTCTGTTTCGGCAGTTGTTTCTTCTTCTTTTGTTTCGGTATTGGTTTCTTGCCTCTCTGCAGTTCCCTCTTGGGTAGTGAGGCTTGGGGTTTCGGGATTACCGCTATCGCTATTACAAGCGGATAATAAAAATAGTGCGATTGCCGGCACTAAAAAAGCAAACTTATACAGCTTGCTTGCTTGCTTGCTTGCTTGCTTGCTTGCTTGCTAAAATTGTATCATGTTTTGACATTAAAATCAAGACCTTTCTTTTGAACTTTTATTGTTTTTTATTATTTTTATTATGGTATACTTCTTAACGGCGTAAACGCCTACTGAATTTGCGTTCTATTTTTCGTTTGCCCTTATTGTCCTCCGGGGCAAACGAAAAATAGCCTTGCAAATTTTAAACCGAAATAAATGGTGGTTTAATTACACCGTCATCAAATACTTAATAGTCCTAACCATTTGCGCTGTGTATGAATATTCGTTATCATACCATGAAACGACTTGAACTTGATATAAGCCATCGCCGATTTTTGAAACCATTGTTTGGGTGGAATCAAAAAGTGAGCCGCATTTAATGCCTACTATATCGGAGGATACGATTTCATCCTCATTGTAGCCGTAGCTGTCGGAGGAGGCGGCTTTCATCGCGGCGTTAATGCCCTCTTTAGTTACATTGTCGCCCTTAACAACCGCTGTTAAAATAGTGGACGAGCCGGTAATAACGGGAACTCTTTGCGCCGCGCCGATTAGCTTGCCGTTTAATTCGGGGATAACAAGCCCTATAGCCTTAGCAGCACCCGTTGAGTTGGGGACGATGTTTGCCGCCGCCGCGCGCGCTCTTCTGAGGTCGCCTTTGGGGTGAGGACCGTCCAATGTCATTTGGTCGCCTGTGTAAGCATGAATTGTAGTCATGATTCCTGTTTGAACGGGGGCGTAATCGTTAAGAGCCTTAGCCATAGGAGCGAGGCAGTTTGTTGTGCAGGAAGCGGCGGAGATTATGTTGTCGTCGGATTTAAGAATTTTTTCGTTTACGCCGAATACTACGGTCGGCAGGTCGTCGCCCGCCGGAGCGGAAATAACTACCTTTTTCGCGCCTGCGTCAATATGCGCCTGCGATTTTGCTTTGGAAACATAAAAGCCGGTACATTCCAAAACAACGTCAACCCCTAATTTGCCCCAAGGGAGGTCGGCGGCGTTTCTTTCAGCGTAGATTTTGATGTTCTGACCGTCAACGGTGATTGAGCCGTCGTCCGATTCTACTTTGTGACCATCGTATCTTCCCTGAGCGGTGTCGTACTTCAAGAGGTGAGCGAGCATTTTTGGATTGGTAAGGTCGTTGATAGCCACGATGTCATAACCGTCAGCTCCGAACATTTCCCTGAAAGCAAGACGCCCGATGCGCCCGAACCCGTTAATCGCTACTTTTACTGCCATAAAAAATTCCTCCTAAAAATTTGGTATAATATGGTTATCAATAAGCACCATAGAACCATATATTATATATTTTACCCTATTTTTCTTCTTTTGGCAATAGTTTTTTTGTAAATTTTTTTATTAAAAATAACTTTCAATTTATAAAAATATGTGGTATAATAAATAATAAAGGAGTTTTTAGGCTTGAAAGGGATAAATATTTCCGCCCTTATGAATATTTATGAAGCCGCGGCGATTCCCGTTTACGTCCTTAACCTAAAGCATGAGGTTGTTTGGGCGAACGAGGCTTCAAAGGAGCATCGCTTTGATGCCCGCGAGGTTGCGGAGGCTTTGGGGAGCAATTCCGCTAAAAGCGGGGTGTATCACCATGTTTCGGGAGCTGATATTTATACTTACAGTATAATTGTGCCTAATGATTCCGACTATATCATAGCAGAGAGGATTAAATGCGAAAATATAGCCGCTTTGCTTAAAAATCCGATTATAAGGAAATATGTGGAATATGTATTTGCAAAGGTAAGGGAAGCGGCGGGCAACATTACGGTCGCTTGCGATGAAATTTTTATATTGATGAGCAAACTGGGTGCGTATGATACTCATACCGCCAATTGCTTCAGCGCGATAAACTCGGGAACGCTTAACCTGCTCAATGAAATCATCATACCCGAGGCTGTAGCCTGCCTTTCGGAGGAAACGGAGGGTCTGAAAACAGCCTGCCTATCCGAGCTTATGGCGCACGCGGCTGAGGATGCGGGAAATATGCTGGGCGGAGTAAAGCTCATCACCGACATAGAGCCCTTAATATACACGCGGCTTGATAAGCGGATTTTTGATGTGGTTATCTCCGATATGGCTTACAAATGCGTTAATGTGGAGCACACGACCGAGGCGATGACTTTCAGCTTGAAAAGGACGGGGGCGGATTCGGTAAGTTTAAGTATAACGGCTGAATCGGGCAATAAGAAAAACGAGCTTTACACCCCTTGCGAAAATGCCGTTAAGGAAATACTCAGCGAGTACCTTCTCGAAACTTTCTGCAACCTTAACGAGGGCGAATTTACCCGCTCTCACTCCGATGAGCTGCAAGCCTGCCGTATTGACATGAAAGTCATCCCGGAACATAATCTTTTTATCTCTATGTCAAACTGCTTTGAAAATGTTAACAGCAGATTTTCACCGCTGTCTTTAACGCTTGCCAAATACGGAGATGAAAAGAAATTTTCGCCGAAAGAACCCGTTTTACTGTAGTTTAAAAAAAAGAAAAGAGGATAACAATGAAATTAACTAAACAAACAATCATATTAATTGCAGTCGGCTTGATATTGGTTGTATTGGCGGCAATGGTAGCGGTAAAGATGTTCGGAAGAGAAGAATTACCTCCCAACCAATTTGAAGAGCTTGAATTTGTGTCTACCCTGCCCCCGCTTAAACCGGGCGATGTATTCGCAATGACAAAATTTACGGCAAGCATCCCCGAAGGCTATAACCTCTTCATAGAGGATGATTTGGGCAGACGTTACGCTAACGGCGAAGCCAGCATTGAGATTCACGGTGCAAATTATAACGAGAATTTTATTGAGCTTTCACTGTATGCGGAAGACGCCAGCACATACTATGCTGTAGGCAGAAAAATTCACTTGGAGGATTTGGAATTTGAAGCTCCCGTTAACACCTCCGTTGCGGGCTTTGATGCGATTCGGTATGATTATCTTACAACGGCAAACGACTTTGCAAGGGATAGCAGCGGCAATGTGGTCAAGGACGAGAGCGGCAGAGATGTAGTTGAGCCTGCGGCATTTTTCAAAGGACGGATGTATTATTTCTTTTCCGATGAGGACATATTCTATATAATCTTTGAAACCGGCTCTGACGATTGGGATAAGAACCTGCCCGAATTTGAGGAGTTTATCGCAAGCATAGAAATCCTCGAAGCAGGCACTGACATTGAAGTCGAGGTAAATGAAATCGAATCGGACGAGAATCTTCTTGATGAAATCGATGAAGCGGCGTAAAAGAATTTTCGTTAAATTGTGAATTTATTGTAAACACTATTGCATTTTTGTTTTATATGTGTTATAATTTAACATGGATATATAAAACAATTGAAAAAACAGTTAAGGTGGTTGTTAAAATGAGCGTCTTACAGATTGTAGGCGGCGTTATCATTTTCGTTGCGTGTTTTCTTATTATTATACTGTCCTTGGCGCAGTCAAAGAAAACACAGGATATGGGCAGTGCGCTCTCGGGTCAGGCAAATGACAGCTTTTTCGGAAAGTCGGGCAAGGGCTCTTCACGCGAGGATGCCTTGGCTTCCCTTACAAAGATTATGGCTGTAATCTTTTTTGTCGGAACATTGTTGCTTAATACCCTTATGGCGTATGGGCTTTAAGCCAATTGACAGTTGATAATTGACAATTATTGGGGCGGAATTATCTTAAAAGTGAAATCAATGTCAACCGGGAATGTTCTCGGTTGGAGAATCCTGTGTTTTCTTGGACACAGGATTTTTTAGAAATTTAAGGAGTATGTATAATGTCAAAACGAAAAAAAAGTTTTAAAAAACATAAAGGGCATAAGGAACATAGGGAGCATAAGGATTCTTTTAAGGCGGAGGTTGTCAGAGTAACAAAAACCTTCGGATTTATAAAAAAGCTTGATGGCGGCGGGGACTTTTTTGTCAGCGGGAGAAGCCTAATGGGGGCGGTTAACGGCGATTTAGTTGCCGCGAAGCCTGTATTAACCTCGTCTGCCGAGCGACCCGAGGCTGAGGTTATCGAAATTTTAAAGGAAAACAGTGCCGAAATTACAGGCACTCTCGAACGTGCGGGCGGGGTCATATATTTAAATCCCGATTCTATATCCAGAGAATTGCTTGTCATATCGGATATGGATGTTTCCGCGCATGAGGGCGATAAGGTTTTGGCAAAAATATCCAAAAGAGGAAAACGACACGCCGACCATAAGGTGCGGATTACCGCTGTTTTCGGCGACTCGGAGTTAGCTTCAAGCAGTGCGGCGGCAATCCTGCGCTTAAACGGAATAGAAACGGAATTCTCGCAGGCTGTAACGGACGAGGCGAAAAATGCCTGCTATAAGGGAATCCCCGAAAAGGAATACAAACGCAGGGTTGACCTCAGAGAAGAAGCAATCTTTACAATAGACGGTGCTGATACGAAGGATATAGACGATGCCGTGTCGCTGAAAAAAACGCCCAAGGGCTGGGAGTTGGGCGTTCATATCGCGGACGTATCCTATTACGTCAAGCATAATTCAGAGCTTGATAAGGAGGCTTTCAGGCGGGGAACTTCGGTATATTATGCGGATAAGGTTATCCCCATGCTTCCTAAAGAGCTTTCAAACGGCATATGCTCCCTTAATCCGAATGAGGACAGGCTGGCTTTCTCTTGTATCATGACCATAGACGAGAGCGGAAAGCTTACAGACTACAGGTTTTGCAAATCAATTATAAAATCCCGCGTAAAGGGCGTTTATGATGAGGTTAACGCTGTAATTGACTGTATAAATAACAGTAAGCCCGTTCCCCTTGCCGAGAAATACGACGGCTTGCTTGATATGATTTCCGATATGGACAAGCTTGCTTCGATATTAATAGAAAACAGAAAAAAGAGGGGCGCGCCCGAAATCGACACGCCCGAGAGCAAGCTTACTCTTGATGAAAACGGCATTTGCGTTGATGTTTCGGCGAAGATTCGGGGCAAGGGCGAATTGATTATAGAAGAATTTATGATTATGGCTAATATTGCGGCGGCAAAAACTGCCGGGGAGAAATCCGTCCCGTTTGTTTACCGCGCACATGAAGACCCGTCAGCCGAAAAAGTAACCCAGCTTATTGATTTGGTATCAAGGCTTAATATCACCGTGCCTCATTTTTCAAATGTCAAGGCGAGGCATTTAGCGGAAATTTTAAGGAATTCCAAGGATTCGCCGTTTTTCCCCGCAGTGAGTAATATGACATTGAGGGCTATGGCTAAAGCCAAATATTTTGAAGAGCCGCTGGGGCATTTCGGGCTTGTTTTAGAGGATTATTCGCATTTCACGTCCCCGATAAGGCGTTATCCCGATTTGACGATTCACCGTATACTTACGGATTTATGCTATAACAAGCTGCCGCCCGAGAAGCTTCAAAACAGATACACGGCTTTTGCCAAGGAAGCCTCCGCGCAGTCCTCCGCCCGTGAGCTTGCCGCGATGCGGACTGAGCGGGAGTGTACCGATTGCTATGTTGCGGAATATATGAAACAGCATCTGGGCGAGGAGTTTGAGGGGGTGATTGTATCCGTCCACGAAAGCGGCTTTTTTGTCGCGCTTCCGAATACTGCCGAGGGCTTTGTCAGAACCGATTCACTCCCCGACCCGCCCTATGATTTTGACGGATATTTTACCGTAACCAAAGCGGGAAAGCCTGTATATAAAATAGGTGATAAACTGAGGGTAATATGCGCGGCGGTTAACATCGCTTCGGGGCGGGTTGATTTTTCCGTAGTATAATAAAACTTTTTTAAAGGAGTGCGATGGTATGAAGGAATTTTTGGGGTTCAGAAAAGGCGTAAACTTAGGCGGGTGGTTGTCGCAGGCTTATTCTCAAACGGAGGAGTATTACAGCACCTTTATAAACAAAAGCGATATTGAAAGAATTGCCTCTTGGGGCGTTGACCATGTCAGATTGCCGATTGACTACTGCCTTGTTGAAACGCAGGAGGGCGAGCCGATTGAGAGCGGGTTTCGGCATATTGACAATTGCATTGCGTGGTGTAAAGAATATGGGCTGAACCTTGTTTTAGACCTGCATAAAACAGCGGGCTATGCGTTTGACGAGCTTGAAAGCGCGGGGGTTTTCTTTGATGATGCTAAACTTCAGCAAAGATTTATTGAGCTCTGGGTCAAGCTTTCCAAGCGTTACGGCGGGTATGAATTTATAGCGTTTGAGCTGCTTAATGAGGTTGTTTTACTCGATGTGACCGAAAAATGGAATGAGATTATTAAGGCGGTTATAACCGAAATACGAAAATCCGCGCCTAAAACTAAAATAATTGTCGGCGGTGTTTGTTACAACAGCCCGCTGACCATTGCGGCTCTCGATAAGCCGTATGATGAGAATATTGTTTATAATTTCCATTGCTATGAGCCGCTTCTTTTTACCCACCAAAACGCCCCTTGGATTGCGAATATGCCGCTTGATTTAAAGGTTGAATACCCGCAAATTGCAGATGTATATGAGCAAAATTCAAGCTTTTTAACAAAAGAAATGTCGATTAGCCTTGCAAAATTCGGGAAGCAATTATTCTTAGAGAATAACGGAGCGGCTTTCTTTGAGAATATCTTTGAAGAAGCCTTGAAAGTTGCCGAGGAAAGGAACGTCCCGCTTTACTGCGGCGAATACGGCGTGATTGACCGCGCACCCTTGCAGGGAACGCTGAATTGGTATAAGGACATAAACAGCGTTTTTGAAAAGCATCAAATAGGCAGAGCAATGTGGACTTATAAGCAGCTGGATTTCGGAATCATAGATGAGCATTACGCACCGATTTTTGAAGAGTTGGTTAAGGTGATTTAGCTTGCAGGTGTAGAGGTGCGCCCCATACAGAATAGGTTTTTACAGGGGGTTGGCTTCAATTAAATTGAACCCAACCTCCTCAATCAAAAGTCCTGTTTTTCTTCAGCCGCTCTCTTTCAAGGGCTTGACATTCAAAGAGGAATCTGGCAATTTTCTCCTCCTGCTGTGCGGTCGCGCTTATAAATTTGCAACCGTAACCCGCCAGTTCCCCATCGGACGGACCGGGCTGAACGCGAAGCACTTCGGAAAGCAGGTTCATTTCACCGTTCATAAAGGTGAACATTACATGGTCGCCCTTTTCAAGGTTCTGCTCCGCCAAGGGCAGCAGAAAAACGCCGCCTATGTTTATATTTTTAAATTTAATGGAAATCGGGGGGTCAAAATAAAACATCTCATCGCCCCTCATGTAAAATTGAGCGATGCCGTCAATTTCAAGCTCAACCTTATAGAAATTCCTGCGCTCCTCTACCTCCACCCCGTCCCCGACGTGAAAGTTCATCTGCTTGTTCGTGCTTATGTCTACGGCTGTCATGTACTTCATCCGCAAACCGTTATAGTACTCAAAAATTACTTCAATGCTTGAGTCCTTCTTAATCAAAGGCAAATCCGAGCCTTTAACCATAACCATTTCTCTGTTTTTCATTTTAAAGAAATCTTTAGGAAACGTAACAAGCCTTGACATAACCAGCAACCTGCCCTTGGCATCGTAAATAAAAACCTTTTTAACCTTATCTTTATTAATCATTATAATCTCCCCTTAAATGATAATTCCGCCCGGAAAGCCCGAGGCGTATGCCCGAAAACACGGGACGCACTGCCTTCATTTCCGTACTGCCGCTATCCGTTCTTTTATTATAACAAAAATAACATTATTTTTCAATCAGTATAACGCAAATTTGTATATTATTAATGAATATTAATTAAATTTTTATACATTTGAAATAAAACATTAAATACCTCTGTACAAGAGCGTAAAAAAGTAGTATAATATATGTAAGTATTTAAGAGTAATTGGAAAGGGCGGCGATTGTTATGTCTAAAATAAACAATGAAGATGCTTGGAAGGCGTTTGAGCAGAAAATTTTAAATTCCAAAAATAAGGACGGCTGGAAAAAATTAAGCAAAAAAATCGAATCCGAAAATTTAGAAGACATATCGGGCAGAGTTACCGCAAATAAAGTACTTAAGGTCAAAAACGAAGCCTCAATTGATGTCAGTACTCTGGCGGCTTCGTATGCCGGAGCAGTGCAGGACTCGGTAGACGTAATTGATTACGAGGCGGACGTAGAAAGCCTTAGAAGCTCCCCGCTTGAAGTATTGCCGGACTACGTTGACGAGATTGATTACGAGGTCGGCTCGGAAAGCCTCAGAGCAGAGCCCTCTGCGGTATTGCCGGACACGGTTGAAGAAATATCCCTTGAAATAGACACAAGCCTGCTGCCGGACCTTTCGGGCAGGATTATACCCAACACGACCGACGAAATAACAGGGACAATCAATATAGACGTCTTAGAGGATAAAACAAAGCCTCAGAAGGAGGAATCCACCGATTTTTCCGGGTTATAACAGGGTCGCTGAGGAGAGTACTACTTAGGAAGGTGATGGTAATGAGGGATAGATATATTTATATCGTTTTAACAAAGACAAAAACAGCGGTGGCAAAAATCATAAGGTTCATTTCAAAGAAAACTTATTCTCACGCATCATTGGCTTTTGACGAGATGCTCAGCGATATGTACAGCTTCAGCCGCGATTATTCGAGAATACCAATCCCCGCTCATTTTAATATAGAGAATATTAACACGGCTGTATTCGGCAGGTATGACAACATCCCTTGCGAGGTTTACAGAATCCCCGTTACGGAAGAGCAGCTTGTTGAAACGCAGGAATTAATAGAGCACTTCCTCAGCAACCGCAAGCATTACAGATACGACCTTGCCGCATTGCTCCTTATGGGCTTGAATATCCCGTATCAAGGCAAGGATAAGTTTGTATGCTCGGTGTGGGTAGGATTTGTGCTGGGCAAGAGCGGCATTGAGCATAATATAAAAAAGCACCCCTCTCTTGTCGAGCCGGAGGATTTGCGAAATGTTTCCGGCGCGGAGCTGATTTACGAGGGTAACTTAAAAGAATACCAAGACCATATCTCATCGAAAAAAGACAATTCTTTCACTTTCCTAAAGGAAGCAATAGCGTAAATCATAAATAAAGAGCCCGGACATGTGCATATGCCATATCCGGGCTGTTTTATTTTATTCTCTTTTCAAAATATCCATAATAGTAGGGAGCGGAGAACCGAAAACAGGTGAAATTGTAACCCCGCCGTTTTCGTAACGCTCTACAACCTCGCAAATCCTAATTGAATCGGACATGCCCCATCTGTTATGTAAAACAGTGACAATATCTCCCAAATCGTATTGAGACTTATATCCCCCCTCAAAGCGAACCGAGCCCGAGAAATTCTCGGCAGGCGGCTTAGAAGTCCCCTCTATCGCGCTGTCAATAGAGGCGATTGTATTCTGCTGGCTTACCCCCGAGACTATCTGGTCTTTGTAAATAGGCGTGTAGTCGTCTTCAAAACCAACAATAATCTGCGTCAGCGAATTATACGTCTCCGCCCTTACGGATTTCGAGCTTTCAATCCTGTCGTAACCAACATTGCCATCCCCCTCAACCCTTACAAGCTCGCCTCCCGTGTAAGAAATCCCGGCGGGAATAACGGCATAGCCGTAAACCGTGCTGACCGCCCCGTTTTCGGAATATTGATACTTAACCCCCCGCAAATTATCAAAATCCTCGGAAAAAATAACCCGAGGATTCACCGATTGCCCTATGGACTTATCAACGCCCCTGACTGCTTCAAGCTTAATCCTCCGCCCCCCGCTGTGCTCTAAGGTCGCCCGAAGCCCAATCCCGTTTTTGCGGCAGACCGCCTCGGCATACGCCCCTAAATTAGCATACAAAAGCCTGTCGTGATAATCAGACGGCGCGGAAATATCCCGTGACACAAAAAGCTTGGGAATCCGCCGCGAAGCCGAAGCCGCGCCCCCGATATTCTTATCAAGCAAGCCCATAAAACTACTATCCGTTTCAAGTAAAATCCTGTTGTTCAAAGTCCCCGTCAGCAAAATCCCCGAAGCGGTAATCTTCTCGCTTTTTTCATCCTTATCAATATTAAGCGATGTAATCACCCCGACCTCGCCCTCCTTTTCAACCAGCATATGCTTCTTTAACAGCCGCATACACTCAGCCGTCGCGGGAGCGGTAAGCGTAAAACTACCCGATGTAAAAAAGCTCCTCTTCCAAATTAAGGAAGAAATCTCCTCCGCAAGCCCGCAAAGCTCCAATTCCGAATTAAAAACATGTAATTCCAAAAAAACACCTCCAAATTTTATAAACTAACAGCTCAACCCCGCCGCGAACCAGCTTGACCGATTTCCGCCCCTTATTTGTGTCAATCACAACCCTGTCATGCGCCAAAAGATTCATATCCAATTCAAACCATTCATAGGTGTTGATATTTTGAAGTTTCGGCTTATAAACATTAGCACGCGCCAAAATCTCAAAAATCCCGCCGCTTTTAATTGCACCGCTATTCGTCACCCGCGCAATCCTATCCCCGCCGATTTCCCCGAATGTGAACCCCGATTGCGGAATTTCAAAAGGAAAAGTCCACTGACCGTCTGAATGGAGTGTAGTAATCTTCTGCTCTGTTGCTCCGGCGAAATATGGGTCGGGGCAGACCAGAGAAATGATTGCCGTGATGTCGTTTTCGGCGAACTTATGCTTAAAACCCTCCGTTATGCAATCAATTTTATATGAACCATAACCGTCATCAATAAAAAGCGTACCCGATACCTTAGGAACAAACACACTATTCAACTGCTTTCGGCAAAAAGCATCCTCCCCGCTAAACACCGCCAACATAGAAATCCGCCGCGAATCCATCCTCATTGAAACAACCGTCCCCCCGTCAGAATCATAAAACGGCGCGATTTCAATATTAGCCTGCGGCGACAAACCCTCAATTTTTTGAACCCGCAAAACATCATCAAAATCCGTAAAAGAAACCTCCTCACCCAAGCTGCTTTTAAAACTGATTTTCATAAAAAACACTTCCTTTCCATCAAAAAAACGCCCCGCATAAACGAAACGCCTCATTGTTGATTAAATTTGATTAATACCTCAAAATTTCCTGCGCCAACTGCCTCATCTGCTGGTCTTTTTCCATAAGAGACAAATCCTTAGAACTAAAAACATTAACCGAAACCGCCGGAGGATTCGCCGCCAAAACCCCAACTAACTCCCGAATCGCCGCCAAAGATTCCCCCTCCGTTCCCTCAGAATTTGTCTGAACATTAGGAATTGCATTAAGAAATTTATCAAATGCGTTATTCATATTTTCACCTCCTTTCACAACTAAACTTTAGGAAAAATAATTTAGGAAATGTTTAAAAACAACTTACCTGTTTCTAAACATTTCCTAAAACCATAAATTAGAATTAGCACCAGTCCACCAGTCAATGAAACAGATTTTTTTCAACATAATCATAAAAATCTGTTATATCATAATGAGTATACGCCAAAGCCTCAGAATTAGATTTCAATTCCTCCGATGTTTCCCACAGTATCTTAAACTGCCCCTCATCAATTTCATAGCCGCTTAAAAAATAGGAATAATCTACATCATCCGAAAAAGAATTGCCTTGAATGATAACTTTAATAGATTGAATTTCCTCTAAGCCGTTATCAGTTCTGCCATATAAAGTGTAACTCTTATAACCGCCTAAAGTATACCCGTCTTCCGAATAAATCAGTACTTGCTCGGTGTCATTCAAATAATAGGTGAAAATGGTATTCCACAACTCAATTAATTTAAGTTCGCCGCTATCAAAATAAGCAATTTCACATTTATTATGCCAACCGGACAGAATTAAATCCGGAATACCATCTTGATTAACATCTTTTATGTAAATACTGTATAAATCATTTACGTCAATTTCATCAAGATAACTTGCATACAAATCCTGCCACTCATGAGCATAATTCCCGTCAGAAAATACCCTTACTTTTCCTAATTCCATATTATTAGATTCGGAAACATCTGCTTCCTTTATGTCACTAACTTCAAAAATTGATACACCTGCTTCAACAACAGGCAATGACGTTTCTTCAAAGATATTATCAGCATTACCTGCCGAAGAATCACCGCAAGAAACCATCATCAAAATCAAGCATGTCACAATCAATAATATCAACAGATTTTTCAAAAAAATCACCTTTCATAGTTAAATTGGACTTAAATGCGTAGTGCTGAACGCCTCATATCCTCCGCTACCAGTAGCCCAATGCTGAATTTCCGGCGTGAAAACACGATTACCCAACATCGTCCATTCTACTATCGCCCTCATTTCCCCATATCGTTCCGAGTGTTTTAATCCCTTGCCGTCTAAGTTGTTTCCTCTCGAAAAAGCATATATTTGTTCTTTTCTTTGATGTTTTTCATAGTATGTGCCATCTATGGTAGTTCCTTGTAACCATCGAATATCTAAACAATTATCCTCTATCCACTTTTGGATAGTTATTTCATAATGTTCGCTACCATTTAGCACTGTTGTAGCTATTCCTAACCAATCCTCTGACTTATCGGATTCGTTATCCATTATAGCTATAATTAGCCTAATATCCGACTCTTGTATATTAACTCCAACTCTATATACAGTGGCATCCGTTCGCAATGTTGTTTTTTGTACATCAGAATTGCTCCTAAACTGTATCTTGTCAAGGTCAAATTGGCTCAAAAAAGCTGAATTAAAGCTAACCCCAAACTCCTCCAAAGCCCTAAAATAAGCCTCCCTCCTAAACCTATCCCCCCTTTCAACATCAGCCTCCGCCCCCATAATATCCCCCGAAAACCCCGCCTTAACCATCGCCAAAGCCCCAACAGGATTATTCTGATAAGCCCTCAACCAAACATCAGCCTTCAACCCGCGCTCCCTCACATAATCCTCAACAATCAACCGCCCAATTTTAACCCAAGTATTAGGCGCGCCAATC
>WRLG01000021.1 GCA_009777725.1 Oscillospiraceae bacterium | reverse complement strand
ACTCCCGCCTACTTTACTGTTGCAAAACAGCACCTATCCCCCCCCCCCCCCGCTTCGCTCCCCCCCCCCCCCCGGAGGGGGGTTTTTTTTTTTTGCCTCCCTCCCAGAGGGAGGTGCCGCCCGCAGGCGGCGGAGGGAGCTAAGACGTAGGGAGTGGTGGCGCAGGCGATGTAGGGGCGAACGCCTCGTTCGCCCGAAAGGGGCAGGTTGTAGGGGCGAACGCCCCGTTCGCCCGAAGAAACGAGCAAAAGCCCGAAAAAACGGGCAAAAGAATAAATAGCGGTGATATTCGGGCGACCGAGGCGGTCGCCCCTACGAAAAATTCCCACCTGTGCAATTTTGTTAAATCAGTCATACAAGCCGTAATAGATGAATATAATATTCTAGCAATTGACAATTATCAATTGCCGATTAACAATTATTATACCATTGAACAAGGCTTACGAAGTTTAATTGTTAATTGTTAGTTGTTAATTGTTAATTGAATAAGAGGAGGATTATTTATGGAGTTAAAATTGAACAGGGAGGAAATAACCGCATCCGAGGTGATTTTCGATGGAACTCAGGAGCAGTCGGTAGAGCTTGACTACGTACTGCCCGATTATTATCCTGAAATTTTTAAAATTATCAAATGTATAGTAACGCCGAGGGTTTTATCCTTCAGCGTAAGTCAGGATAGGCTCACCTATGAGCTTTCCGTATGCACGAAGGTTCTTTATTGCGCCGAGGACAGGGCGGGTGTTCAAGTAGTAGACCAAAAGCAGACCTATACCAAAACCGCCGATTTAGGGCGCGTTGGCATAAACCCCAGAGTAATCATATCACCGCGGACGGACTTTTGCAATTGCCGCGCCGTGAACCAGCGGCGAATTGACATCAGGGGAGCAGTAAGCATTAAAATAAGAGTGACCGACCTTTGCAAAAGAGAGGTTGTAAGCGATGCCTTCGGCATGGATATACAGCTGAGAAAAACCCCCGTTACATATCCCGTCAACAAGCTTTATACAACCAAAAGAGTAACGGTAACGGATGAGTTTGATTTGGGGCTTTCCAAGCCGCCGATTGAAAACCTGCTTAGGAGCGATGCGGTCGTTGCGTCAACCGATAAAAAGGTTATCGCCAATAAGCTGGTAGCGAAAGGCGAGGTTTATGTTAATATGCTTTATACCTGCGATAAGGATAATTCGGGCGGGATTGAATCCATGCAGTTTACCGTGCCTTTTTCGCAGATTATAGATTTAGACGGGATTGACGAACGCTTTGAGTGCATGGTTGACACCGATGTCATATCCTGCGAACTGTCGCCTCATTCGGATGCGGACGGCAACTCTAAAATTATAGAATGTACACTTGTCCTGCTCATCACCTGCCAAGCACACAGAATCGCAACCGTAGACCTTGTTACCGACCATTATTCCATGCTTTACAAAAGCAGTGGGATTAAATCCGATATAAAGCTGGAGCTTCCGCCGCAGACAATCAATCAGCCGCATGTTGTAAAGGGCGCGCTGGAATATGAGAGCGGCGGTTTGGACAGTATTTTTGACGTGTGGGCAAATGTCCCCATGTTTACCGTAAAGCCTGCTCCCGAGGAAAAACAGCTGATTATCGCCGGAACAGTCTGCTTCACCGTTATGGTTAGGGATAAAGAGGGCGATATGGCAGTCCTTGATAAAGACGAACCTTTCGTGCTGAGCTTGCCTATGGAGGGCGTTAACGAGGCTACTACGGCGGAGCTTAGAATCCTGCCCGTTTCCTGCTCCTATAATATGGCTTCCGATAATACCGTTGAAGCAAAGGCGGAGCTTAGAATCACGGGAAACGTAATATCCTCGGCAATTCTCCCTGCCATAACCGACATTGCCGTAAACACCGAAGAGCCCGTCAAGCGGGACGGAGATTTCGCGTTAAGGCTGTATTTCGCGGGAGAAAACGAGGATTTATGGGAAATTGCCAAGAAATACGGTACATCTATAGCGGCAATCATGGAGGAAAACGAAATAGAAGCGGAAATCATCCAATTCGCGGGCATGATTCTTATACCGATTTTATAGTGAAAGGAAGAACACAACTATGACACACACTGATATTTACTGCGACATAGCGCAGCGCACGGACGGCGATATTTACATCGGTATAGTAGGTCCTGTCCGCACAGGCAAATCAACCTTTATAAAGAAGTTTATGGAACAGCTTGTAATCCCCAATATCAGCAGCGAATACAGGCGGGAGCGGGCAATAGACGAACTGCCGCAATCCTCAGCCGGTAAAACGATTATGACAACCGAGCCTAAGTTTATACCCGAGGAAGCGGTTGAGGTTACACTGGGTGAAAAAGCCCGCTTCAATGTCCGCATGATTGACTGCGTGGGATATATCGTACCAAGCTCAATCGGATATATCGAAAACGAAGCACCGCGCATGGTTAACACGCCTTGGTTTGATGATGAAATCCCTTTTGCTATGGCGGCTGAAGTCGGCACACAAAAGGTGATAAACGACCATTCGACCATCGGCTTGGTCGTCACCACCGACGGCAGTATCTCCGATATTCCCCGCGAGGAATACGAGGAGGCGGAGGAGCGCGTAATCAGAGAGTTGCGCTCTATCAATAAGCCGTTTGTAATATTGCTCAACTGCGTAAATCATGCTTCAAAGGAAGCCCAAGCGTTGGTTAAGACCCTTTCGGAGAGGTATAACACCCCCGTCATGCCTGTTAACTGCGTAGATTTAAACGAGGACGACATAAACGCGATTTTAAAGCAAATTTTATTTGCCTTTCCGATTAAGGAAATTAATATCAGTATGCCGAAATGGATTACGGGGCTTCCTAAAGGGCACTGGTTAAAGAGCGATGTGTTTAACCTGATACGTTCAGCCGCGGAAAATATCAAATTTGTCCGCGATGTGGAGGGAATCACAGATGTAATCGCTTCCAGCGAGCATATTAACCGCTCGGTTATTTCGGGGATAGATTTGGGCAGGGGCTCGGCTTCCGTATCGGTTGAACTTATGTGCAACCTTTTTTACAGGGTTCTGGGCGAGGAGACCGGCATTGAAATCCGCAACGAGAGCGATTTACTGCCGCTTTTAAAAGAGCTTACGGCAATGAAAAAGGAATACGCCAAAATACAACATGCCCTTTCCGAGGTAGAGGCAACGGGCTACGGCATAGTCATGCCTACTATAGACGAGCTTTCTCTTGAAGAGCCCGAAATTGTCAAGCAGGGCGGGAAGTACGGGGTATGCTTAAAAGCTTCCGCGCCGTCTATTCATATGATGAAAGCCGATATTGTCACCGAAGTAAGCCCTATCGTGGGCAGTGAGAAGCAATCCGAGGAGCTTGTGATGTACCTGCTGAAGGAATTTGAGGAAAGCCCGCAGAAGATATGGGAATCTAATATCTTTGGCAAATCCCTGCACGAGCTTGTCAACGAGGGCTTGCACAACAAGCTTTACCGTATGCCCGTAGCCGCGAGGCTTAAATTGCAGGAAACCTTAGAGCGGATTATCAACGAGGGCTGCGGGGGGTTGATTTGTTTTATTTTGTAGTATGATTTGCGGAGGCTGATGTAATTCGCTGGGAATATGCAATGAGTGGAATATTGAACGATTTCCAAAGGGCGGCAGGTTGCCGCCCTTTCTATATTATAATTGCCGAAACAGTTTGCCGAACCGTTTCCAGTATATCCTGCGGAATTTTTTCTGCAAATTTGGGATTCCGCGCATTAATATCAAAGGTTCTGATTTGGTCGCACATGATGTAGCCTTGCGTTTTCGTCCTTTCGTCAAGCATGATACGCATAGGCAACGGTTTAACCCTTGAAGTTATCGGACAAACAACGATTTGATTTGTTACTTGATTGTAAAGCTCTTTACTTACGACCAGAGCGGGGCGCAAGCCCGCTTGCTCATGTCCGAGAGTTGGGTCAAAGCTTACTATAACAATATCTCCTTGTTTGAAAATCATATCATATCATTTCCTTTCCCTTAGGGCTATCAAGCTCACCCCAGTCATAGCTGTCATATGCTTCGCCGCTCCAATTTTCAAAAATTGATTCCAACGTCAAATTTTCGGGAATCTTCGTTATAATCAAGCGGTTAGGCTCAGCCTCAATCCTTATTCTTGTTTTATCATGAATAGTCGAAATATCCTGCAATGCTTTTGGGATACGAAACCCAAGCGCGTTTCCCCAACGAGTAGCTGTTGTTTCCATCATTCATCAACCTTTCGTTTATATGTTTATATGTTTATTATACCCTGCTTTTCTGCTTTTGTCAAGCTTATTTTTTAAGCTTCAGCTAATCAACTAATCACCACGCAGAAAATTTAAAATCCACTTGTATATTATCATTTATTATGGTATAATTTATTCAATGATGAAATAAACAACAGCTTAGGAAAGGAATTTACAATGTACCCTTTAAAGCTTAAGCCCGCATTTAAGGATTACCTTTGGGGCGGCTCTAAATTAAAAACTTATTTTAACAAGGCTTGCGGTTATGAAAAAGTTGCCGAAAGCTGGGAATTATCCTGCCATCAAGACGGGCTGTCGGTAATTGAAAACGGCGAATATGCGGGGATGCTCCTGCGGGATTACATAGAAAAAGACAAGCGTGTACTTGGAAAAAATTGCGAAGAATTTGAAAGCCTGCCTATTTTGATTAAGCTGATTGATGCCTCCCACAATCTGTCCTTACAAGTGCACCCCAACGATGAGCAAGGTGCTATGGATGGGGACAGAGGGAAAACAGAGCTTTGGTATATCATAGACTGCGAAAGCGGGGCTGAAATTATCTATGGCTTTAACCGCGAAATCAGCAGGGAGGAATTTTTAGAGCGGATTGAAAATAACAGCCTTCTTGAAGCGGTAAACAGAGTAAAGGTAAAAAAAGGAGATTCGTTTTTTATTCCGGCAGGAACGCTTCACGCGATTGGGAAGGGTATTTTAATTGCTGAAATTCAGCAAAGCTCAAACCTTACCTACCGCGTTTACGATTACGGGCGGCTAGATGCAGACGGCAACCCGCGTCGGCTTGATATTAAAAAGGCGGCGAATACGGTTAACCTTTGCCCTGCCGAGGGCTTTGCGGGGTCGGCATCAAGTGGTGACAAAGTTCGGCTTTTGGCAAAATGCGGATACTTTACGGTGCAACACGCTGAAATAGAGGGCAAAATGGAATTCACCGCCGATTTCTTATCGTTTAACAGCGTATTGGTTTTGGAGGGCAGTCCTGTATTAGAGTATAACCGAGGCGAAACAGAGCTTGCAAAGGGCGGCTGTGTCTTTATTCCGGCAGGTATGGGAGAGTATTCAATAAACGGAGATTGCGAGGTTCTGATTACCTCAATCCCCGTGAAATCAATTGATAATTGACAAGGTGCAATTGACAATTATTGGTTGAAGATAAAATAGAAAGGGAGTATAAAAATGAAGCATTACATCGGAATTGACTTGGGAGGAACTAATATTAAGGCGGGGGTTGTCAACGAAAAATTTGAGATTATCGGAAAGGCGAGTGTTAAGACCGCTTGTCCCAGACCCGCCAAGGAAATCGCGGACGATATGTATAACGTAAGTGTCATGGCTTGCGAAAATGCGGGGATTGACATGAATGAGGTCGAATGGCTGGGTATCGGTACGCCCGGTATTGCCGATAATGTTAACGGGATAATTGCTTATTCCAACAATCTTGGCTTTAAAGATGTGCCGATTCGCAAGTATATCAAGGAGCATATTGACAAGCCCGTTTACGTAGCCAACGATGCCAACGCGGCGGCTTACGGCGAGTTTATCGCGGGCGCGGCTAAAGAAGCGCAGGATGCGGTCTGCATTACGCTCGGCACGGGAGTGGGCGCGGGGGTAATTATAGACGGCAAAATCTTTACGGGGCGGAATCTGGCGGGCGCGGAGGTCGGTCATATGGTAATAGGCGTTGACGGACCGTTATGTACCTGCGGACGCAAGGGTTGCTTTGAGGCATATTCTTCAGCAACGGGGCTGATTAGGATGACTGGCGAAGCCGCCGAAAGCAATCCCGAAAGCATACTAAACGAGTATATCAGAGAAAAAGGCAGAACCTCGGCGCGGCACGCCTTTGACGCGATGAGAGCGGGCGATAAGGCGGGCAAGGAGGTCGTGGACAAATACATAAAATATCTGGCGGCAGGAATTACCAACGCCATAAATATATTCCAGCCCGACATTCTGTGCATAGGCGGCGGCGTTTGCAACGAGGGCGACCCGCTTATGCTGCCCATGATTGAGCTTGTCAAAAAAGAGGTTTACACCCGCATGATAGAAAAGAATACCGAAATTACCGTAGCAAAACTGGGCAACGATGCGGGCATTATAGGGGCGGCATTCCTTGGCAATGCTTAGAGCGAATCGTTAGCTCTCGGCAGATTTTTGAGAGGGCGGGTAGTGTGCTTGATGAGGGCTGAAAAAGAGCTTGAAACTCTAATCGGGGTTGTTGAAGCAGTGACCTACTCAAACCCCCAGAACGGTTATGTTATCCTTGATTTGGATAAGGGCGGGGATTATGTTACCGTTGTGGGGGAGCTTGGGAATATTGAAGCGGGCGAGGAGCTGACGCTGAGAGGCGAATATGCTACGCATCCGAAATTCGGGGTGCAGTTTAAGGCGGTATTATGCGAAAGGACGATGCCCGCTACCGAGGCTTCAATCCAAAAATACCTTTCCTCCGGCGTTATAAAAGGAGTGGGAGCCGCTCTGGCAAAGCGAATCGTGGAGAAATTCGGAGACAAATCACTCGAAGTCATTGAAAACGAGCCGGAATTGCTTGCGGACATCAAGGGCGTTACGAAAAAAAAAGCCGATGAAATCGCTCTGGAATTCAAGAGAATTTTCGGTATACGCGCACTTATGATATTCCTTTCGCAATATAACGTCCGCCCCTCCGTAGCCGTAGGCGCGTGGAAAAGATGGGGGCGGTATGCGGTTGACATCATAAAGGAAAACCCTTACGCGTTATGCGAAAACGGTATTGAGCTTGAATTTGAAAAAGCCGAAAATATAGCAAAAATGCTGGAAATTCCGCACGACTGCGAAAACCGAATCAAGGCGGGAATCCGTTGTGTTTTATTAAGAAACGCCCAAAACGGTCACACCTGCCTGCCCTATGACAGATTAAAGGAAAAAGCCCTGCTCCTGCTCGGCGTTGCGCCGGAACGCTTCGATGAAGCTTTGAAAAACGAGTGCAGTGAAAATCATTTTAATATATATTGCAAAAGCGGGAGGGACTTTGTTTTTTTAAGCGATTATTTTATCGCCGAGCAATATATAACAGACAGACTGTCAGCCATGAACAGCTGTTTTAAAGCTTCCGAATCGGATTATGCCCCGCTGATTGATATAGAAGAAAAAACGAAGGACATTACATACGCCGCCGCTCAGCGAAAGGCAATCGCTCTCGCCCTCTCGCAGGGCTTTATCATCTTAACCGGCGGACCGGGTACGGGAAAAACCACCGCGCTTAAAGCCATCATATCGCTCTATGAACAAAGCGGGCTGAAAGTGATGCTTGCCGCTCCGACGGGTAAAGCGTCCAAGCGTGTGTCCGACCTTACCGGGTATAATGCGAAAACTATCCATCGCCTGCTTGAAGTTATTTTTGATAAAAACGGCAAGCCCAGATTTAAGCATAACGAGAATCATCCGCTATCGTGCGATGTTATCATCATTGATGAGATGTCTATGGTGGATTCGTTGCTTTTCGAATCGCTTCTGCGGGCGTTAAAGCTGTCTTGCCGTCTGATTATGGTAGGGGATTCGGACCAGCTTCCGTCAGTGGGCGCGGGGAATGTACTAAAGGACATGCTGGATTCGGGCGGCTTGACGGTGGTTCATCTGTCTGAAATTTTTCGCCAAGCGCGGCAAAGCTGTATCGTGACTAACGCGCACGCGATTGTAAACGGAATCCCCCCCGACCTCTCCCGCTCGGATAATGACTTTTTCTTTCTGCAAAGACTAAGCCAAAGCAAAGCCTCGGATACAGTAGTGGATTTAATAAAAAACAGGCTTCCCTCTGCATACGGATATTCGCCCTATGACGATATACAAGCCTTGTGCCCGTCAAGAAAGGGGACGCTGGGCGTTTATGAGATGAATAAAGCGATTCAAGAAGCCATAAACCCGCCCGCCTTGACTAAAAGCGAGGTTAAGGGGCTGTTTGGCACATACCGCGTTCATGACAAGGTTATGCAGATTAAAAATAATTACGACATAGAGTGGAGCAAGGACGGCGAAACGGGGACAGGCATATACAACGGCGATATAGGCATGATTACAAAAGTTAACCGAAGCGAGGGCAAGCTGGTGATTGATTTTGACGGCAGGACTTGCGAATATCCGTTTGAAATGCTGGAGCAGCTTGAATTAGCGTATGCAATCACAGTGCATAAAAGCCAAGGGAGCGAGTTTAACGCGGTAATCCTCCCGCTTTTGGGCGGATTTGATAAGCTTTATTACCGCAACCTGCTGTATACCGCCGTAACGCGGGCGAAGAAACTGCTGATTATAGTCGGCTCAAAAAATGTCGTCTGCGCGATGGTTGCGAATAACAGGCGCACCCTGCGCTATACATGTCTTAAAGATATGCTGGAAAAGGCAATCGGCTCCGGCTCCGCTTTGGAATGTGCAGGAGGAAGCGATGAGGAGTGAAGCTTTAAAGGACTTTATAGCTGACATCATCTTCCCTAACAGATGCCCCTTTTGCGATGGATTTATCAGATGGGAACAGCTTTGCTGCGGCGATTGCTACAATAAAATTGAATGGCTTGACGGTCATGCTTATGAATATACAGCCGCCGCGATTTATACGGGAGTGATTAAGGAAGCGGTTATAAAGCTGAAGTATTCGGCAGAATTAAATTTTGTTAAAATCATTGCGGGTGAAATTTTTTCGCGGCTTTGCGATGTCGGACTTTCGGAGGGTATAAATTACGTAATCCCCGTCCCTATGGGGAAGAAAAAGCAGAAAAAGGTCGGCTATAATCATTCGGAGCTCATTGCCGATGAATTGGCAAAGCTTTTGGGGATAGAAAAACGCACGGACTGCATCTTCAAGCATGATTCCGAAAAAGAACAGCATACGATGAACGCGGCAGAACGGGCAGAAAATGTAAAAGGGCAGTATTATATTCCTTTGCCGCATAAAGGTTTGACTAAAGGAGAAATGCTCAAAGGCAAAACGGTGCTGTTATGCGATGATGTAATCACTACCGGGGCAACCCTTAACGAGTGCGCGCGCCTGCTTCAAGAGGAAGGTGCGGATAGGGTGATTTTAGCGGCAGCCGCGGCGGCAATTCATAATGAATAGAGGTAGCAGATATGGACATAGGAATTGATTTAGGCACAACGAATGTTTTAATCACAATGGGGAACAAAGGACTTGTTTTAAACGAGCCGTCAATTATCGCTTACGATAAGCGCAAGGAAGCGGTCATTGCGGTAGGGAACGAGGCGCACCGCATGGTTGGGCGCGCGCCGGACTATATCGCCGTGGTGCACCCGCTCAAAGACGGCGTGATTTCCGACTATAAAATGACCAAGGAGATGATAGCGGCTTTTATCGGAAAGGTTACGGGGCAGCAGCTTCTTATGCCGAGCATAATCATGTGCATACCGTCCTCCACCACCGATGTGGAGAGCCGCGCCGTAATTGAAGCCGCTAAAAACGCGGGCGCAAGGAGGGTGTATCTGATTGAAGAGCCGGTCGCCGCGCTGTTGGGCGCGGGGGTTGATGTATCCCGCCCGGACGGTAACATGGTGGTCGATATAGGCGGGGGGACTACAGACATTGCTGTTATTTCCGTTAACGGGGTGGTAGCAAAATCCTCCGTCAAGCTTGCGGGGAATAAGATGGACAGGGCTATCGCCAAATATATCAGCGGCAGATACAGGGTGTTAATCGGCGAACGGAGCGCGGAAATGGCAAAGACCGCCATAGCGAATATCTATAACCCGGACGGCAGCAGGAAATACATCGTCAAGGGCAGGCATCTGGTTCGCGGGCTTCCCGAATCTTTGGAGATTAATGATTACGACATATACGAGGCAATCATAGACTGCGTGGAGGAAATTATTGCCGGAATTAAAGCTGTATTTGAAAAAACACCCCCCGAGCTGGTGGGGGATGTTTTCGCAAACGGCATATATCTGACGGGCGGCGGCGCGCTTTTATCCGGGCTGGACAAGCTTATCAAGCTTAGACTGGGCGTTAAGTGCAACATACCCGAAGACCCCGTAACCTGCGTTGCCAAGGGAACAAGGGCGGCTTTCGACTGCCTTGATAAGCTGCTTGAAGGCTTTGAGCATATACCGTTGCTGAAATATTAAATCAATGTACAGTTTACAGTTTATGTAAAGTGAAAAAACAAAATTTTATGGTAAATAACAACAAATTATCTTATTGTGCATGTGTATATGTTGTACAAATGGCGGAAAATTATAAATTCGCTTGACAACCGATTTAGGAAGTGTTATTATCAATATAATCACTAGTGAAAAGGTTCAACAGCACAATAGCAACGGCAGAAGAATGGAGTTAATCATGAAAATACTAAAAACAAGCGCGGTCGCTTTATCACTAATACTGGGAATGTCTGCAGGTATAGGTATTGCCACTCGCGCGGATTATGTATTGCCTAACAACCTTAGGAATCGAGAAGGACGAATTGTTCAAAGACCTACTTATCCTGTTAACCAATCCAATGAAACTTTCGGCACTGCTTTGCAAGCAGACGGAATTACTGAATATGAGCCCGACTTAATAGGGGCTGAGGGGGACAACGGAGAAGTGGGTTATGTTCGTAAATCCGAACTATACACTAAAATGCCATCTTCTCCCGAAGAAGCTTTAAGGATTCAACGCGAAAGAGTAGAAAAAAGAGATTTTTCGCGGGTGATTAATGTGTATGCTGAGGATGGGATTACAGTTTTAGATACATTTACAAGCAATAAGGCAGGGCTCAACTCGGGAGTAATCAGTATATACAATGAAATGGATTACCCCGACCAAACAACCGAAGATTTCAGTGACAACTCGCTTGATGACGAAATTCAATCATAAAATCAACCACCACAAATGATATTATTGCCTTAAACAAAGCAATAATATCATTTTCTCTTAGCTCCTTAGTGTCATATTATTCTTTAGCCTCTTGGGCATTATCCGCATTTGAGGCGTTTTTACCCGAAAGCGCAACGGCAAAGATTGTAATTGTACATTGTAAACTGTAAATTGTACATTATTTAAAGGAAGCGTGGTTATTATATTTATGCGGAATTTATCAGCATTATTTTACGGAATCGTATACGGCATAGCCCATGTAATTCCGGGGCTGAGCGGGGGGACTTTTTTGGTGATTTTCGGCTGTTACGACACCGTATGCCAAGCTTTTGCCCTTAATTTCAAAGAAATCAAAAAGAACCTTATATTTTTAATTTTTTTCGGTATAGGCTCTCTGCTCGGGCTTATAGGGTTTGCCCATGTCATAACCTTTTTAATGGCAAGCTTCGAGATTCAAACCAACCTGTTTTTCATGGGGCTTATTCTGGGCGGATTGCCGCTGATTATAAAAATAACGGCGGAGGGGGAAAAATTCAAGCCTTCCTGCATACCGCCCTTTGCTCTGGGCTTTGCCTTGGTCGCCTCGCTTTTTTTTATGGAAAAACTCGGCGCGTTTGAAGCAAGTGCCGCGCAAGGCGTTGACACCGTATTTTTTCTGAAGATTGCTCTTTATTCCTTTACCGCGGCAATCGCTATGGTTCTGCCGGGTATATCGGGGGCTTTTATTCTTTTGGCATTCGGTGTTTATGACATGTTTATGGAAGCCTTAAAGGGATTTGATTTTGCCGTAATAATCCCGGCGGCAATCGGCATATTTCTGGGTATTGTACTAGGTGCTAAGCTGGTTTTGTTACTTTTGAATAAATTTAAGCTAACGGTCTACAGCGCGATAATAGGAATGGTTGCAGGCTCGGTAATCCCCCTGTTTCCGCATGGTTTGGGGCTGAATGCTGCTACGGCTGTCGGGGTGGTATGCTTTGCGGCGGGTGTGTTTGTCGCTTTGATGTTTGGGAAAGGGGAGGGGTGAGTTGATTACCAACGCTCAAAAAATCGTCTGCACCGCTCACTCCGTAAGTGGTGCAGACGATTTTCGCAAAGGAATTTAAAAGCAATGTCTTGCTTAAAATTATCTCTTAGAAAACTGCGGCGCGCGCCGTGCGGCTTTTAAGCCGTATTTCTTTCTTTCCTTCATTCTCGGGTCGCGGGTTAGGAAGCCCGCTTTTTTCAGTGCGGGGCGAAGCTCGCCGTCATATAGCAGTAACGCTCTGGAAACACCATGGCGAATCGCGCCCGCTTGACCGGTAACGCCGCCGCCTGTTACGGTGCAGGATATATCAAGCTTATCGGTAGTCCCCGTAAGGTTTAGGGGCTGTCTTACAATCAGCTTCAAGGTCTCTAAGCCGAAATAATCATCAATTTCCCTGTTATTTATCATTATATTACCGCTGCCCGGATAAATTCTTACTCTGGCTACGGAGCTCTTTCTTCTCCCCGTTCCGTAAAAAAACTTATGCTTTGATTCGTACATTTTATTAACCCTCCCTTTTATCCTTTAACCTCGTAATTTACCGGCATCTGCGCCTGCTGTTTATGCTCCGCGCCCGGATAAACCCTAAGACGCGTCAAGGCTTTCCTGCCCAGTGTAGTGTTCGGGAGCATACCGTTAACGGCAATCATCATCGCTCTCTCCGGCTCTTTTTTCATCATGTCGCTGTATTTTATTTCCTTTAAGCCGGAAATCCAGCCTGTGTGCCACTTGTAAGTTTTTTGCTCCAATTTTTTCCCTGTAAGGACGGCTTTTGAGCAATTGATTACAATAACATGGTCTCCGCAATCCGCGTGAGGCGCGTAGGTCGGCTTGTGTTTACCGCGCAAAATGTGCGCCGCTTGCGCCGCTACCCGCCCTAAGGATTTCCCCTGCGCGTCAAGCAGATACCATTTACGGGTTATATCTCCTGCCTTTGGCATATAAGTTGACATAATTATTCTCCTTAGCTTTATATTTTTTTACACTACTCATTATACAATAGTTGTAAAATCCATGTCAAACGGTATTTTGCCGTATTTTTAATATATATCGCTAAATCTCTCAATATCTCTCTTTATTTCTCTTATTCTCTTAATATCTCGCGTTTCATTTCATTTTTTACTCCGCCAAAGAGCTCCCTTGCTTCTTTTGTAACCTAATTGTAAATTGATTTTTATTGGCGTTTTTGGTATAATTATATCATAACGAAGTTGCTTGACTTGGCGGCATAAATCATGTATAATAAAGCTGTGGGCTGAAAAATTTAGCGAAAAGGAAGTATTTTACAATGTTTTACAAATGTTATGTCAGTGTTTTGCTGATAATCAGCCTTTTATCGGGGTTCAGCGGTAATGCTATGGTTGCCGTGAACGGCTTAAAGGCAGATTCCTCCGCATTGAAGTCCTCATTGGGGACGACAGCGGTTTATCCTTATGACCAATATAACGCGCTTAACTTCAAGGAGCAAAAGGGCATTTGGATTACATATCTTGAATTCCAATCAATCCTTAAAAATAAAACCAAGGAGCAGTTTACCGACTCAATCGGTAAATATTTTGACAATGCTAAGGGCATGGGGATAAATACCGTTTATGTCCACGTCCGCGCATTCGGGGATGCTTATTATCACTCCGAGCTATTCCCCTCTACCGATAATTATAACGGAACTTTTGGCGCGAAGCCCGCCTTTGACGCGCTTGAAGTTATGCTCAAAGAAGCTCACGACAGGGGGCTTTCCTTCCATGCTTGGGTTAACCCGATGCGGCTTATGAGCGATGATGAGATGAAAGCGTTGCCTAATTCATATACTGTAAAAAAGTGGTATAACAGCGATACTTACAGAGGGCATTATATAGTAAAATCGGGGAACAGGTGGTACTTTAACCCCGCCTACACAGCCGTAAGAAATCTTATTGCGGATGGGATTGCCGAGATTATCAGAGGCTACCATGTTGACGGCATCCAGATTGACGATTATTTTTACCCGACCACGGCGGCAAGCTTTGACAGCGCGGCTTATAAAGCCTCCAAGACAACGCTCTCCCTTTCCGATTGGAGAATCAGAAACGTAAACGGCATGGTAAGGCAGCTGTACAGAACCATTAAAGAATCTAACCCAACTGTTGTTTTCGGGATTTCCCCGCAGGGCAGTGTTGAAAATAATTACAAGGAGCTTTATGCGGACGTTAAAACATGGGTCACAAGCCCCGGCTACTGCGATTACATATTACCGCAAATTTATTACGGCTTTGAAAACGGGCACTTGCCCTATGAAAGAACCTGCCGCGAATGGCGCGATATGGTGACAAGAAAGGATGTTCAGCTTGTGTTCGGGCTTGCCGCATATAAAATCGGCGCGGCGGATAATTACGCGGGAACAGGCAGGAGCGAATGGCTAAACAATTCAGATATTATTGCGCGCCAAATACAATACAGCAAAACCCTCGAAAAATACGGCGGCTACGCCATTTTCAGATACGATTCACTGTTTAACCCGCCCGCTTCTGTTGCCAAACAGGCGGAAACGGAACTTGCAAACATAAAACGCCTCAACAATTGACAGTAGGGGATGGGTTTGCCCGTTCCGCACACACAAAAAAAGCGAATCGGTTAAATTTTAACAGGATAGGAAATGTTGAACGAAAATGAATAAGAAAAGAAGCTTGCGAATATTATCTTTTATGACGGCGGTGCTGATGGCTCTTCCGTCATTAGGGTGCTTTGCGGAATTTAAGGCGTTTGCGGAGGAGGAGCTCAACTACGTTTATATCGAGCCGCAGTATGACCTCAACAGAGATGAGGAGCTGGAGGCTTTCGTCACGCCGGAATATTTTCCGATGTTCAGCTTTCCCGAGGAGATGCGCGGGGTTTACATAACGCCCACGATGGATTATGCCGCTCCCGACTCAAACGGCATTTTGCCAGACGATGAGACAATCGCGGCTCAGGTCGAAAAAATGCTTGACCGAGCGGAATCGCATCGCCTTAACTCGGTGATAATCAATACCGACTATAAAGGAGAACGCCTTTATAGTGCCGACCTAAACCAAGCCGTAAAAAAAGCCGCCGTTGAATACGCCGTTGAAGCGGCTAAGGGGCGCGGGCTTTACGTATATTTAAATTTTAACATTAATTTTGCTTTATCGGAAAATTCAGATTTAGATTTACAGCATCGAATCGACCTGTTAGCTTTGCGCGTTCACACTTTCGCCGCCAAATACCCCGTTGACGGAATCATTTTAGACGGCTATTATTCGTCTAAAAATGTCGGCTCTCTCAATGATTATATGAGGGACGGCTCGGGAATCGGTTTTGATAACTGGCTTTTGGATAACGGTGCTTACGTGTTCAGCCTTGCCGCCGACGCTATACGCAAGACCAATAATACAATCCCCGTCGGAATCGCCATAAACGATGTATGGGCAAACTACACAACCAAGCAGGAGGGCTCAAATACAGCGGTAGACTTCGAGGCTCTTACCGATGGGTATGCCGATACCGTGGGCTATATTCATGACGGTTATGCCGATTTTATCATATTGCGCGCGGACGGCTCGCGGTCAAGTTCGCTTCTGCCGTTTAATGAGATTGTATCTTGGTGGGATGAGCGCGCTAAGTCAGCCGATGTGCCTATGTTTGTAAACCACAGGAACGAACGAATCTGCACAGACGCGGCGGGCTGGGGCTCTCCCGATGAGCTTGTCAAGCAGGTAATTGAAGCGGGCGGGTACGGGTCTTACGGCGGCAGTGCGTTTAACTCGCTTTCCGCGCTGGATAGAAATATGATGTCGTCAACGACTGTTTTGATAAAGCATTTTGACGACAGAATTGACTTGGAAGGCTTGAATAACGAGCTTGAAATGACCCTGCCGACCAAAACGACTTTCACCACCGAAGAACCGACTGCTATTTTCGCCGGAACCTTTGACCCTAACTTTGAGGTTTATTTTCAAGGCGACCCTATTGTTTTGAACGAAGCGGGGAGATTTTACTTTGTTAAAGAGCTGGATGTCGGCGTTAACACCTTTACGTTTCGGAGTAAGGCAAGGACTGTTACATACAGGATTACGCGAACCATAAAGGTATTGAGAAGTGCCGAGCCCGTAGGCGATACAATGAGGGTTGAGGAGCAATCAACGATAGCTTTAAGCGCGATTGCATACAAGGGCTCTGTCGTAACCGCGAAAATAAACGGCAAAAGCGTTACCCTAAAAGAGGTCGAAAGCCAGCTTGACGAGCTTGACCCCAACTCCAACTATACCAAATATATCGGCTATTACACCGCACCGCAGGGGATAAGGGGAAAGGATATTGATTTGGGGAATGTTGAGTTTTACGGCACTTATCCGACCAAAACGGGCAATTTTAACGAATCAAGAACGGGAGCGAAGATTATCGTAAATGCTTTAGCCGAGATATTAAATGATTTCAGCGGAAGCCTGCTGTCGGTCAATAACGACAATACCATGACCTATGACTACAGGTCTACCGACAATATCCCTACGCCGGATATGTCGCGCTTACCTGCCGGAACTTTGGATTATATCGTTAAAAAAGTTACTTACGCGGGAACGGATTATTACCTGACCAACTCGGGCAAGCGGGTTCGCACCGATTCGGTCACTGTGCTTGCGAACCGCCCGTTAGGCTCAAACCCGATAAGCATAACCGCCGCCGGAAAGGACGGCGCGGACACTTTCATATCGCTCAAAATGCCTTCGAGAGCACCTTTCAGCATATCCTACGCAGGTCAGAATTTCAGCGGAGGCGCGGTTTCTTCCTTCGATGCCTCGGGAATCGTCATAACTTTTGACTATATCACGAGCGTATCGGCAGGAAATATAAGATTCCCCGATTCAGCGGTATTTACGGAGGGGCGGTGGAGCACACACGAGGTCGGCGAAATGACTAAAACCCGCCTTACCTTACAGCTTCGCCAGCAGGGAATCTATGCCGGAGTAACCGCTAAGTACGATGATGCGGGCAACTTGGTGTTACGGTTTAAAGGCTACAAAACCAGCCTCCGCGGAGCTACGGTTGTAATCGACCCGGGGCACGGCTTTACAGGTCCGGGAAAATTTGACCCCGGGGCGGTCGGTCATATTAAGGAACAGGAAGCGAATCTAGCCGTTTCAAAATTATTGGAAAGACAGCTGACAGATGAGGGCGCAAGGGTTTACCGCTTGAATACCGAGAGCGAGGTTTTTGTTACCGACCAGCGGGCTTCGTATGCGCGCAGGTATAACCCGGATATGTTCATCTCAATCCATTGCAACGCGGCAAGCTCGGGCGGTAAGGGCGCGGAGGTATTTTACTTCTCACCGTTTTCACAGCCGCTTGCCAGAAGCATATCCGCCTCCTTAGGGAGCTATCTGTCAACCAAGGTTCACGGCGGAGGCGATTTGAACAGGGGAGCGAAGTATAATTATTTCTTTGTAACACAGCAGCAGGAATTTCCCTCCGTTTTGGTAGAGTTAGGATTTGTAACGAACTACACCGAGGCGATGGCTTTGGCGAACGCGGAGCATCAAAGAGGCTTATCTTTGGCGGTCGTAAGCGGAATCAAGACCTTTATGTCAAGGAGCAATTATTCAAGCTACGGCGATGGTTCGGCAATCATTGAGGGCGGAGCAAGCTTGCCGCCTCCCCCGGATTATCCCGAAACCCCTCCCGTTACCCCCGAGGATATACAAACAACCGTCCCCGATGAGGATGATTATTTTGAAGATGACAGCGGTTATGACAGCTGGTATTGAGGGAGTGCTCTGATGAAATATAATTTTGATATAATCCACGACCGAAAAAACACGGGCTCTTTGAAGTGGGACTGTGCCGAAAAACGCGGCAAGCCTGCAGATGTTTTGCCCCTTTGGGTTGCGGATATGGACTTTAAAGTTCCTGCGGAAGTCGAGGAAGCCCTTGTAAAATCCGCCCGGCACGGCATATTCGGTTATTCCGAGCCGGAGGACAGTTATTTTGAAGCGGTGCAATCGTGGTTCTCGGAGCGGTTTGGTTATAAAAGCGAGACGGAATGGATTGTGCTTACGCCCGGGATTGTTTTCGCGCTTGCCGTTGCGGTCCGCTCGTTTACGGAGGCGGGCGACAGCGTAATGCTCCAACAGCCTGTCTATCACCCGTTTGCAAACGTAATCCTCGATAACAGCCGAAAGCTTGTTAACAATTCACTGGTTTACCGCGATGGAAGATATAGCATTGATTTTGAGGATTTTGAACGCAAAATTATCAAGAATAAAGTAAAGCTGTTTATTCTTTGCAGTCCTCACAATCCTGTAGGACGGGTATGGACTGCCGAAGAATTAACCAAAATGGGAGAAATCTGCCTTAGGCATAAGGTGCTTGTCGCTTCGGACGAGATTCATTGCGACTTCGTATATGAGCCGCACAGGCACACGGTATTTGCGGCTCTGAATCCCAAATTTGCAGATAATTCCATCATCCTTACCTCGCCCGGCAAGACCTTTAACCTAGCCGGACTGCAAGCCTCAAATATATTTATAACAAACCCCGACTTACGCAAAAGGTTTGTTGACGGGCTTGAAGCAAGCGGCTATTCACAGCTGAACACCATGGGGCTTGTCTCCTGTGAAGCGGCATATCGTTACGGCGGCAGTTGGCTTGATGAACTCAAAGAATATCTTGCGGGCAATATCCGCGCTGTTTCCGAATTTGCCGAAGCTGCGGGGATAAAGCTGATTCCCACGGAGGGGACTTACCTTGTATGGCTTGATTTTTCAAGTTTAGGGATTAAAAACCGCCGACTGGAGGATTTGTTTTTAAATCAAGCAAAGTTATGGCTCTGCAACGGCTTGATTTTCGGAAAAGAGGGGGAGGAGTTTTGGCGCATTAACATCGCCTGCCCGCGAAAAATTTTAGAAGAAGCTTTGGAACGGATTAAGTTAGTGATTAATAGGTAGTGATTAGCAGGCGGCAGGTATTCAGCGGAGGGAAAATCTCCCGCTGAATACCTGCCGCTCAAAACTTACTAACCATTAATCACTAACCCACTACCCACTAACTTAGCCCCGCCAAAACCGCGTATTTTTCCTTAACCGCGGGGTAAAGCTCGGTGTATAATTTATAATATTTATCATAAACGGGCGTGTTTTCCTCTATGGGTTGCTGAACCTGAGCCGACTTGATAATCGCCTCGCAAGCGGCGGGAACGCTCTCGTAAACCCCCGCGCCGACAAAGGCAAGGATAGCAACCCCCAAAGCGGGACCCTCCTTTGAAGAGGAGGTCTTAACGGGGCAGCCGTATAAATCCGCAAGCATCTGCCGCCAAAGCGGTGACGCGCCGCCGCCGCCGCAAGCCGTCATGTCGGACACGCTGATGCCCATAGCACGGCAAATCTCTACACAGTCCTTTAGCGAAAAGGCAACTCCCTCCATAACAGCCCTGAGCATTTCCTTTTTCGTATGTACGGCGGACAAGCCAAAGAACATTCCCCGCGCATCGGGGTCTAAGTGGGGGGTGCGTTCTCCCATTAAATAAGGCAGATAGATAAGCCTGTTTGAGCCGATGGGGACGGTTTTAGCCTGTTTATCCATAAGCTCATATTCATCAACCCCCATAAGCCTTGCCGTTTCTTTTTCCGCCCCGCAAAAGTTATCTCTGAACCATTTAAGCGAAAGCCCCGCGCCCTGCGTTACCCCCATAACATGCCAACAGCCCGGGACGGCGCAGCAAAAGGTATGAACCCTTCCTTGCGGGTCGATGGATATGCCGGAGGTATGAGCGAATACAACGCCGCTTGAACCGATTGTAGTAAACGCCTTGCCGTCCGATACCGCACCCGTACCCACGGCGGCGGCGGCATTATCGCCTGCTCCTCCGACAACGGGCGTTCCTTCCGAAAGCCCTGTAAGGGCGGCGGCTTCCTTTGTAATATATCCGGTAATTTCCGGGGATTCATATACTTTAGCAAGCAGGGAACTGTCAATATCAAGCTTCTCTAAAATCTCATCCGACCAACAGCGGCGCGGTATGTCAAGCAACTGCATACCCGAAGCGTCGGAAACCTCGGTGGCGTATTCTCCCGTAAGCATGAATCGGACATAGTCCTTGGGTAAAAGGATATGCTTACAGCGCGCATAATTCTCCGGCTCGTTATTTCGCACCCAAAGAATTTTAGAGGCGGTAAAACCTGTAAGAGCAGGGTTTGCCGTAATCTCTATCAGCCTTTTTGCCCCTACCTTTTCGGTAATTTCTTCACATTCCTTTGCCGTGCGCTGGTCGCACCAGATGATGGAGCGGCGTATAACGGCGTTGCTTTCGTCTAGCATGACAAGACCGTGCATCTGCCCGGAAAGACCGATGCCCGCTATGTCGGAGGGGTTAACCCCGCTTTTTTTCAAAACGGCTTTTACCGTAGACGCGCTCGCCGCCCACCAGTCGGCGGGCTCTTGCTCGGCGTAACCGTTTTTCGGCTGGTAAAGGGGGTATTCAGCCGTTGCGGAGGCGATTACCTCTCCGCGGGAATCAAAGAGCACCGTTTTAGTCCCGCTTGTTCCAACGTCAATTCCTATTGCGTACTTCATTGCAAAACTTCCTTTCATTCTAAACTTTAAGATTTTGCCCTCTCGGACTTATAGCTCAAAGCGGACGAGCCGCAAGCGCGGATACAATTGCCGCATCTCATGCACTCGGGCGAATTAAGCTCTAAAGGCGGCTCTATTTTAAGGTGACAAGCCTTAGAGCAATCTCCGCAGGAAACGCATTTTTCGCAGTTAAAGCGAATTTTAATAAAAGCGGTTCGGTTAAACAGCGAATAAAACGCACCCAGCGGGCACAGAACCCTGCAAAAAAAGCGGTAGTTCAGAATAGCCGCAGATAAAACGGCGGAGGCTACCATAAGCTTGAAAGCAAACTGCACCCCCGCGAAGCCGCGCAAAAAAGAGTTAGCGGCAAACAGCGGCAATGCTCCGAATACAGTCCCCGCCGGACAGATGTATTTGCAAAACCAAGGCGAACCCAACCCGGATAATTCGTTCCTGACGGCAAAAGGCAGTATCATTACAAATAATGCGAGTATGAGGTATTTTATGTATTGAATATAACGAAAGCGGGCTTTAAACTTCGGTGCTTTGATTTTATAAAGCAAATCCTGCAAAAGCCCCATCGGGCAGACAAAGCCGCAGATAAGCCGCCCGAAAGCAACGCCGCTTGTGACCAAAAAGCCTGTGACAAACAAGCTCACGCTATGTTTTGCACCCGCTAAGAAAAGCTGCATAGCACCCACGGGGCAGGACGTAACCGCCGCAGGGCAGGAGTAGCAGTTGAGCCCGGGCGTGCAGAGCATTTTCAGTCTGCCGCGATAGATGTCCCCCGTAAAAAAATTCTTTAGAAGCGGGTTTTGGAGCAAAAAAAATGCAATTTGCGAAAACAATCTTTTATTTTTAATTATAACTCATCCTATTCCGATACATTCCAAGCAAGCTACAACGGCTTTTTTCATTATTTCGTAAAGCTCTCCGCGATAAATGCCCACCAATATCATGACAATGCCGACAGCAAGCAAAACCACGCGTAAAAGATTTTCTTTTTTTATCATGGGGTTACCTCCGGGGGAACTCCTAAAATTGTATCAAGAACCGTTCCGTAAAGCTCACCGTATGCTCCTATGAGGGGGGCTGTAAGCATTTTTCCGTTGCCGTCTATAATCACCGTTGTCGGTACATATCCGCTTTGAACCATTGAAAGCAGAGGCGACAAAGCCTCGTTTTCCGCGTCAACCATTATAAAAGATTGGGGAACGCCCGAGGTTTCGGCAATATTTTTCGCACCGCTTGAATTTGAGCCGAAATCGCTGACCAGACCGATAAAGCCGACCCTGTCGCTGTATTCCTCCGCTATTTTGGCTAAATCCGGCATTTCCTGCACACAAGGGGCGCACCAAGTCGCCCAGTAATGAACGAAAAACAGCTCCCTTTCGCCCAAGGTTTCTTCGGTAACGGTATTGCCGAACACATTCTCTGCGGTAAAGGCAAAGGGGAAGGCAAGTGCTTCTAAGGCGGTCGTATCCGCCGTTGTTTCCACGGGCTTGGCACTGCTTGCCGAGCAACTCGTTAAAATAAGAATCAGAAAGACTGTAATTAAGCACATGATTTTCTTTGACATGAAAAAATCCTTTCGGGTCTTTGTGTAAAGCCTTGACAATAAGGCATAAATATTATATATTTATATCATACCACACTTTATTATTCTTGTCTACACTTTATCTAAATTTTAAGGAGAATAGCATGATTTTTGAAAGAATAGTGAAAATATTGCCCCCGCCGCTGGAAAAACTATGCCGCGCCCACGAGGATAAGCTGAGTTATGTATTTTTCGGCGGTTTAACTACAATCGTCTCTATTGCTTCGCAGTTTGCGGCTTACCGCTTGGGCGCGGGCACAGCCGCCGCAACGACCATTTCATGGGTCTGCGCGGTTACCTTTGCTTTTTTTACCAATAAAATCTTTGTTTTTAAGAGCAAATCACACGGACAAGCGGATTGGTTTGAGCAAGCGGAGAAATTTTTCGGCGCAAGGCTGACAACTTATTTTCTCGAAATTGGGTTTATGATGCTGACGGTAGAGGTCTTTGGTTTTAACGAACATATTATGAAGCTGATAGCGCAGGTCTTTATTCTTATAGGGAATTATTTTTTAAGCAAATTTGTTATATTCAAGAAAAAAAATTAATAATATAATGATTAATTGTTAAATTTTTATTTTCAGTTGCAAATATTGGAGATTAATGTTAAAATTAATGTATAGTCTTAATAGTCTTAAATGAGGAGTGTTTTTTATGAATTACGGACGCTTTGACCTTGAAAAAAAAGAGTATGTCATCACGAAGCCGAACACGCCCGCGCCTTGGGCAAACTATCTGGGCTCGCCTGAATACGGCGCGATTATTTCTAATAACGCCGCAGGGTACAGCTTTGTGAAATCCGGGGCGAACGGGCGTATTCTCCGCTACAGGTTTAATACAAATATTGCGCTCCCCGGCAGATATATTTACATCAGAGATAACGAAACCGCGGATTATTGGTCGGCTTCATGGCAGCCCGTGGGCAAGCCGCTTGACCGATATAAGAGCAAATGCCGCCACGGCACGGCTTATACCATCATATCGGCGGAATACGAAAACGTCAAATCGGAGGTTACGTATTACGTGCCGCTGAATCAAACCTACGAGGTCTGGAGGGCTGTTATAACAAACGCCTCCGATAAACCCCGTCAGCTTTCGGTTTACGGCTTCTGCGAATTTACAAATGAGGGCAACTATGAGCAGGACCAAATCAACCTGCAGTATTCCCAGTTTATATCCAGAACCGCGTTTGACGAAAATAAAATCATCCAGCATATCAATGAAAACAGCAATAAGGATGAAAGTGCCGCCAACAAATCGGTGCGCTTTTTCGGCATGGTGGGCGCGGATATATGCGGCTATAACGGCTCTCTCGACCACTTTATAGGCAGTTACCGCGATTTGGGCAACCCCATCGCCGTTGAAAACGGCAGGTGCGACAATACTTTGAACTACAACGCCAACTCCTGCGGCGCGCTTCAGTCCGCCGTGACATTGGGGGCAGGCGGAACGATAGAGATTATCTACGTTTTAGGGCAGAAAAATGCCTCCGAAGCCGATAAAATCCTATCAAAATATAAAGAGCCCGGCAAGGTTGACAAGGAAATCAACGAGCTTAGAAGATACTGGCATTCCAAGCTTGAAAACTTCATGGTCGAAACACCCTGCGAGGCGTTCAATAACATGATTAACGTCTGGAACGCTTATCAGTGCTTTATTACATTTATCTGGTCGAGGGCGGCTTCGTTTATATACTGCGGGCTCAGAAACGGATACGGCTACCGCGATACGGTTCAGGATATACAGGGGATTATTCACCTTGACCCCGAATTGGCGGCTGAAAAAATTCGGTTTATGCTCTCGGCTCAGGTTGATAACGGCGGCGGTCTGCCCCTTGTAAAATTCAACCATAACGCAGGGCATGAGGATACACCCGATGATGACAGCTACGTAAGAGCTACGGGGCATCCGTCCTACCGCGCCGATGATGCTTTATGGCTTTTCCCCACGATTGTTAAGTATATCGGAGAGAGCGGAAACAAAGCGTTTTTAGATGAGGTGATTGTCTACGCCAACGGCGGGGAGGACAGTGTTTACGAGCATTTAAAGAGGGCAATCACATTCTCAATGGAGCGTTTAGGCGTTAACAATATGCCCGCCGGACTTCATGCGGACTGGAACGACTGCCTGCGCTTAGGTGCGAAAGGCGAATCCACCTTTGTAGCGTTCCAATTATACTATGCGATGACTGTGATTAAGGGCTATGCTCTGGATAAAGGGGACGCAAACTACGTGTCCTATATAGACGAGGTTCAAGGCAAATTGTCGGAGGCTCTTTCCAAATGCTGGGACGAGGACAGATGGGTTCGCGGAATCCGTGAGGACGGTGTAGTGGTAGGCGCGAAGAAAGACCTCGAAGCCAATATGTGGCTCAACCCGCAAAGCTGGGGCGTTATTTCGGGCTTCTCTTCAAAGGAACAGGCTGATACCTCTCTGCAAAGCGTTTATGAGCTGCTAAACACGCCATACGGTGCAAAGCTTCTTGACCCGCCCTACGTTAAACATTATTTTGACGGCGCGCTTATGCACATCTTCAACCCCGATACCAAAGAAAACGGCGGAATCTTCTCGCAATCGCAAGGCTGGATTATTTTAGCCGAAGCTTTATTGGGGAACGGCAACAAGGCATATGAATACTTCCTTGAATCTTCCCCTGCCGCTATGAATGATAAGGCTGAAATACGCGTAATCGAGCCTTATGCTCACGGTCAGTTTACCGAATCGGTCAATTCTCCGTTTGAAGGGCGTTCGCACGTACATTGGCTGACGGGTACGGCTTCGACCGTTATGGTAGGCTGTATAGAGGGAATCTTAGGTATGCGCCCGAACGCGGACGGATTGGTGGTTGACCCCGCAATCCCCTCCTGTTGGAACTCATATACCGTTGAAAAGACTTTCCGAGGCAAACAGCTTTCAATGACCTTTAACAACCCGCGAAAAGCCGAAAGCGGCGTTACAGAGCTGATTCTCAACGGCGAAAAGCTGGAAGGAAACTTTATTCCCGCCGACAAGCTTTTAGACGAAAATGAAATAATTGTAACTCTGGGATAAGGTAAATTAACAATGCGAATTTCGTAGGGGCGACCGCCCCGGTCGCCCGAAAGTGACAATAACGCATTATTTCGGGCGACCGAGGGCGGTCGCCCCTACGAAATATTGTGCGTTATTCGCAAAATAAAATGACTGAATAGATATAAAAGCGGTGGAATAAATCCCCCGCTTTTATTCATTGTCAATTTTCAATTGTCCGCAAGGAGCTTGCGGGTTTGAGGGGCGGCGAAGAGGGCGGCGGCTCCCAAGAGGGTAAAGACTAATTCGGGGAGCATGTAAGAGCCGTTATATGCAAGCGAATAAATCCAGATGTTGCTCCAATCGTCCGGCATCCATACATCCCAGATAATAACACCTGCCGCAAAATGACAGATAAACCGCAAGGCTAAAGTGAGAAAAATGCCGCCTGTAATCCCCGCAATCCCCTTGTTTCTGAACAGCCCTGCAAGACCCAAAACCGTAAATGCCAATAAATAGTCAAACACTATACAGCCGAGCCACATCCCCGCTGTAAGTCCCCACGTCATGATACTTCCTAAATCAAGCATAATTTGGATTAAGCAATAAGTAAAAGCAGTGAAAAGTCCCCATTTTACACCGTATTTTATACTTAGCAAGCAAACGGGGAGCATACTAAGCAGGGTAATTGAGCCGCCCATCGGAAGGGAATAAACCTTAATCATACTGAGCACAGTTGCCATTCCGAGCATAATTCCGCTTAAAACTAATTTTTTCGTCATTTTTAACCATCCTTATTATTTAATTAACTGAATAACCCAAAAACAAAAAACGCCCCGGAAAATCCGAGGCGCGACAGTTCATACAGATTAACAAGGATTCCTCCAAAGCTCTTGTTCATTTTAGCGCAAAGAGCAGTTACCGCAAAATGAATCCGCTTTGAATTACCATTGAAATATGAAATAAATGTCCCTACGTCGGTATTACCCGCATCAGGTTTAAAGGGTCGAAGCAGGAACGCTTCCTCTCAGCCTGCACCGCAAGCTCCCCTATTCAGTTCATTTTATATTTTAGCACAATCATTTTCCAATGTCAAGCATTTTCTAAAACTTTGTCGGATTAGCCGAAAGATATTTTTTAACCATAAGGGCTATTTTGAAGATAATAGCGTGGTCAAATTCCCTTAAATCAAGCCCCGTAAGCTTTTTAATCTTTTCCAGCCTGTAAACCAGCGTATTTCTGTGGACAAAAAGTTTGCGCGAGGTTTCGGATACGTTAAGATTATTCTCAAAAAACCTTTGTATGGTAAAAAGTGTTTCATGGTCAAGCGATTCAATTGCTCCGCGCTTGAAAACTTCTTGCAAAAACGTATCGCAAAGGGTGGTCGGCAGGTGGTAAATCAGCCTTGCTATCCCCAAGTTATCATAGGATACGATAATCTTGTCCGTATCAAAAACCTTGCCCACCTCCAAGGCGACCTGCGCCTCCTTAAACGAGCGCGCCAAATCCTTTGTGCCGGTAACCACAGAGCCTATGCCGATGTTAATGCGGGTGTAAAATTCGGTTGACAGCGTGTCCGATATAGAACGGGCAAGCTTTTCCAAATCCTTAGAATCGGTACTGCTTTTGATTTCCTTCACTAAAACTATATCCGTTTCCGTAATGTTAAGGACAAAATCCTTGGTTTTGTCGGGGAAAAGGTTTTGTATAACGTCAAAGGAGGAAACATCATTTGCGGAAAGAACCCTTATAAGAAATACAACGCGGGTCGAATCATTGTTAAAATGCAGTTCACGCGCTTTTACAACAATGTCGCCCGGGAGGACATTATCTAAGATAACATTCTTAATAAAATTGTTCCTGTCATATTTTTCGTCATAATATTGCTTGATGGAGGTTAAGGTGATGGATACAATGTTTGCGTATTTGGCGGCGTTTTCATCAACCCCCTCGACAAAAACGGCAAAATCCGGCTTAACATTCGCGCCGAACGGCTTGTATGTATAACCGTCCCTCACGAAAAGCTCTTGCGAATCGCTTAAATCAAGCGACACAAACTCGCTTGTCGTCCCTATTTTTGAAAGCTCGCTGCACGCTATAATAGTCGCGTTCGCATCAACTACTCCTATAACACTCTCTACTGCGTCCCTCATTTGGCATATTAAACCTTGAAAAAGCCTGTTTGACATAATTATGGACATCCTTTCATTTATCGGATAGCTCCCGTAATACTAAGCCTGTCAGGAGCTTGTTAAAACTTTATAAAAATTTTAGGTTTTTTTTGTTCCTCTCGGCAATATTACTAACATATATACAATTATATCATAATTCATGCAACATTTTGTGAACTTTTTATTAATTTTATCGGCAAAAGTATATTTTTAAAAAATAAAAAGAGCCGTAAAGCGGCTCTTTCCTTTAAATTAAAAATAAACGCACATAAGTAAGCTTCCCTTAGTAAAAAAAGGAAAGATAGACCATTGCTTAAAAGCAAAGCAATATAACGCAGGGCGGCATTCTAAAAAAACACCCCGCGAATATACCCGCTAAAAAACTGCTCGCATACACCCTTTCAATTTTAAAACGCTAATTTAAGCATCTTAAAATTGAAAGAGTATCCAAGCTTTGAATTTAACAGCGTAAGCATCGGCTGACCTTTACAGCAGGCGTTTATGCTGTTAAGAAGCATTTGGGCGTAATCCACCCTTAGAGCCTGTTTGGAATCCCACTATCTGCCGTCTTCATTAAAGCCGCTTTCCACCAATTCGGTAAGAGCTTCCACTGCGGCTTTCTCGTCCGCGCCGTCCGCTATAATCCTAATATCGGTGCCGCCGACTATTCCTAACGAAAGAATACCCAGTAAGGACTTGGCATTAACCCGCCTTTCTTCCTTTTCAATCCAAATAGAAGACCGAAATTCATTCGCCTTTTGAATAAAAAAAGTAGCGGGGCGAGCGTGCAAACCAACTTGATTTTTAACTGTGACTTCCTTAACGAACATATTATTCTCTCCTTACGTTTTCTTTCTATGTGATTGGTTCTGTTGTTTAGTGTTTATTATATTATACAACTACTAAACACTTTAGTCAACGTAATTTTGACTTTATTAAGAGTTTGTTAGGAATTTTCTGCTTTTTGTATTAACAACACAACCAATATGCCACCTTAATTTGTCTATTATTACTAAAAATTTCGCCAACATCGGCGGCGGTTCATTGGGGTAAAGTGGCAAAACCTTTTGCCAAATCCTCATCGGTGGGGATATAATCGGTCAAATTTCCGGCATTATATGCCATATAAGCCGCCACATCGAAGTAGCCTGTTCCGGAAAGCCCGAATACGATTGTTTTCTCTTCGCCTGTTTCCTTACACTTAACAGCCTCGTCCAAAGCAACCCGTACAGCGTGTGCCGATTCGGGAGCGGGCAGGGTGCCTTCACAGCGCGCGAACTCAATCGCGGCTTCAAACACGCTTTTCTGTTCAAGCGCGACCGCTTCAAGGTGTCCGTCATGGTAAAGCTTGGATATTATCGGCGACATGCCGTGGAATCTAAGCCCGCCCGCGTGGTTGGGGGAGGGGATAAAGCCGTTGCCTAGGGTGTACATCATCAGCAGGGGGGTGGTTTTGCCTGTATCGCCGAAATCAAGCGCGTATCTGCCCCTTGTCAGCGAAGGGCAGGAGACGGGCTCAGCCGCGATAAAGCGGATATTGTTCTTACCGTCAAGCTTGTCCGCCATAAACGGGGAGATAAAGCCGCCCAGATTCGAGCCGCCACCGGCGCACCCAATCATAATGTCGGGCTCTATTCCATATTTTTCCAAAGCAATTTTCGTTTCCATACCTATAATGGATTGGTGTAAGACTACATGATTCAAAACGCTTCCTAAAACATACCTGCAATTCTGTGTTTTAACCGCCGTTTCAATCGCTTCTGAAATCGCGCACCCTAAAGAGCCGCCCGTGCCGGGAGCGTCCTGCAATATTTTCCGCCCCACATCGGTCGTCTCAGACGGGGAAGGGACAACCTTAGCACCGTATGTTTCAATAACGCCTTTCCTGTAAGGTTTCTGCTCCGAGGATACTTTAACCATATAAACGGTCAAATCAATGTCGAAAAACGCGCAAGCCATTGAAAGTGCCGTTCCCCACTGCCCCGCGCCCGTTTCGGTGGTAAGGCTTGTGATTCCTTGCTTTTTAGCATAATAAACCTGTGCCGCGGCAGAATTGAGCTTATGAGAGCCGGAGGTGTTCGTGCCTTCAAACTTATAGTAGAGCTTGGCGGGAGTTTGGAGCTTTTTCTCCAAGGAGTATGCCCTTATAAGCGGGGAGGGGCGGTACATTTTGTAAAAATCCGAAATTTCTTCGGGAATGTCAATATACTCATCGGTGACATTTAATTCCTGCTCTACCAAATCCTTGCAGAAAATCGGGGATAAATCGTCCGCCGTACAGGGCTTACCCGTCCCGGGGTGTATGATGGGCGGGGGGAGCTCCTTCATGCGGCTTCTCACATTATGCCACTTTTTGGGCATTTCATCCTCCGAAAGGTGTATTTTATAGGGGATATTTTTCATCTTAGTTTAAATTCCTTTCTATTTAAAATATTTCAGAGCACAAATTCAAGCGGAGAGTCTAAATAATTGTCAATTGTACATTGATTTAATCATGCAGGTAGCCTTTAAACGTGGTTTTGATTTGCTTTCCGCAGTGCCTGCACTTTTCCGTCACAAATTCGTTATAGCCATCGTCGCGGCGGTCTGTTACCTCCCAGAAATGCTTATCAATGGCGCAGGTGGTGTATTGAAGCCTTTCTATGATTTTAGGCTCTGTAATCCTTTTAAACGCCGCGTAGCGCACACCGTGGTCGGTGTCATTATTAACAATCAGCTCGAGAACGGGCTGGTCCTCCAACTTATCAATTGCGATTTTTCTCATCTCCGCACTGTAAGAACCGCCCTCGCCTTTCGCAACTCGGGAGATGATTGCTTGGTCGGTCAATTGCTCCGTTGCCGCTAAGCGCACAAGCTTCTCGCTGTCGTTGTCTATAACGTCCGCTAAAGCCAATTGGTCTGTCAGCTTCTCCGCAGCCATACGCCGTATGCTCCAAAAGCCATCGTTTCTTGCAATATCGGCAATAAACTGCTGGTCTGTCAGTTTTTCCACCAAGGCGCGCATATTCATGTCGCGTATAGCCGCGTTTTGCCCGTGAACGTCATCTTTTTTTGCCAGATTATCGGTAATGGCAACCATTCTTTTCATAGCATCTATGCGCGTTTCATATTCCTCCGCAAACGTAGCGTTAGCCACCGCATACGCAATAGCGCGGACAAAATCGCTCTGCTCGGCGCGCGCAAGCTCTATAATCAAGGACATATTCGTCAGCTTTTTCAACGCCGCTATGCGGGTAGATTTGCTGCTGTTGTTCCTTGCGATTTCCTCTATATCGGATTGAGCCGTAATCTTCTCAATGGTCATTTTGCGAACATCCAAGCTTACAGCGTTCATTGCTATATCAAGCAGGACGGACGGACTTTTAATATCCCTCAGCAGATTCTTAAACGCGTTTAAGTCGTTGGTTTTCTTAGCAACGTCCGAAAAGGTATGCTCGCGGACGGAGCTGTCGTCCTCCAAATTCTTATTTCCGAGGGCAGCCTCCCGCACCCTGAAGTCCTTGTCATTCATTGCGACATCGGCAAGGGTTGCCTGGTCGGTCAGCTTTTTAGCCGCTATTACGCGCACCCGCGCTTCACGGCTGCGTTTAACAACCTCGGCTAGAAAGGGCTGGTCGGTCAGCTTCTTCACCGCCGCTATGCTGATTCCCAAATCTCTATCCTTCGTTGCGATTCGCGCAAGCACGGACTGGTCGGTCAGCTTTTCAACCGCCGCCTCGCGCACGCTCCAGTTAACGGCGTTCATCGCTACATCTTCAAGAAAAAGCTGGTCGTTGAGTTTACTTTGAACAATTCGGTTCATTTGATTGTCATTGATGTGCTTTACAACGTCAGCAATAAAAAACTGGTCGCTAAGCCTTACAAACGCCGCCAAGCGCACGGTTTCCTCTCGGTCATTTTTAGCCGTATCGGCAAGAGCAACTTGGTCGTGAGCCATATCGGCGGCTTTTTCGCGAACCTCTTTAAAGACCGCTTTTTTCAACACATTCGCAATTAAAGGCTGGTCGGTCAGCTTTTCGACGGCGGCATTACATACCTCGGGGAAAAGTGCTTCCTTGGCAATTACCGCCAGCGTTAACTGGTCATTTATTTTTTTTACGCCGTTTAAGGCTACTCTTTTATTCTCACTCATCCAAGCGGGCTTGAAAGCATATTTACAAAGCACTGTTACCTACTCCGTTCCTCCGTTGCGGCAGGTTATTTTATCCATATTATAATTATAGCGTAACAGATGGATTTTGTCAAGTTGTTTTATGTTATATAAAAAATATTGCAAATCACGATGAAAGGTTTGGCATAATTTTCATAAAACACTTCGGCACATTCGATTCAAACCGCATTTCCTCGCCCGTAGTCGGGTGCTTGACAGTCAAGGCAGATGCGTGAAGCCCCAATCTGCCGAGCGGATTTGTGATGCCATCGCCGCCGTATTTTTTATCGCCTAAAACCGGGTGTCCTATGTCTTTCATATGGACACGGATTTGGTTTTTCCGCCCTGTTTCCAGCGAAATATCAAGCAGGGAATATTTTGCTGTGGTTTGTCTGACTTTATAATTCGTGATTGCAAGTTTGCCGTCGCCCTCTTTATTGCTTGAATACATCAGCAGAGATTTCGTCTGTTTAAGCCATGATGTAATTTTTTGCTCCATAGGCTTCACCCGCCCTCTGACGAGTGCAACATACTCACGCCCTACGGCAACTTCCTCCCAGTTATCCTGCAAAGCAAGCTTGACCCGCTCGCTTTTCGCAAACAGCATAACGCCCGAGGTATCCCTGTCAAGCCTGTGTACAATCCAAATTCGGTTTGATTTGTGTTTTCGTTTAACATAGTCGTTGATTATGCGGTAGGCTGTATTTTGTGTTTCTTTGTCGGTTGAAACAGATAACATTCCGGCAGGCTTGTCGATTACGATTATATCTTTATCTTCATAAATAATCGGGAGTTTTTGCGTTTTATTTTTCATTCTTCACCTCCATAATTTTCCCAGCTCAAAACAAGGCTTCATTTAATTGAATGATAAACCTATCATAATCGCTTTCAAACAGCCTATCTTGTATGACACGGTATTTCTCAAATTCGGTTAATGCGTGTTGCTCTGCAATTTGTGCGGAGATTTTACCTGCATTTGTAAGTAACTCGTTGCCGTCAGCCTGCAAAATCAAGTCAAGGTGTTTCGCCCAATCTTCCATTGTCATAGGAATATGCCCTAACGCTCTGCGTTCGGCAAGGTCGAGATAAGCAGATACAATCAGTTGAAGTGAACGCATTTCCGTTTCGGTCAGATAGTTTTTCGCAACCGTCACATCGCTCTTTTGAATTTTGCCGTCAGGTGCTTCGCTCCAAGCAGTCAAACCCATATGCTCACGTTCGGAATCGGCACGGCTATATATAATCTCTGCGGCGGTGTTCCCGTGAACGGCAAAGTGCAGTTTGTTCTGCACTTTTGCAAAAAATTCTCTTGTCGTTTTAGCCGTTTTATCATAATCAAGAGCGGTAGAATAAATATCTGTAATCTTCTGATAAAACCGCCGTTCAGACAGCCTTATTTCACGGATTTTTTCAAGTTGTTTATCAAAATATTCCTGTGTCAAAACCGTCCCGCCGTGCTTTAAGCGTTCTTCGTCCATAACCCAGCCTTGGATTGTATAATCCTTTACAACGCCGTTTGCCCATTTGCGAAACTGCACGGCACGCTCGTTATTAACCTTAAACCCGACAGCGATAACCATTTGCAGACTGTAATGTTTCACATCACGTTCAACCTGCCGCGAACCCTCGGTTTGAACTATCCGAAAATTTCGGATAGTTGCTTCCTCAGTTAATTCGCAATCGCTGTAAACTTTTTTAATATGGTCGTTAATTGTCCGCACATCTACGTTATAAAGCGTTGCCATCATTTTTTGAGTAAGCCAAATATTTTCATCTTGATAACGCATTTCAAAGCTCTGCCCGTTGTCACCCGTGGCGGCAATATAAGTCAAATATTCGGCGGCACTGCTCCTAATCGTGATTTCATTTTTCTTTTTCATGTAACCCTATCTCCTTTTAAAAAATTAATTTCATAATCAAAAAAATAAGCAACCCCCATACCGCCATAATCGGAATTGCGTAATACCACTTTTTCGGCTTGCCTTCAGCCCACAATCCCTCCGCTTCTTTTCGGCACTCGGCGAAAACATCGGGGGGCGTGAGTTTCACAACAAAGACAATCAGCGCAGGAACGATGATTATATCATCAAGCAGTCCGAGGAGGGGAATGAAATCGGGTATTAGGTCAATCGGCGAAAGCGTGTATGCAACTGCTACCCCGGCGATTATTTTCGCAAGTAACGGCGTTTTCTTGTGCCGCAACGCCAGAAACACAGCGGGTATATCGGTTTTGAGTTGTTTGGCGCGTTGTTTGAAAGTCGGTTTTGATTTAATCTCAAACCGCTCCTCAAAGAAAAGCTCCGTGTTGCAATGTCGGCAAAATCTTATTTCATCGCTGTCGTATTTTAAACATCGCGGGCATTTTTTCATTTTTCTGATTCCTCCAATAAAGCTTCCAAAGCCAACCCCGCCGCCTTTCCGTAAGCGCGGATTAACCCGCCTTTGCCGAGCAAAACCCCGCCGAAATACCGCACAACAACGACAACAACGCTCTCCGTATTGCGCCGCTGAATCGAGCTCAAAAGCGGCAACCCCGCTGTTCCGCGAGGTTCGCCGTCGTCGTTGTAACGTGTAGCGTTCGGCGTTATATAAGCGAAAGCCACATGCCGCGCTTTCTTATGTTGGCGCGAGATTTCGGTGATGCAGGCTTTTGCCTTTTCCTCGCTGTCAGCTTGGGCGGCATAGGAGATGAAGCGGGATTTTTTGACTATTAATTCGTGCACGGTTTCACCTCAAAATCCTCACTCTTGAAATTGCTGTAATACCGCCCTGTTTCAGCCGTAAACTTCAACACGCAGTAATCCGGGTCGGTCACGCCTTCGGGATAATATACCGTGTCGCCCTCGCGCCAAATCATCTCTTTAGTTTCGCTGTCCTCCAAAACTTCCACCCTGCCTTTCAGCATTACACCGCGAAAAAACCGCTTATCCATAAAGTAAATACAAGCTTTCGGGTTCTCGCGATATTGTGTTACGCGCATTGATGATGTGTTAGTCGAAAACCAAAACTCCTTGATTCCGTCACGTTTTCGCGGCGGGAGCATTGCTTTCATATTCGGAAATCCGTCCGAATCGACAGAGCCGATGAATGACACGCCTTGCTTGTCTATCAGATTTCCAATTGTTTGTTCGGGATTACGCATCATGGTTTTGTTCCTCCTTCTGTTTCCATTCTTTAACCTTCCGTGCCATAATCAAGTCCTCCTGTGTTTTTTTATCATTATAACACATCAAACATGACAACTGTATGTCTTGTTAATCCTCAACAATTCATTAAATATTTTCTTCGCAAACCTCATTAAGCACTTGCGTGCTGGCGCAACAATTCGGCTCATTTATAAGGCTTAGGCAGATTTCGCGTTTTACTGTATCAATTGCGCTTTGGGTATATATAAATATATTCGTATCAAGAAATATTTTACCGCTCATTTGCTTCCTCCCTGTTAAAACTATATTCGCCCATGTCAACCGGGAAATAGGGAAAATGCCCGCTTTTTGCTGTTTTGACTTTATTTTCGCCTTTAGCCTCCTTAATTGAGTTAATAACATCGTCTAATACGGTTATGATTAAACTGCACCCGTCAGGTATCACAGGATTGCCTACGGGTATAATGCGCCCGTTCTCATAATAAGCCGGATATACCTGCATATAAAAACCACCTTTCAACGCTTAAATTAAAATCTCCCGCTTATGAATAATTGTTCATTGTTAATTGATTTAATAAATCCCACCCGCAACTCGCGGGAACGGTATAACATCGCGGATATTTGCAATACCCGTAGCATACATAATAAGCCGCTCAAAGCCAAGCCCGAATCCCGCGTGGCTAACTCCTCCGAAGCGGCGTGAATCAAGGTAGCGGCTGTATTCGCTTACGGGCAACCCCATCTCTTCAATGCGCTTCACTAAATAGTCATGCCGCTCCTCTCTTTGACTGCCGCCGATTAATTCACCTACTCCGGGGACAAGCAAATCCATCGCCGCAACGGTTTTGCCGTCATCGTTTTGCCGCATGTAAAACGCCTTAATATCTTTTGGATAATCGGTCACGAATACGGGGCGGCGGAATATTTTTTCGGTAAGAAAACGCTCATGCTCCGTCTGCAAATCAAGCCCCCACTCTACGGGGTATTCAAAACTCTCTCCGCTCTCGCCCAAAAGCCTGATAGCTTCAGTATAAGTGCAACGCGCAAAATCAGAGGACAGCAATGAGTTAAGCCGCTCCAACAGTCCCTTTTCATAAAAATCATTGCAAAATTTAAGCTCGTGCGAACATTCGCGCAAAAGCTCGCCGATTACAAATTTCAGCAGGCTTTCAGCTAAAGCCATATCATCGGAAAGGTCAGCAAACGCTATTTCGGGCTCAACCATCCAAAATTCGGCGGCATGGCGCGCGGTGTAGGATTTTTCGGCGCGGAATGTCGGTCCGAATGTGTAAATTTTTCCAAAAGCTAATGCCATATATTCCCCTTCTAATTGCCCCGATACAGTCAAAGAAGCGGGAACGCCGAAAAAGTCGTTGGTATAATCAATGCCGCCGTCTTTATTTTTGGGGGCGGCAGATTCAAGCGTTGTTACCTTGAACATCTCCCCTGCGCCCTCGCAATCGCTTCCGGTAATAATCGGCGTATGCGCGTAAACAAAGCCGTTATCATTAAAATATCGATGAATAGCAAATGAGGCGGCGGAGCGGATTTTAAATACCGCTTGAAAGGTGTTGGTTCTGGCGCGGAGGTGGGGTATTGTCCGCAAAAATTCAAGTGAATGGGCTTTCTTTTGAAGCGGGTAATCAGCCGCCGCGTTTCCCTCAATAATAACCTCACTCGCTGAAATTTCAAACGGCTGTTTCGCATCGGGCGTGTGAATCACCGTCCCCTTTACCATTACTGCCGCGCCCGTTGTAACCTTAATAAGAGACGAGAAGTCAGCGCACTTGTCCTCTTGGGCGACAATCTGGGCAGGCAAAAAACAGCTCCCGTCCGAAATCGAAACAAAAGCAAGCCCCTTGCTTACCCGAATGGACTTCACCCACCCGCAAACCGTAACCGCGCGCTCCGCAAATTCCCCCGCGTTTTCATATATATGCTTTATTTCTGTTCTCAACATTTTCATTACAGCTCCAAACAATAAAGATTCGTTTCCCAAGCAGGGATATACAGAGGGCGGCGGATATAAAATTTTAACCGCGGATTGAGTTCATGCAATAAAAGCGGCAGTTCAAACATATCCTCATTTCTGTGATAAAGCGCGCAGATTATTTTCGCGCCGTTTCGGATATGGCGTTTCGCGCCTGATATTGCCTGACGCTCCGCGCCCTCAACATCTAATTTTATTAAAGTGACATTCTCGCTGACAGCATTATCAAGCGCGTAACATGGGACAAGTTTTTCACCCGCTTCAGCTACCTTTGTCATCCGCCCCTCGCCGTTTGTAAAAGGCAGGAAACCGCCCTCGCTCCAAGCCGCGCCGCAGAACAGCTTTATTTTTTCGCCCTCTCCGAGATTTTTTGAAAGCCGCTTGAAATTGCGCGGGTTAGGCTCAAAAGCGTAAATTTTCTTATACGCGCCGTTTACAGCCGCCGAAAATTCCGCCGCCGTATCACCCGTATACGCGCCCAAATCCGCGAAAACCTCACTGCCGGACAGCTTGAAAATCCCGCTGTATACCTCCCCGCGCGCAGACGTGCAGTTATTCAGATACTCTATTTTACCGCTTATTTTGAAGTTTATTACATCGGCATATACCTGCCTTGATGGTTCGTCCGCTAACATATTGTAAACGCGCTCGATTTTTTCGGCGTTTTTCAAGCAATAATCATAGGTAAACAAGCCGCCTCCCGCAACGGGGACGTCAGGGGCTAAAAGTGTATATTTCTTAGCCAATTCATTTATTTTACCGCACACGTCACGCCTGTTTGAAGCAAACGCCAATACGATTATAAAGCCGGGATTTAGGTTCGAGGATTGAGGCGTGAGGGAGCTATTTTTACTATCCGCTACATACTGCTCCGTTCCCGCCAGTGTGCGAACCAAATGCCCGGCAAAGGTTTGCCCGCGAACAAATTCATCGCTTGCAAAAACACCCGAAGCGGCTATGCCGTAATCCTCAAAAACGCCCAAAATTTTTTGCGCGCCGTCCCCCATTCCGTATAAAAAGATTGGAAGCGAAGCCCTCTGCAAAAATTCCCAGCAGGTTGTTTTTTCTTTTATAAAGCTTAACATAATACTATTATATCATGTATTTTTAGTTTTTTCAAGAAGGATTTGCTAAAATTAGAAGCTTCGCGGGGAATTTAAGCGGGTAGGTTTGCAAAGTATGACTTGATTTTTTGCAAATCAGCCGAGTGTCAAATGTTACAAAATGGTTACAACCATAATTGCAATAAGTAATATAATTGTATATAATGTTTAAAGTTAACATAAAATGTCAAAATATAGGGGATAAAAGAGAAAAACCAAAGCGGTAATTTTTGGGTAAAACAGGGCTAAATTGTAAAAAACGAGTGCCACTTTGTAAGAAACGAGTGCTACTTTGTAAAAAAATCAGAAAAAACTACAAAGTAGCTCTCGTTTTGATACAAAGTAGCCCTCTTTATTGACAAAGGGTAGTTGAATAGTGTATGATTATATACAGAGGGAAAAACTTCCCCTTTATTTTAGCAAACCTGCCAAGTGATCATAGGTTAGGAATGTTGGAAATAAAAATATTTTTATTTTAAAAGGAGCAATTATTACAATGAGAAATTCAAAATTATCTAAAAAAATCGTGGCGATTGTTGCCGCGGGTGCAATGGTTATTTCTGTGGCTGGTTCGGTTTATGCTAATTCTCCGCCTAAATGCTCAACTCACTCTAACATGACCTTGAATACAACTTATCTCCATGAACACGGAATATGGATAGATTTGATAAGCTGTAACTGCTGCGGTTCTACAGGTTGCAGAATACAAAGGCAAGTTGACCGTTGCACAGCTTATTGCAATTATTGCAGTTATTCTAAAACGGAAACCGTAAGTACCGGAAAGACAAGACATTCATCATGTAACCATTAACAATTAATTTTTTTGAAAATATTAAGCGGTAATAAAAAAGCTTAAAAATGAATTGCCCATATTACCGCTTGAATATTTTCAATTTTTATTTCAAATCGGATTATTGAAAAATCATAAAAGGAGTATCAGCGTGAAAAAGATAATAAGCGTTTTTCTCGGGATTGCATTAATGCTTTTGGTTTCAAGCTGTAAAAATAATAGCGAAAACGGCAGTAATGAAATAAACGAAGCAGATAAAGAAAAGATACCCCCATATGAAATTATTATGAAAAATACAAAAATAAATATTCCTTATTTTCTTACACGCCATGAGGATAAAATTATATTGTCGGGCTTACAGTTTGAGGATAACGCAAGGTGTGCAAGAGCTTACACCTTTGATTCAAACGGCGAATTATTAAATGAAACAGAGCTTTGGCAAACCATTGACGATGACACATTTCCTGTTTATGCTCAATCCGGCGATGTAGATTCAGAAGGAAATATCTGGCTTCTAACCTATTTGGAAGCGAATGATGAAATAACAAACGAGCTTTTTATAAATGGTTACAAATTAATGAAATTTGATAGTGAGGGAAGCTTATTAGACACCGTCAATATCGAAGACTTGGATATTGATGTTCTTGATTATGAAACAAAATTAATTATCGGGAATGACGATAATTTTTATATACACAGTAGCTCCAAGGATAATTTTATCCATGTTTTCGACCCGGGCGGAAACGCCCTTTTTTCTATAACCGAAGAGGAAAGGGTTTCTAATAATGGTATCCTAAAGCTTTCTGACGGAAGAGTTGCCGTGAGCTGCTTACTGCAGGAAATTACAGGTGTGCGGCATGAAATTAGGGTTATTGACGAAATCAATAAGGGGTATGGCAATAAAAAATGGGAGATGGAAAGCCGGTATGCAATCGTTAATTCATCCAATGCGTTCAGTTTGAGCGGCAATGATGTTTATGATATAATGGTAAGTAATGAAGAAGCTCTTTACGGGGTTGAACTCGAAAGTATGACGTATACGGAAATTATCAATTGGAAAGCGCGGGGTGTTGATACTTCGAGAAATTATTTTTATAAGTATCCCGTTTTATTTTCCGATAAATATGTGTACTCTCTTTTGCGCGATGAGCCTACGAATTCCGAGGCTTTGGCTATCGGCACAGTCAGCTTAATTAAGCTGACCAAAGCCGAGGAGCGGCAAACAGAGAGCTTGGGCAAAAAGAAGGTAACACTTTCTGCTTTTCATCTTAGTGACAACATGATAAATGCTATTGCAAACTTTAACAAGGCAAATCCGAATTATCATATTGAAGCTAAAACATACAAGAGCGAAGAGATTTCTTTTGATGATGCAATAAAAGTTTTTAATACTGATATTATATCAGGCAACACTCCCGATATTGTAATTCTTGATGGATTGCCCAACATTTACAGTTATGCTTCTAAGGAGATTTTTGCTGATTTATACGAGCTTATGGATAAAGACCCCGATGTAAACCGCGAGGATTATGTTTCAAATATAATGAAGGCTTTTGAAACAGACGATGAGTTGTATGTGTTCACAACTGCATTTTCAATAATAACGCTTATAGGCAAAACTGTAGATGTCGGCGCGGATATGGGGTGGACATGGGATGATTATAACGCGCTTTTGCTAAAACAGCCTGCGGAAACAATTCCTATAGGTGTTGAGTGGGGGGTAATAAATAATCAAAATTTCCTTGAAATTATGATTAGCGGAAAGCTTAATGATTTTGTCAATTACGAGCCGGGTGAGTGTTATTTTGAAAGCTCTGATTTTATAGAGCTTTTGAAAATTGCAAATAGTTTTCCGGCAGAGGGCAGTTATATTCCCTTCTCAGCCTATAGTGAGGGCAATCCCTTGCTTATGAGGGTTTCCGTTGATAACTTTACTAATTTAAAAAGATATGAGGATATTCATTTCGGTGAGGAAATAACATTTATCGGGTTTCCAACTGAAAATGGGGGCTCGGGAGCAACAGGGATTTCTTATGACAGATTTGCTATTTCAGCAAAAGCGAAAGAACCCGATGGCGCGTGGGAATTTGCAAAATACCTCATAACTGATTTTCAAAACGACATCATTAAAAGCGAATTTGGCTTTCCCGTAAAGAACTCGGCAATTGAGGCAATGGCATTTGAAGCTAAGCAAAAAAGTGCCGACGGCAACCGAAGGGAAATCTCTGTTATTGACGGAAGCAGTGTTTTTATGGCTGAGGTCGGTTTGAATAATGATAAAGATAATCAAAAAGTTCTTGACCTTATACTATCTGTAACAAGCTTTGCAGATAATGAATCCGTTTTAACAGATATAATTATCGAAGAAGCCGCTTACTATTTCGCAGGTCAAAAGTCAGCCGAGGAAACCGCCGCTGTAATCCAAAACAGGGTTGGGCTTTATCTGGCGGAACGGGGTTGAGGGGGTGCAGGTTGTTTTTTTATAAAGCAGCACTTTTTATTGACAAAGGGGTGTCGAATGGTGTATGATTATATGCAGAGGGAAAAACTTCCCCCGCTATTTTGACATACTTTTTTTCACGGAAGGAAAACTATTATGAATAAAAAAATACCCCGTATCTTATTGGCATTAATTATGACATTGCGGCTATGAAATCTCACCGCTCTTCAGAATTGTTAACGCAAATGAGAGAAAATATGACGGCGAAATAAAGGTTGATTCGCTTAATGACGGTAATCGCGGCAGTGTTTATTTTGCGGAAGGCGGCGGTAAATATGATTTACTGCGTTGTGAACGGAATGATATTTATGGTCTTGATTTTGAAAACGGTGCAAGTGAATTGCTTGCAAAAATTGATTATAGAGGTCATTTTGACGGCGGCATAGGATATGCAGTTTACGCTAATGAGAGTGTTTTTACTGTTGAAAATACACATTATTCAGACGAAAATTCTGCAGGCTTTTTGTTTCGCTGAATTAAGTAGTTCTTGATATTTGAAAATAAGTCGGGATGGTTATAAGTCTGGTTTGCGAGAACTGTGGCAGAAGTGTTGAGTTGGATGATACAAAGGTGTGATGCAAAACAGGGTTTCATTAAAAACTAATAATAACGCTCATAGCTTCAGATTAATTTTAAAATATAAAAACAATTTAACCCCGCCATAAAAAACATGGCGGGGTTTTTCATAGGGTGTAGAGTTAATTCTCATAAAAAGCAACCCCCTAATCTATCGTGTTCTTTCTTTAAGCGTCCGCTCAATATCGCGTTTGGCGGCTCTGTCGGCAAGTGCATCGCGTTTATCATGGATTTTTTTACCTTTGCAAAGACCAAGCTGAACCTTTACCAAGGAATTTTTAAAGTAGATTGAAATAGGTATCAAGGTTAAGCCATCTTGCTTAACCCGCCCGTAAAGCTGCATGATTTGCTTTTTACGCATAAGGAGCTTTCGCACTCTCAAAGGCTCGCGGTTAAAGATATTACCGTGCTCATACGGTGATATGTGCATACCCTTGACAAAAAGCTCGCCATTATCAACAGAGCACCAGCTATCCTTCAGATTAACGCCGCCGCCCCGTATTGATTTTACCTCCGTGCCGACAAGCTCAATGCCTGCCTCGAAAGTTTCAATTATAAAATATTCATGCCTTGCCTTGCGGTTTTCCGCAATCGTTTTAAAAGCCGCTTTATTCATAAATTATACCCTCGCCGCAGTTTGATTATAGCATATTTTTTTAGGCTTGTCAATGGTTTTTTAATGCGTTTTATCGGCAAATTTCTTATATAAGCTTTTTATATTCACGCCTAACGATTCACATTAGGATTATCCGTCCTACCCAACAGGTAATCTATTGATACGTCTAAATATTGTGCGATAAAACCCAATTTATCGGCGGACGGCATAGAATTCTTCCTGCTCATATCCGTCAAAAGGCTTTGATTAAAGCCAAGCTCAATAAGCATTTTATTAGCAGAATCACCTTTTTCTTTTAGTAGCCTCAATATTAACAACCTAACCCCTTGTGCACTATTCACAAATTTTCACGCCTTTTTAATAATAAATAACGATTTTTAGGAAATTTCCAATAAAACTATTGACATTTGGATATTTCTGAATTATAATATATTTATGCAATGTTATATTAAGCTTATATTGTGTAGCTTCTATTATACACCATAAGCAAGCAAAATTCAATACACTTTTTTCTAACAGCGCATTGACATGTAGGGGACAGGCTTGCCTGTCCCGCCAATGGCAACGTGATGTGTTTTTTTGTGTGCAGGACGGGCAAGCTGTGTGGGACGGGCAAGCCCGTCCCCTACAGGGTAAAATTCTGACCTATTGCACAGGTGGAAATTTCTTGTAGGGGCGACCGCCCCGGTCGCCCGAATACTCCGCTATTTATTCTTTCGCCTGTCCTTTCGGGCGACCGAGGTGTTTGCTGTGTTCTAACGATTCACATTAGGATTATCCGTCCTGCCTAAAAGATAATCTATTGAGCAATCAAGGTAATCCGCTATAATTAAAATTCTGTCTGCCGATGGGATTTTACCGTTTTTAATATGCCTCATTGTATCCTTGTTTAATTGACAGTCTGTAAGCATTTTATTTACAGTTATATTTTTTTGTTTAACTAAATCATTAATTAAATGGGTGGTTGTTTGACAATTAAACATAAACGCCCTACCTTTTTTATGCAACATGCTGATTTTTCGCAATTATGCTAAAAACTGTTGACATTCGCATATTTGCGAATTATAATAAATATATAGAATAACAATAAGGAGGAAAAAACCATGCAAGAAAAAATCATGCAAGCCCTCGATGAGTTTATCGCCGAGTTGGTATGCTTGACTACATGCGAATACCATAAAACGGGGGAGTATAAGCTTTGGCAGGAAAAAATAGACCGAATGTATGTCGATTGCGAAGGCGAGTTTACACCCAGTCAACTCTCATTCGTCAACGAGTGCTTTGACCTTATGACCTGTGTATATAACAGAGAAACCGAATACGCGTTTAGAAGAGCCTTTAGTTACAGCGTTTTTTTATTAAAACAAGCGGGGGCTTTATAAACCATTGAGTATTTTCATACCAATTCTGATTCTTCCAACATAAGTTTCTCTAATCGGATTATATCGGGGAAGCCAATGCTCCGTGTAAAAGCCCCCGCCGACCGGCGGCAGGGGCATAATTTTCGAGCCTTTTTTTGTACCCCGCTCCGGTGTGCGGCGAAAATTTGTCGAGCCTTTTTTTAAATACCCCGCTCCGGTATGCGGCGAAAATTTTCACAGGCTTTTCAGCTTGCGATACACTTATATTATACAGTGTAAAAACAAATATGTCAATAGTTAAGAAAATATTTTTTTATGCGTTTGCTGTGTTCTAACGATTCACATTAGGGTTATCCCTGCGGCGTTCCTTGACGGCTTCAGCCTTGACTACAGCCTTGCCGTCATCGTCTAAGCTCCTGTAAATATCAATTAATTTTTTTTCATCATCGTTCAAAGGCTCTGCTGATTCAATCGTTTTTTTTAGTGAGATTGGATTATCAATTATTCCCAAAACATAATCGGTGCTTAAATCAAGATTTTTGCTTAATTGAATAATCGATTCCGCATTAGGAACTTTTTCTCCGTTTAACCAAAACCTCACCGCTCCCTCGCTAACATCAGAGTATGCGGCTATTTTAGCATTAGTAAGGGAATACTTTTCTTTTACCTCTTGAAGTCTTTCGTTAAAATTCACAAAACTCACCCCTAATTTTTTACGTCCAAAATCGAAATTTAGTATTGACAATCGTACTATAGTTTGATATAATATAATTATTGTACTTCTATTATATACCATAAGCAAGCAAAATTCAATACACTTTTTTCTAAAAGCCCTACAATAACAATAAGGAGGAAAAAACCATGCAAGAAAAAATCATAGAAGCCCTCAATGAGTTTATCGCCGAGTTGGTATGCTTGACTACGTGCGAATACCACAAAACGGGGGAATATAAGCTTTGGCAGGAAAAAATAGACCGAATGTATGTCGATTGTGAAGGCGAGTTTACACCTAGTCAACTCTCATTCGTCAACGAGTGCTTTGACCTTATGACCTGCGTGTACAACAGAGAAACAGAATATGCGTTTAGAAGAGCCTTTAGTTACAGCGTTTTTTTGTTAAAGCAAGCGGGGGATTTATAAACGTGCGGTTACAACACAAACATCAAAAAAAGCACAATATATGTAGGCTTTACATTCTTTTGAAGCAACAAGTATACCAAGCCGTAAGCCACCGAACATGCCGCAAGGTAAACCCCTGTAGATAAATCCTTAGTAAATATATGAGCCAGTCCCCATAATAATCCGCATAGGATTCCGCCCCAAGGGATATTGTCTTTCTTAAGGACCAATTCGCCGAATTTCTGCCCGTAAACAATGATGGATACAAACAAAGAAACCTCAAAAACATAGTAGATATATTGCCCGATAAACATAATTACAGCTAGGTTGCCATACATATTTCTCGTATACAAAAATTCCGCTAACGGCTTAAACCTCATATCCCAAAACAAAATCTGACCGATAACAGCGGCTATAAGCAACGCCAAAACAATAATCCAATTTTTAAGCGGAGCACGCGATTTATTTTCAAAGACATTATAGCCTTGTCTTTTCGCCAAAGAATACAAACCGAACACGCCCGCCCCCCACGCAACGCAGGTAGCCCCCCAATGTATAAGCATAACCGAAGCCCCGTGAGCTTCAATCATCACCTCAAAATCCATAGTGCCGTAAGCTAGGGATTCAACGAATAAAACCAAAACCTCCAGCCCCAGAAACAAAAACGCAAGGATTGCCATACCAAGGTATGAAATTGGTTTTTCTTTCATTTTAGACATAATTCCTCAACCTCTTTCCGAGTTAAGCCTGTCATACGCACAACTCTCTCTACTGAATCGCCATCGGCAAGTAAGTTTTGGGCGATTATAATATTTCGTTTGCGTTCTGCATAAGCCAAAGCCGAAGCTTCATTAATTTTTGCCAGCTGACGAAGTCTTGCAATTTCCTTAAATTCCGGCGTGACAGTTACCGTTTTATATGCACTAATCGCTTCTTGCATTTCCTCGACCTCCAATGCTTCAATTTGGTTTAAATCTTCTTCAGTTTTCGCTTTGAATAATGCAAGCCATAGTCTAAGTCTGTCAGTTTTTGACAAATTTTCGACTGGCAACTTCGGCAGTTCAAAATAATGCAAGCAGAATTTGTCTGTCAACTGCGTATGTCGGTTTACTTCAAGTGCATGAAATTCCGAATGAAAGCCGTCATAATCGCCAAACATCGTGAAATTTACAATACTTATGACAATCGTCTTAGTCAAATCAGAATAGGTATCGCCCGCTTGCAAAGATGTGGAATATTCCCTTGCCCAGTAGTATAGGCTTCTCTCAGGGAAGTCGCCCGCATTGTCAACTTGGACTTCAAGGTCAACACGCTGACCGTTCACCACCATATTTATATCAAGTCGGCAAAACTTATCGCCGAGTGTTTCGGGAGGAATTTCGGCATTGCGGATTTCAAATTGCTCAATGCTGTCGGGAGCAAGATTAAGCAATGTCGCCACAAGACTTTTTAGGAGTTTAACATGTTTGGTGAAAATCATTTTAAACAGCAGGTCGTAAGTGAATTTGTATTCAAGTTCAGTCATAAATACAGCCCCCTTTATTAAGCATATATGTATTATGTTTCACTTTCAACCCCCAAAGGCTTAACGCATAGTATAACAGACAGAACAGTTTGAAATAAAAACAGGGCTATAAATCCGGGGTTGCCCATATTGGGGGAGAAGTTCATAACGAGCGTATTTTGGAAGCCGTGAAACAGAGTGCATAACAATACGCTTTTTGTCAGCTTATAAATTGCAGTCAGGGTAAAAGCCGTTGCTGTAACCGGGAGCAGGTAACCCAGAAAATTGCCTGCCGTAAGGAAGTTATTCGGGAGAAAGAAGTAGGGGAGATGCCATAAAGCCCAAATACCGGCGACGATTAAGACGGATAGGAGAATATTAACCTTTTTCTCAAAAGCGGGCTGTAGATAAGCGCGCCATCCGCCCTCCTCCATGCCGCCGCCAAAAAGAATTTGAGTACCCCAAGCGGCAATAAACATCGATAAGGTAATGCCACCGCCGGATTGCCCAAACAGATAAAAAGTCAGAAACTGGATAATAAAGAGAAAAATGACAACTGCATACGGTACTAAGCGAGGCTTATCCCCTAAAATAAATCGGAAAAAATTCTTTTGCTTAAATAAAGATTCCCGCATTAAGAACATCGAGGCTAACAAGGGCGAGGCACTCTCCAGAAAATCCGCTAAACGAAGCACCGCTTCCCCTAAAGCAGTTTCATAACCGAACCAAGGCTGATAGGCTAAAAAAACCGCACATATCCATGTAATTGAAAATGTAATTGCGATAAATATTAGGGGTTTGTATATTATCTGCTTTTCCTCCATTGAAATTTAATTCCTTTCAGGCACTAATGAGGTGCAAATATTTCAACACTCAATGCTAAATCAAACTTTCAATTTCTTTAACCGAAAGACCTGTAAGTTTTTCAATAATGTCAAAAGGCATATTTTCATTAAGCATATTACCGGCAATATCAAATTTTTCTTCTTGTCTGCCCTCTTTATGCCCCGCGTCATGAGCAGCGGACAATGCAGACAGTTCTTCTCGTAGTGCATTTTCACGCGCTTCGGTAGTGCGGATAAAGTTTGGGTCACGATTAAGCCGCCTAACTTCATCTACAGCTTTTTTAATTTCACTAACTGACACGCTTTCCAACGCCGCAATTTTTTCTTCGGAGTCAGCACTAATCAGATTAAGCCATAATTCGATGTTACTTTTAGAGTTCTCAAGTGATGGGATTTTACCTAATTCAAAAAAGTGGATTACTTTTTTATCACTTAATAACTCATGGCGACATATCTCCATGTTCATAAAAACGGAGTGATAATTTTGGCACTCAAACACAGGATAATCAACGATATTGATTAAGACGGTTTTCGGGATTTTAGCGTAATTTTCGCCTTTGTGCAAGCGTGTGAACATCAAACTTGAATAATATTCGGCACGTGCTTGAAAATCATCACGTTTATAGCATTGTATTTCAATGTCGATTTCCTGTTCGTCAACTTTAATCCGCAAATCAAGCCTGCAAAACTTATGTTCTACTTCATTAGGCAGTATCTCATTCGGACAAAGTGTTACATCTTTTGCTTCAAATCCCAACGCCGCAGAAACCAAAGACTTCAATAAATCCAAATTCTCGGAAAAAATCTTCTTAAACGCAACGTCAATTTTAGGCTTTACTCGTAGTTCAGTCATGGCAAAAACCCCCTTTTTAGTGGTTAGTGAGTAGTGAGCAGTGATTACCACTCACTGCTCATTACTCACTACTAATCCCTAACTTAATACATTCCGCCCATTCCTCCCGGCATTGCGGGCATGGGGTTTTCTTCTTTTATATCGGCTACCAAGCACTCGGTGGTGAGCACCATAGCGGCGACAGATGCGGCGTTTTCCAAAGCGGAGCGTGTAACCTTTGTCGGGTCTACGATTCCGGCGGGGAGCATGTCAACGTAAACTTCGTTGTAAGCATCAAAGCCGTAACCCGGTTTGCGTGAACGGATAATTTTATCAATAGCCACGCTTCCCTCTAATCCCGCGTTTGCGACAATCTGGCGGGTAGGCTCTTCTAAAGCTTTGAGCACAATCTGCGCGCCTGTCTTTTCATCGCCGGAGAGCTTCTCAATCAGCTTAGATACAGGGTTGATTGCATTGACATAAGCAATCCCGCCGCCCGCTACTATGCCTTCCTCGACCGCCGCCTTGGTTGCGGCTAAAGCGTCCTCTATGCGGAGCTTCTTCTCTTTCATCTCGATTTCGGTAGCCGCGCCGACCTTGATAACGGCGACACCGCCCGAAAGCTTGGCAAGTCTTTCTTGAAGCTTCTCTTTGTCAAAGTCAGAGGTGGTGTCCTCTATTTGAGCCTTGATTTGAGAGATTCTGCTTTGGATTTCCTTTTTATCGCCCGCGCCGTCTACAATTATGGTGTTCTCCTTAGAGATTTTAACCTGCTTTGCGCGCCCTAACTGCGAAACGTCGGCTTCTTTCAGCTCTAAGCCGATTTCCTCGGTTATAACCTGTCCGCCTGTTAAAATGGCAATATCTTGAAGCATTTCCTTGCGCCTGTCGCCGAAGCCGGGGGCTTTGACTGCTACGCATACAAAAGTGCCTCTAAGCTTATTGAGAATCAGAGTATTAAGAGCCTCGCCCTCAACATCCTCCGCGATAATCACAAGCTTTTTGCCGGATTGCACAATCTGCTCCAAAAGCGGCAGAAGCTCTTGCACAGATGAAATTTTCTTATCGGTAATTAAAAGATAAGCATCGTCAATTTCAGCTTCCATTTTATCCGCGTCCGTTACCATGTAAGGGGTGATATAACCCCTGTCAAACTGCATACCCTCTACTACTTCCGAGTATGTCTCGGCTGTTTTTGATTCCTCTATGGTAATAACGCCGTCGGCGGTCACTTTATCCATAGCCTCGGCAATCAGCTTGCCTATAGCCTCATCAGATGCCGAAATCGCGGCTACGCTTGCAATATCCTCCGAGCCCTTTACGGGGGTTGTGTTTGAAGCGATTGCCTCAACAGCCGTATTAACGGCTTTGGCAATGCCTTTCTTTATGATTACGGGGTTTGCTCCGGCGGCGATGTTTTTCATCCCCTCGCGGATAATAGCTTGTGCCAGCAATGTAGCCGTTGTAGTACCGTCGCCTGCTACATCGTTTGTTTTGGTAGCGACTTCTTTGACAAGCTGCGCGCCCATGTTCTCAAAAGCGTCTTCAAGCTCAATTTCCTTTGCGATGGTTACGCCGTCATTGGTAATAAGCGGCGAGCCGAATTTTTTGTCGAGCACGACATTTCTGCCTTTCGGTCCAAGCGTTACCTTTACGGTATCGGCAAGCTTGTCTATGCCGGCAAGTAACGCGTTGCGCGCTTCAATGCCGTAAATAATATCTTTAGCCATAATAAATTCCTCCAAAATTATTTTTTTATTGTCTTAACTATTCCACCACGGCAAGAATGTCGCTCTGACGAAGAATGGTATATTCAACCCCGTCAATCTTCACCTCTGTGCCGCTGTATTTGGATATAAGCACCTTCTGCCCTTTCTCGACGTTCATTTTAACCTCTTTTCCGTCGACTATGCCGCCCGGTCCTACCTCTACTACTTCGGCTACCTGCGGTTTTTCTTTTGCCGAGCCGGCAAGGATAATGCCGCTCTTGGTGGTTTCTTCCGCCTCGGTCATCTTAATGACAACTCTGTCTGCAAGCGGTTTAATGGTCATAAAATTCAAACTCCTTCCGATTATATCTGTTATTTAAACAATGTATTAGCACTCGTTTGTTAAGAGTGCTAATACTATTTTACCAGTTTTATAAGAAAAATCAAGTCTATTTTTAATAAAACCTAAAACTTTGTATGATTGCACAAAATTTATTGAGAAATATTGTAAAAATCTCCGATAATTATTAGCAAATATCTTTGCAAAATAGTTCCCGAGGGGCTATTGCGTATATCAAGCCGTGCCGCTTTTCAGCTCGGAAATAATATTAACAAACCCATCGACATCGCCGAAATCTTTATAGATGGATGCGAACCGCACATACGCAACCTGGTCGATTTCCTTTAAAGCGGCAAGAACCATATCGCCGATTTCGGCGGTTGTGATTTGGGTCTGCATTTGATTCACGTAATGATTTTCTATACTGTCGGCAATTTTATGCAGAACATCAAGCCCGACAGGGCGTTTTTTTACCGCGTTTGAAAGCCCCATAACAAGCTTGCTTTTATTAAAAACCTCAATTGTATTGTCCTTTTTCAGCACAAAAAACACCGGGGCTTCAACCGATTCATAGGTCGTAAAGCGTTTTCCGCAGCTGGAACATTCCCGCCTGCGCCGCTTTTTCCCCTCCGCAGGGCGCGAATCCGTCACCTTAGTATCTTCAAAGCCGCAAAAAGGACATCTCATAATCATTTCCTCCTAAGGGATTTTTTTATAACTATACTATAACATTTTATGGTTGAAATGTCAAGTGTTAATGCTTGTTCTATTACTGCTGTTTTGGAATTTGTGTGTTTGGTGTGCATGGGTAATGCAGCAAAAAAACCCGCAGAATCCGCCGTAACAACGCGATTCTGCGGGTTTTTCTAATGTTTCGCACAACAAAAAAAGTGTGCTTTACATGGCGGAGAAAGAGGGAATTGAACCCTCGCGCCCTTTTACAGACCTACTCCCTTAGCAGGGGAGCCCCTTCACCGCTTGGGTATTTCTCCGCGTGGTTTTTATTTTATACATTAGTAAAAGCTGAAAAAATTGGCGGAGGAAGAGGGATTCGAACCCCCGTGGGCTTGCACCCTAACGGTTTTCAAGACCGCCCCGTTATGACCACTTCGGTATTCCTCCGCTTTTTCAAAACCATGACTTAATATATTTTATCATAAAATAGTTTGCGTGTCAAGGGTTTATGTAAATTTTTTTAAATATTTTTGAAACATTCCCGCAGTAATTTTTAATAAAAGCATATATGGCGCGCCAAAACACCTATTGCACTAAATTAGCGGGTCGCATCAAACGCGACCCGCTAATTTAATTTCGTGCAAAGCCTTTGGGCTGAAGTATTACAAATCGCTAATCCGCCGCGACTGACTTGGGCTTGCCGTTAAAATGAATCTCAACCGAAATGGCATCGGGGGCGTTTGAATTTCCGCCGCCTTCGGTAATCTTAGCAAGCGTAACTTTGCCGGAAACGATTTCGCCGTTGGGGTAGATAATCATAAAGTCCGTCTTGCGCGCTTCTCCGTAGTTATTTTTTACGGTGTCCGAGAAGATATAGTCCTGAGCGGGGTCTCCGTAAATTCTAACGCCGGACAGGGTAACGGAAAGCTGACCGCCCGTCACCTCGGTGGAGGAGTATCCCCTGTCCCCTAAGTAAGAGCCTTGATAAACGGACTCTTTGAGCGACTTCCCTATTTTATCAAAGCCCTCCGAAACCTCCGCCCAAACCTGCTCTTCGCCCCGCGGCGCGGTGTTAATTTTTAAGGTATAATCAAAATTAAGTGCCAACATAAAAAAACATCCTTTCAATTGATTTAATTAATTTTCTGCCTTTCGCCATAAAGACAAACGGGGCTGGGCACCCCGCCTAAGACCGACCTCAATGTGATGAAGCCCCCGCCCGTGAAAAAGCGGCGTTACGGAGCAAGCCGTAAAAATGCAGTCCCCAAAAGAAATCTCCTGCCCTACAGAAAATTCAAAGCCCGGGGGGGAACTGTTTTTACAGTCGTAAATGAGAACCCCGCAGGTTTTGTCATCACCGTTCAAAGGGTCGGTCAGCGAATAATCAAGCCTCACAAACCGCAGAACAGCGTCATCGGAAAACTCATCCTCGCCAAAGGAATTATGCTTTAACGGAGTTCTTACCTTCGCCGAATGAATGAGAAAATTTTTAGGAATCGCTTTTATAATATCACCTCCCTTCAAAAAAATTCCTTATATATAAAAAAGCCCGCCCTTAACAGGCGCGCTTTACTGATTATGATTATAGCATAGTTAAATAGTAACATGCAATCACCAAAATACGTTTTGCCAAATAACACGCCTTTACGTTTACCTGACGCTAACAAAAAAGATAATTCGTTGACAAACCGAAAAATAAATGATATGATAAATATATGGAAAATATGCTCGCTCAGAGTTTCCGAAGGGCTATTATGATGAAAATATTATTGGGGGGCGATGGCGTGAAAATTCTTATAGTTGAGGATGAAACTGTGCTGAGGAAAGCATTGGCGAAAGGTTTTCAAAAACATGGGTACACAATAGATGTTGCTGAGGATGGTGAACAGGCGTTAGATATGTATTTTGATAATCAATATAATCTTGTCGTGCTTGATTTGAATCTGCCTAAAATAGACGGATTGGAAGTTCTGACCGAAATCAGAAAAGAAAATAAAGAAATCCCCGTCTTAATCCTTTCGGCAAGGAGCGAAGTCAGTGATAAGATAATGGGGCTTGATATGGGGGCAAATGATTATCTCGCCAAACCTTTTCATTTTGACGAGCTTGAAGCAAGGGCACGGGCATTGTTACGGAGAAATTTCAAAACTGCCGACACTATTATATCAAACGGCGATATACAGCTTGATACAGCATTAAAAAAGGTATTGTGTAATGACACGGAGATTTCGTTAACCAAAAAAGAATACGGTATATTTGAATACCTAATGTTAAATAAAGGCAGAGTCATAGGCATAAATGAACTGATTGAATCGATATGGGAAGATGCTGATATGTTTTCAAACTCTATAAAAGTACACATCAATTCCATGAGAAAAAAATTACCGGACGGAATAATCAAAAATGCGAAAGGACAAGGTTACTATGTGGAATAAATTATCTTTGCAAATAAAAATAACTTTTCTGACGGCATTAATATTAACGGTTATGTGCATAGCTTTCGCCGTCATATCCGTTTTAAATACAAATGTTTTTTATGAGCCTATAGCGGTTGCCCACGCTAGGGCACTGATGGCGGAAGAGGAGAATCCGGGCGAAGTAGTCATCATAAAAGCACCGCATCAATCCGATGAGCAGGTAAGAATTAAAATTGCGGGCGAAATATATACAGATTCTCGAAGTAAATTTAAAATCCAGAGCGTAATATCGGCTATCGCTATAATTTTGTCCGGCACAATTTTGTCATATTTTATCACAGGGCGGACATTGAAACCGCTTAATACTCTTACCGATAAAATAGAGGAAATAAATGAAAATAATTTGAACACACAGCTGATTACGATGTTAGGCGGCGGTGAAGTCGCAAGGCTGACAAATTCGTTTAACAGTATGCTCGTAAAGCTTGACAGGGCGTTTTGTGCCAAAAAGCTGTTTGCGTCAAACGCCGCACATGAGCTGAAAACGCCCCTTGCCAATATACTGACCAACATCGAGGTCATGCAGATGGATGAAAATCCGAGTGCGGAGGAATATAAGGAAGTAATTGACATAACAAAAGAAAACATTGAGCGGCTGACAGTTTTGGTTCAGGATTTATTACGGTTTAATTCGGATATTGACAACGAATTATGCGAAAACATAAACACCGATGTGATGTTTGAAAAAATAATATCGGATTTGTCAAAAAGTATAGCCGATAAAAATATAACGATTATAAGCAACGGAAATATAGCTCTGTACGGCGAAAAAACTTTATTGGAGAGGGCTTTTTTCAATCTTGTGCAGAATGCCGCAAAATATAATAAAGAAGGCGGGGAAATAAAAATAACCGCCGCAAATGATACGATTGTGATTGAAGACAGCGGAATCGGCATACCCTCGGAGTGCCTGCCGCAAATCTTCGACCCTTTTTACTGCGCGGATAAATCCCGCTCACGTAAGCTGGGCGGTAATGGATTGGGTCTTAGTATCGCAAAACAGATTTTTGATAAGCATGATATAAAAATTACTGTTTCGAGCGAGATAAATAAAGGCACAAAAATTTTTTTAAAAATAATTTCTTAAACCCTAAATTCTTAACCGTTTCTTAACTTTCCGTGTGTTATAATTAATACATAAGAGAAAAACACAAAAAAATTAAAAATAACACGGAGGGTTTTTATTATGAAAAAGAGAGAACTATCAGGTTTATGTGCATTGCTGTTATCGCCGGCATTATTGTTTACGGGGTGCTCCCACCAAACTGCCGCCGCAGACAACTCAAAAGCAGCAACGGCTCAAATTACCCGCGGCGACCTTGTATTGGGACTTAGCACAGACGGAAAGGTAGCACTTCCCGTAAGCAATTTAAATTTCGGCGTAACGGGGGAGATAAGCGAGATTTATGTGTCCGTCGGAGATACGGTGAAAGCGGGGGATTTGCTTGCTGAACTTGACTCTTCAAGCTACTTGTTCGCCATTGAAAGTGCTAACAATAATCTTAACAAATCCCAAACCGCCTATAACAATGCGGTAAGTCAGTACAACTACAGCGTGTTGAGTGATAAGAGTGAAATGGATAAACTCAGGCGGGACATAAATAATGGGTTCGATGATTATGTTTATCAAACGGCAATTGACGATGCGAGAACGGCTTTAGAGCGAAAAGAGGAGGAACTGAAAAAAGCCAAGGCAAAAGCCACCGAACCATTCGATTCCTATGTATATAATAATCACATAGAGGATGCAAAAAGGAATCTGAAAAACAAACAAAACGAATTTGACGAGGCTAAAAATCAGCTTTCGGGTGATTTTGACGATTACACCTACCAAAACGCAATCAATGAGGCAAGCATTAACCTTGAACGCAAGAAAGCCGCATTGAAAGAAACAGAAAAAAATTCTAAAACCCAAAGCAACAGGACGTTAGATGACGCACAAGAAAAGTATGACCGCAAAAGCCAAGAATATTATGATGCTTTGTACGGCTACGACATTGCGATATATAACCTCGGCTCAACCGAAAAAGAAATTTTGGAAGCACACAAGAAAGTAACGACTGCTAAAAATGAGCTTGATGATGCACAAAAAGAGCTTGAAAGGATTCGGGAAGACGGCAAAAGTGCAACAACATCAAATTCCGAAAGTGCCGCTGTAAAAAGTGCGAAGCAAGCGGTTGAAGATGCGGAGCAACAATTGAAAAAGGCACGCACCGACCTGTTGAGAGCCGCTTGCGAAAATGACGAGAGCATTAAAAGTGCTTACAATAAGGCGAAGGATGCACTTGAAGAAGCGGAAGCCGCTTTAGAAAGAGCCCAATTGGATAAGACACACGCTAAGAAACAGGCGGAAGATGACAGCAAAGAAAAATTGGAAAATGCAAAACTGGCTTTCACGGATGCGAAAGTTAATTTAGAAAAGGCACTCACAAATCTTCAAAGAGCCCGTGCCGATTACGATAGCAAATCAGCCGACAATCTCATCGACCTGCAATTAAAAGAGCTTAGTGCAGATATGAATAAAAATTCAAACGCCACAATCGCAACCGCCGAATTTGCTTTGCAGGAAGCCGGGCTGAATACTCTTGAAGCAAATAATGACCTTGAAAACGCCAAGCTTTATGCCCCTATTGACGGACGAATTTTAAGCATCTCTCAAGGGGTTGGCGAAACGGTGTCCTCACAGAACAACAACAGCCAACTTCCTATGGCTTTCGGCACAAGCGGCAGCGGGAACAGCTTTATAACCCTATGCGATGTATCACAAATCTATCTGACCGCAAACATAACGGAGGGCGATATAATAGGAATTTCCGAGGGGCAAACGATTCAGGTGACTGTCGATGCTGTAAGCGGTGAGGTTTTCTACGGCAAAGTCGTAAATGTTGACAGTATACCGACAACCGATTCCAATGGGATTACAACTTATACCGTAACCTGCCTGCTCGACGACACCTCCGATGTTATAAAGGACGGCATGAACGCTTATATAACATTCGTCAAAAAAGAATTAAATGATGTTTTATTAGTTCCTAACAAAGCGGTATTTATTGAGGACGGCTCGCAGTATGTCAACGTGGTAAAAGAAGACGGAAGCTATGAAAAACGCAAGGTGGTTTGCGGTCTTTCAAACGGTGTTTTAACGGAAGTGACAGAGGGGCTTGAAGCCGGAGAAACCGTACTGTCGGGAAGGGGCGACAGATAATGAAATTTGCCGAAATTGTACGAAGCATATTTTTAAGTATAAGTGCGAATAAGGTGCGGGTTCTTATGACCTCTTTAGGGATTATTATCGGGACGTTCACAATTATTATGGTCGTAGGAATCGGTAAAGCGAGCGAAGATGCGGTAGAGGAGCAGTATAAGCGGTTGTCCGTTGAAACAATTACGATTGCACGCAATGCGGCATCGGGACCTATGCGTATCGGCGGCAATACTGCGGCAAACAAATCTCTTACAAAGGATTTAGCCGAGGATATGCCTGATTCGCTCACATATGTCGAAAAAGTCGGCGTGAGTACATCTATCAGTTCCCCTGTTGTATACGGTTCTCAGTCGGAAACGGTAAGTATTCTCGGAATCACGGAGGATTACGCCGATATTACGAACCTCAATGTAGAATCCGGCGAGATGTTTACTGATCAAGATGGGGTTTTACGCAACCGATACGCTGTATTAGGCTATAACATTGCCGAGAGTTTGTTCGGGGAGGATTTCGGAGATGTGATAGGCGAAAAGGTTCAAATCAAAGGTCTGACCTTTACGGTAACCGGCATTTTAGAGAGAATCGGAGGAAGCGGCGGCATTTCCTCCGGCGGCAGAAACACAGCGGCTTCACCTGACGATTCGGTTTTTATCCCTTATGAAGTTGCGGTAAGATATACGTCGGGCGGGTCGAGTGCAACGGTAACGAGTTCGGGAGGAGTCAGAATGACTTCAGGGTTGCCGGAAACAACATTTGTAGCTTTAGCGACAAGCATAAAAGATGTTGATGCGGCGATTACGGAAATACAAGATTACATTTATGACATCACGGGCGACTACACCTCATACAACGTAACCGATGCGGGAAGTATTCTCTCTGCCGCACTTGAAACATCAAATACTATGAGTGCGTTGCTTTTGGTGGTAGCAGTAATTGTCTTAATTGTCAGCGGGATTGGGATTATGAACGTAATGATGGTCGCCGTTAAGGAGCGCACGAGAGAGGTTGGCATACTTAAAAGTATCGGTTCTTCCCGCTCGGTTATACTCATGCTGTTTTTGTTTGAAGCGGTGTTCATCAGCGTATGCGGCGGATTGGTAGGAGCGGCAGCAAGCTATTTCGCTCCGGCTCTGCTTGTATATTTACACTCGGATTTCTCACATTCCCTAAGAGGGCTTTTGCTCGGATTTATGTTTTCTGTAGCAACAGGGGTATTCTTCGGATATTATCCGGCGCATAAAGCATCAAAGCTTGCTCCCATTGTTGCATTGAACGCAGATTAAAAATTAAAAAATTAAAATTTTACGGAGGTTTTTATAATGAATACGACTAAAAAAATTAACTTTATGATTGCGGCAGGATTGACGGCGGCAATGATTTTAAGCGGCTGTACCGCAGGTGCTGCGGAGAAGACAGAATCCGGCGACATGAGCAACATGATGGTTGCGGGCGAAAACGAAGCACACAACATAACTGTCGGCAAAATTTCAGAGATAATCGGGAACATGATTATTTTTAACGAACTCGAACCTATGAGCGTTAATCCGCCCGAAGACGGTGAACAGACCAAAAATTCCAATAAAATGGTTAACGGCGGAGCAGAACGCACTTATAAGGACGAGGACATTGAAATCATAGTTCCTGCCGGTACGCCGGTTATGGAAATGTCATTTTCGGAGGACGGTGCTAAAGAAACAGAAATTAAACTTGAAACTTTAAAATCCGGCGATATGATTATGGTTACTTACGCATCTGATGGGAAAACGATTGAAAAAGTGACAAAACAACCGGGCGGTGTCATGAAGCAGGGACAGGGACAAAAAATTACTTTCGGTGAAAACGGAGGCGGCGGCATGGGGCAAGGACAAGGACAAGTAATCACTTTCGGCGGAAACGGAAACGGAGGCGGTAGTCAATGAGTTGTGATGTGACTAAAGCGATTATAGAAATCAAAAACATAAAAAAGGTCTACGGTAAAGGCGACAACAAAGTAACTGCACTTAACGGAATAGATATGACGGTTCACGAAGGCGAATTTGTTGCAATTTTAGGACCGTCAGGGTCGGGAAAATCAACTCTGATGAACATAATCGGTCTTATGGATAACTTTGACAGCGGAGAATATTATTTAGACGGAATTGACATTGCAAAGGAAAAAGAGCATACTTACGCTAAAATCCGCAACAGTAAAATCGGGTTTATTTTCCAAAAGTATAATCTTATTCCTCAATATACCGCACTTTACAATGTCGCTCTGCCTATCATGCTCCAAGGGGAAAGCTATAAGACAGCAAAGATTAAGTCTTATGATATGCTCAGCCGTGTAGGTTTAGAAAAACGCATAAAGCATAAACCCTCCGAACTTTCAGGCGGACAACTTCAGCGAGTTGCCATCGCCCGTGCACTCATAAGCAACTCCCCGCTAATCCTCGCCGACGAACCCACAGGTGCGCTTGACCAAAAAACAGGGCATGAAGTTCTCGACATCTTGAAAGAACTCAACAAGGAACACAAAACAATTATTATGATTACTCACGACCCTAAAATTGCCGCAAGAGCAGGCAGGGTTGTTAGGGTTGAGGATGGTATGATTATTTGAAAAGTTTTTTACAAGGAGGAAATCTCAGCTATTTGTCAATTCACCGATACATTTTAAAGCGGCGGTCATATAATGACCGCCGCTTTAAAGTGCAGGGAAACCGCCGTATTTTCAGTAGTTTTATTATTTCGTATTTTTGTTATTGCATGTTACTATTTAAGTGTGGTATAGTTATAGTAGAGAAGGTCGCTTGAAAGGGGGCGGGCTTTTTTATTTTTATATTTTTTTTGCAAATGGGTTGCAAAATTTGGGAGAATAGGTTATAATT
>WRLG01000020.1 GCA_009777725.1 Oscillospiraceae bacterium | reverse complement strand
CACTCATATCGCGGATAACGCGCGCAGCTTTTTGAATGGGCTCAAACCCTGTTTGTTCCAACATTTCAAGCTCCTCCTCCGTTTCGGCGTTTATAAGCTTCAGCCAAAGCTCCGCCTTATCGTTTACATTGATTGCTTTGCCGATTTTTTTAAGCTCAAAAAAATGTATTTCGCATTTATCGGACAATATTTCATGGCGTTGCCTCTCCATCATGGTAAAGCTTGAATGATATTCCTTGCAGTCAAAAATGCTGTGATTAACTATATTTACGCTGATGCTTGGCTGTAATTCGCCGTAACCCTTGCCGCTTTTAGAGCCGCTTTCATATAACTTCGACCAGTAAAGCAAGGCGCGGTCTTTGTAGTTCATATCTGCGCCGTATTGCATTTCAACATTGATTAGTTTGCCATCCGCCTCTAAGTTTAAATCCATTCTTACAAATTTTCCGTCTATGCCGTTCGGCAGAATTTCCGAGTTTTTAATCACGATATTGTCGATTTTCGGCAAGTTAAGCAATCCCATCAAAAGACTTTGGAGCAAGTCGCTATTCTCCGTGAATGTCTTTTTAAAAATAATATCAAGTTTAAGTTTTATAACATTTTTTGCCAATGTTTTCACCCTTTCTTTGTGTAAAGTCACTGCCGGCTTGTTAACTGTTATCTCTATTATACCCCCTACCCCTAATTCTGTCAACCCCAAAAATAAATAAAAAAACAGGAGGTAACTACCATGTTATCAAGAAAAAACCCCGCAACCTCCAAGGTTTGCGGGGTTTTAGGATTCATATTAGGGGAGTGAAAATTAACAAAAATCCTCTTTCACGCACTTATAATTAATATTTACAACCCCAAAAGTTGCTTTTTCTTTGCGTTGAAGTCATCTTGATTAATCAAGCCGTCATCAAGTAATTTTATTGGTAGTACCCCTGCCATAAGTCAAAATTTCCGAGCTTTCCAAATCAGAAAACGAAAAAAAATTTGGTTCTTCTTGATACCGTTCGTTTCTTATTGCTAACCGCTCGGAATCATAGTCAATCCATATACCTGTATCAGGGTTTGGATAGTTGAGAAATGCAGTTTTCCAATAATCAGTTGACAATATTAATTTCGATATTTTAAATCCCGCTTCGCACAATTTTTGATTAAAGATTTCAAGCGTATTTTTCCCTTTTTTTTGATAGAATCATAAATAACTATAGTGGCAATCATAAGAGTTGCCCAAGAGACAAGTCCCAAACTCGCTAAGGCAATATTTTCTGCTTTCATAACATCTCAACCTTTCATTGTTTTCTCGTGCTTTTCAATTCCATTGCTTTTAATTGTTTGGAGGGTCTTAAAATCGCTACCTGTTCTTCTATAATAATTATAACATAATCTAACCACATATGCTATTGTCAGAATACCCCAAATTTTTGGGGTTTAATTGTTAAAAATATATAATTTAATCATACATTTATCAAATAAATGAAGAAAACTACTCTACCAAATATGCGCCGATTTAAAGTATAATGAATGTAAATCGTTTAAGGAGCTTATTTTATGGAGTATGATTCTACAAAAATCGCACAAGAAAAGGAAAAATTCGTAGAGCGGATTTATCAATTGCGCTCATCTCGTAATATATCTGCAAGAAAATTATCACGGGATTTATTGCAATCCGAAAGCTATATAAATAAAATTGAAGTTAGGTCAGCGTTGCCATCGCTTGAAGCTTTCTTTTGTATTTGCCAGTATTTTCACATAACGCCCGCTGAATTTTTCTCTTATAATGTGAAATATCCTCGATATGCTCTTGATATTATAGAAAATCTTGATGCCTTGTCAGAAGATGAGCTATTTCTTATAAAATCCATGATAGACAAATGTATTGCAATCCACCAACCCGCCAATTTGCGAAACCCTAAAATTTGATTTGACAAATACACCTATACATGGTATAATTGGAAAGTATTAAATCAATTAACGCTAAAAGGAATGAATAAAATGGCGCTTGACGGCGCGTTTCTAAACGCGGTAAAGGACGAAATAAGCTTTCTGAAGGGAGGGCGGGTTGATAAAATTCATCAGCCCTCGCGGGATGAAATTATAATAACAATGCGTGCGGCGGGAGGGAGCCATAAGCTTCTTATATCCTCATCTGCGAATTCGGCGGGTGTTTATATTACAAAATCGGCGGTTGAAAATCCTAAAGCTCCGCCTATGTTTTGTATGCTCCTGCGAAAGCATATCGGCTCGGGTAAGCTCATGGATATTCGGCAGGATGGCTTAGAGCGGATTCTCTGCCTTGACTTTGAGGCAATGAGCGAAATTGGCGATATGGTAAATATTACAATTTCCGCGGAAATAATGGGCAGACATTCAAATTTGATTATAATAAATCAAGACGGCAAAATTATTGACGGCATAAAACGGGTAGACAGCGAAATTTCACGCGAAAGAATGGTTCTCCCCGGGCTTAAATACGAACTGCCGCCCCGCGAAAGCCGCCTTGATTTCAGGGAATGTTCAGCCGATGATATAAAAAGCTCCTTGGAGAGCCTGCCGGACGGCGCGCTGTCAAAGTGCCTTATCAAAATATTCGAGGGTATAGCACCGATAGTGGCAAGAGAGTGGGTTTTTTACGCGGCGCGCGGCGAAATCCTCAAATCCGAGATGAACGATGATATTTTTAACCGCCTTTGCTTTTATATAAAAAAAACCGCCGCCGACTTCAAAAACGGCGAAAACACCTATACCACGGCGCAGGATAGAAACGGCTTGCTAAAGGACTTTACTTTCCTGCCGATAAGGCAGTACGGCGCGCTTATGCTTACCAAGACCCTGCCCTCAGCTTGCGAAACACTTGATTTTTTCTACTCCGAGCGGGATGCCGCGGCAAGAATGAAACAGCGTGAGGGCGACCTTTACAGACTTTTAATAAACTTAACCGAACGCATAGCCAGACGAAACGCCGCGCAGAAGGAAGAGCTGATTCTGACGGCGGAGCGTGACGCGCTTAAACTGAAGGGCGACCTTATCTCGGCTAATATCTATATGATTAAAAAGGGTATGTCCTCCGTTACCGTGCAGAACTTTTATGATGAAAAGGGCGGCGAAATGACCATACCGCTTGATATAAGGTTAACCCCCTCCCTTAATATGCAAAAATACTATTCCGAATACCGCAAAGCCGCCTCCGCCGAGAAGATTTTAACAAAGCAAATCGAAAACGGCGAAAAGGAGCTTGACTATATTGACAGCGTTTACGATGCGCTGACCCGCGCCAAAACCGAGGACGAGGTAAACGAGCTCCGCGCCGAGCTCTCCGAGCAGGGTTATCTCCGCTCAGCTAAGCTTAAAAAGGCAAAGGCAGTGAAATCCGCGCCGCCGCATAAGGTTATATTACCCGAGGGCTTTGAAGTGTTAATAGGGAGAAATAATAAGCAAAATGACCTGCTCACCTGTAAAACCGCCGAAAAGACGGATATTTGGCTTCATACAAAGGATATACCCGGCTCACACGTTATCATTAAAACAAACGGCAACCCCAACCCGCCCGAAAGCGTTATCCTGCAAGCGGCTCAGCTTGCGGCGTTTCACAGCAAAGCCAAAGCTTCCTCCCGTGTTCCCGTAGATTACGTCCCTGTCAAATACGTCAAAAAGCCCGCAGGCGCAAAGCCCGGCATGGTTATCTTTACAAACAATAAAACCCTGTATGTAAATCCGCAGGGGATTGGTAATTAAATTGTTGCTCGCGTTCATATTTTATTATTGACTTGCAGAGGAAAATATAGTATAATATTTAAAATTATCAATTGTCAATTATAAATTGTCAATTGCCCAAGCAAGGAGTATGATTTATGAGTATAAAAATCGCGCTGGGCAGCGACCATGCAGGCTTTGAGCTTAGGGGCGAGGTCGCGGCTTATTTAGAAAAAGGCGGCTTTGAATATACCATTCTGGGCTGCAGGGAGGGTGAAAGCTGTGATTACCCGCTTGTAGCTAGAGAGGTATGCGCGCTTATCACCGAAAAAAAGGCGGATTTAGGAATCCTTATATGCGGAACAGGCATAGGCATCTCTATTGCGGCTAATAAAATCAAAGGGATAAGAGCCGCTCTTTGCACCGATACCTTTATGGCAAAACATTCGCGGCTTCATAACAACGCTAACGTGCTTTGCTTAGGCGGCAGGGTGAGCGGCTCGGGTGTTGCTCTTGAAATAACGGAAGCGTTTTTGACGAATGAATTTAAGGGCGGAAGGCATCAGCGAAGGGTCGAACTGCTTGAACCTTGCTGATAGAGCTTTTGAAAGGAAAAGAGAAAATGAAAAATGTAAAAATTACAGGGCATCCGTTAATACAGCATAAAATCTCCCTTATACGCGATGTAAATACAGGTTCTAAGGATTTTAGGGAGCTTGTTTCGGAAATTGCCATGCTGATGTGCTATGAGGCGACTCATGACCTACCTCTTAAAGAAGTCGAGCTTCAAACCCCGCTTTCTATAGCTAAGACAAAGGTTATTTCCGGCAGAAAGGTAGCATTTGTTCCAATTCTGCGCGCCGGTCTTGCTATGGTTGAGGGGATGGTAAGACTTGTTCCCGCCGCTAAAATAGGGCATATCGGTATATTTAGGGACGACAAAACCAAAACCGCCGTTGATTACTACTGCAAACTACCCTTTGACATAGCCGAAAGGGACGTGATTGTAGCCGATATTATGCTGGCAACAGGCTCAACCGCCGTTAAAACAATAAATCTGCTTAAAGAAGCGGGCGTTGGTAATATAAAAATTATGTGCATTATCGCCGCCCCCGAGGGATTGGAAGCAGTTGCGGCGGCGCACCCCGACATTGAAATTTATTGCGGCGCGATTGACGAGAGGTTAGACGATAATCTATACATAGTACCCGGACTGGGAGACGCGGGAGACAGGGTTTTCGGGACAAAGTAGAAATGGGGGTTTATTATGGCGCAGACAAACATTTCAATTAGGATAGATGAAGACATAAAAAAGGATGCAGAAATGCTATTCTCGAAGTTAGGGCTGACTTTGTCGGCGGCTACAAACATCTTCTATCGTCAAGCCCTTAGAATACAGGGAATACCATTTCAAATTTCAGCTATTGAATCACAGATGAAAGAATCTATCTTAGCGCGAGGATTAGAGGCTATGAAAGAAGCGCAAGAGCAATCTCTGGCTAACGGCACATCTGAAATGTCTCTTGACGATATAAACGCCATTATAAGCGAATGCAGACAAGAAAGACCGGGGTTGTAGATGATATGCAGCGTGGTTATTGACACGAATGTCATAGTATCTTCAAACATTTCATCTGGTGGAAAGCCGGCTGAAATTATGAAGCTTTTCTATGCAGGGAAACTGCAAATGTTTTATTCCTTAGAAATTATATCCGAATATAAAAGAGTGTTGACCTATAAAAAATTGAATATCGGCGTGGAGACGCAAAATGACATAATAAAGGCATTAGAAATAGGTGGAATTTTAATTGAACCGCCCAAAAGTAACATCCCATTGATAGACGAAACTGATAGAACTTTTTATGACACAGCAAAATCGAGCAAAGCATTTCTCATCACAGGCAACTCCAGACACTATCCCGATGAGCCTTTCATTATGACTCCGGCGGAATTCATGAGAGTATATAAGGAGTGTTTTATTTGAACCTGAAAGTTTGCGATAACAAAGAAGAAATAGGACGTTGCGCGGCGACAATATTTGCATCACAGGTCTTGCGAAAAGAAGACAGCGTTTTAGGGTTGGCGACAGGCTCGTCCGTCCTAACGACCTATGCAGAAATGGTCAAGGACTATCAAGCGGGAATCACGGACTATGATTTTATAACCACCTTCAACCTTGACGAATATTGCGGATTATCCCCAACACATGAACAGAGCTACAGCTTTTTTATGAAAGAAAATCTTTTTTCTGAAATTAATATCCGCTCTGAGAATATTAATTTCCCGGACAATGAAAACTTATATTATGATTCCCGAATCAAAAAGGCGGGCGGCATTGATTTACAACTGCTCGGAATCGGTCATAACGGGCATATTGCCTTTAATGAGCCTTGCGAACATTTCCCTTATAACACTCATACCGTGGCGTTAAGCGACAGCACTATATCTGCAAATTCGCGCTTTTTTAAGAGTGCGGACGAAGTTCCCAAAAAAGCGGTTACTATGGGAATTGGCACAATTATGAAAGCGAAAAGCATTGTTTTGCTCGCTTACGGCAAGGAAAAAGCCGATGCTGTAAATAAAATGGTAAACGGTAAAATAACACCCTCCTGCCCGGCATCAATCCTGCAATTGCACAATAATGTTACCGTTATGATTGATACGGAAATATTTAATGAATTGCATTAAGGAGGAATTCTCACTGGAAGTTAAGCTAATATCCGTTGTTGTCCCCTGCTATAACGAGCAGGACGTTTTACCGCTGTTCCGTGATGAAATAATCAAGGTAACGGACGGTATGAAAAAAAAACACCCCGCTCTTGATTTTGAGTTTTTATTTATAAATGATGGTTCAAAGGACGGCACGCTGAAAATCCTGCGGGAATATTCCGAAAAAGACGGACGCTTCCGCTACATTTCTTTTTCACGCAATTTCGGCAAGGAAGCCGCAATGTACGCAGGGCTTGAAAATTGCAAAGGGGATTACGCCGTTATCATCGATGCGGATTTACAGCACCCTCCCTCATTTATCCCCGAGATGTACGAGTATGTATCAAGCGGGGAATATGACTGCGCCGCGACAAGGCGGGTATCACGGAAGGGTGAGCCCGGGCTGTTATCATTCCTTTCGCGGATGTTTTATAAGGTAATAAACAAAATTTCGCAAACCAATATCGTTGACGGCGCGCAGGATTTTCGGTTTATGACAAGACAGATGGTTGATTCAATTTTATCCATGCAGGAGTATAACAGGTTTTCAAAAGGCATTTTCAGCTGGGTAGGCTTTGAAACCAAGTATATCGGATATGAAAATGTAAAACGCGCCGCAGGAAAGACTGCGTGGAGCTTCAGAAAGCTCTTCCTGTATTCCTTAGAGGGTATTTTCGCATTCACGACCGCCCCTCTTGCTCTCGCTTCATTTTTAGGCGCGCTGTTCAGCTTTGCCGCGTTTGTTATGATTGTTTACACGGTAATCGACTACTTTTTGCACGGAAGCCCTGTTGCGGGCTATCCGACTATCGTCTGCCTTGTGCTGTTAATAGGCGGCGTACAGCTTTTGTCGGTAGGTATTTTAGGTCAGTATACGGCTAAAATGTATTTTGAAACTAAAAAAAGACCGATTTATATAGTTAAGGAAACAGAAAGCAAGGAGCTGTAGGCAAACTTACAATTTTAGAGTTTGGGTCAGCAAAAAAAATTTAAGGAGAAACAAAATGAGCAAAAAACAAATTGCAGGTCTGGTCGCGGCGGCTGTCGTATTCGTATTCGTTTCAGCCGCAAGCATGATGACACATAATTTCTTTGAAAGCAGCGGTTTAAAGGATTTAACCTCAATGGTTAGTTCAGCCGCGCATTACCCCTCGTCGGGAAGCTACGTAGGAGTAGTCGATGTCAGCGGCATAATATTGAACACATCGTCAACATCAATTTTCAGTTCAGGCGGCTATAATCATCAAGCGACATTAGATAAAATAGACGAGATGACTAAAGCCGTAAATAACAGAGGGCTTCTGCTTTTCGTAAACTCTCCCGGAGGGGGCGTTTATGAAAGCGATGAGCTTTATTTGAAATTGAAGCAATACCGCGAGCAAACAGGGCGACCGATTTACGTGTATATGGCAAACCAAGCTTGTTCCGGCGGGTATTACATAGCGATGGCTTCCGACGGCAGAGTATACGCAAACAGAAGCACTTTAACGGGCTCAATCGGCGTAGTCATGCAGATTACCAATGTAAAGGGGCTGTACGATAAGCTTGGGATTGAGGAGATTAACATTACCAGCGGCTCTAATAAGGATATGGGCTCTATGGGGATTGAGATGAGCAATGAACACAGGGCGTTGCTCCAAAGCCTTGTCGATGAGATGTACGCCCAATTTTTTGAAATAGTCGCCGAAGGGCGCGATATGAGTGCCGGCAGTCTCAGAAGAGTTGCAGACGGAAGGCTTCTGACCGCCTCCCAAGCAAAGGAAGCCGGACTGATTGACGATATTATGACATACGAGGAATTGCAAGCCTTAATCCGTGAGGAGTTAGGGAGCGGCATAAGTATTGTTGACCCCGAAAAAGAAGCAACTATATTTGAGCAATTGTTTTTAGGCGCGAAGGAGCTTCAAAAGAAATCCGATGCACAGGTTATACAAGAGGTGATTGACAAAAAAGGAAATGGGGTGCTGATGTATCATGCAAACATATCCTAATAGCGATGCCGCCTCGGCGGGATTCGGAGCGCGGCTTTTCGCGTATGCCATAGACTTGCTTGTTCAAGGGATTATTATACTCATATTGAGAGGGTTTTTCTTCTTTTCCTTTTTAAGCGGCGAGGGAAGCTTGTACGCAAAGCCGATTTTATTCAGCTTTACTTTAATTGATATAGCCGCGTATCTGGTCGGAGTTTCTTATTTTGTTTTATTCACCTATCTTTCGGGCTCGACGCTCGGAAAGTTTCTGTTCCGCTTAAAGGTTGTTTCCGCCCGAGAAGAAAGGCTTACCTTTTTTGACGTTGCTTACAGAGAAACAATCGGCAGGTATCTTTCGGGATTTTTTTTCGCGGGCTATATTTACGCCGCCTGTAACAAAAAAGGGCAGGGCTTTCACGATGTTTTATGCGATACCCGCGTTGTTTATTCATTCAGCGCAAGCAATAAAGCAGGCGTGAATTCCAATACCGCGGAAGGCTCATATAACGCAGAATATAACACGCAGGAGGATTCGGCATACCAACCGTATCCATCAAGCTCGCCTTATCAGTCAATCTATCAAGCACCTTGCCAACCGCCGGATAATTATGAGGATTGAGAGTAGGCTTACTATACCGATATGCAGAAATCGGCGGACATGGTATTCCGCCGATTTCATATGATTGACAGTTCTTAACTTGCTATACGGCTTTAATGCCGTAATTTTTTTCGACCCAAGCAACGTCTTCTTGGTCCATTACATTTATTGCGCGAATGATTGCTTTTTGCAAGCCAACTACCTCAATGCCTGCGTCTTTGTTTTGCTTTTTAATGTCCAGCAACTCTCCTAAATGTTGCTTTTGCTTCTCTCTTGTTTCGAGTGAAGACGCCATACTTAAACACCTCCTTTATTTCATTAATCACTAACTGTTAACTATTTTTTAGAGTGATATTCCTGAATAGAGCAAATGCTTGAACCTGTGCTTCTGATTCTTTCGGCGATTCCTTTCGCGCCTGCAAGTGCGGCGGTTAGTGTTGTGATATAGGGTATGTTATATCTGATTGCGGATTTTCTGATGTATGAATCATCCTCGCTGCTTCGTTTGCTGGCGGTAGGGGTGTTGATTACCATATTCAGCTGACGGTTCTTTATAGCATCCTCTATATTGGGGCGACCCTCATAGAGCTTTTTAATCGCTTGGGCGGTTATTCCTTGTTCCGCGAAATAGTTTTGCGTTCCTTTGGTTGCGAAGATTTTGAATCCGAGCTCTTCAAGTAAACGCGCAACTTCCGCCGCTTTCTCCCTGTCTTTTTTAGCGACTGATATTAGAACAGAGCCTGATAGAGGCAGAACGGTATTAGCCGCCTCTAAAGCCTTGTAAAACGCAAGTCCGAATGATTCCGAAAGCCCCAGAGTTTCACCTGTAGAGCGCATTTCGGGACCTAACAGCGGGTCAACTTCGGGGAACATATTAAACGGCAAAATCGCTTCTTTTACGCCGTAATAAGGAATAACGGGCTTTTTCAGCTCTGACGGGTTGATTTTTTCACCTGTTTCATCAGACATAATCAGCTTTGTCGCCAGCTCAACCATATTAAGGTTGCAGACCTTTGAAACAATAGGGACGGTTCTCGAAGCGCGCGGATTGGCTTCCAAGACGTAAACAACGCCTTGATGAATTGCATATTGAACATTCATCAGCCCCGCAACGCCTAAATCGGCGGCAATCTTTCTTGTATATTCGCGGATTACTTCCGTCTGCTCCTCCGTTATGCCGACGGGCGGGATTACGCAAGCCGAATCCCCCGAATGAACCCCCGCATATTCGATATGCTCCATAACAGTCGGGACGAACGCACTGCCGCTGTCGGCGACTGCGTCTGCTTCACATTCAAGCGCATCGTCAAGAAAGCGGTCGATTAAAATAGGCGCGTCATAACTTATATATTGGGCGTTTGTTTTGATGTAGGTTTTAAGCTGTTCATCGCTGAATACCACTTCCATAGCCCTGCCGCCTAAAACATAGGAGGGTCTTACCATAATCGGGTAGCCTATTTTTGCGGCGATTAAAGCGGCTTCTTTATAATTTTTTGCCATTCCCGATTCGGGCATCGGAATATTCATCTGCTCCATTTTCTTTCTGAATAAATCCCTATCCTCCGCTAAGGCGATTACTTCCGGCGTTGTCCCTAAAATTTTAATGCCCGCGTTTTTCAGCTCCATTGCGATATTTAAGGGGGTTTGCCCGCCGAATTGGACTATTATGCCGATAGGCTTCTCGCGGTTGCAGATTGATAAAACATCTTCAACCGTAAGCGGCTCGAAATAGAGCTTGTCGGAGGTATCATAATCGGTGGAAACCGTTTCGGGGTTGCAATTAATCATGATAGTTTCAAAGCCTAATTTGCGAAGCGTTAATGAGGCGTGCACACAGCAGTAGTCAAATTCAATCCCCTGCCCGATTCTGTTTGGTCCGCCTCCTAAAACGATGACTTTTTTAGCATCGGGCACGCTTACCTTTTCTTTTATTCCGCGCTTTTCGCGCGATGCCTTGACTTCGCCGCCTAAACGCCCTAAGCCGTTATAGGTGGAATAGAAATATTCCGCATCCGCCCCGCTTACGGGGATTATATCCCATTCCTGCTCAATATTAAGAACTTTTCGGTGAAGCCTTATATACTCCTCCGGCACTTCCAAAAGCTGGGAGATATATTTGTCGGCAAAGCCGTCTTTTTTAGCCTTTATAAGCATTTCATCGGGCAGAACTCTTTTTTTGTAGCTCAGAATTTCTGTCTCTAAGTCAACAAGCTCTTTGATTTGCTCTAAGAAGTGGTGCTTGATTTTAGTTATGCTGTATATTTGCTCAACGCTGATACCTTTGCGGAATGCTTCATAAATCGCAAAATATCTTTCACTGTTGGGCGCGGATATTTTTTGCATAAGCGATTCTATGCTTAATTCATTGAAGTTTTTAGCAAACCCTAAACCGCTCCTGCCGATTTCCAATGAGCGTATAGCCTTTTGAAACGCCTCTTTAAAAGTGCGCCCTATGCTCATAACCTCGCCGACGGCGCGCATCTGCGTTCCTAACTTATCCTCAATGCCGTAAAATTTTTCAAATGCCCAGCGGGCGAATTTCAGCACGATATAGTCGCCGTATTGTTCGTATTTATCAATTGTTCCCTCTTTCCAGTAGGGGATTTCGTCAAGGGTGAACCCTACGGCAAGCAAAGCCGAAACAAAGGCAATCGGGAAGCCTGTAGCTTTTGAAGCAAGCGCGGAGGAGCGTGATGTCCGCGGGTTTATTTCTATAACCGTGATTCTGTCCGACACGGGGTCGTGCGCCATCTGAACATTTGTGCCGCCGATTACCCCTATTTCCTCCACTATATCAAACGCCGTTTTCTTCAGCCGTTCCTGCAATTCATCAGCTACCGTAAGCATAGGAGCGGCGCAGAATGAATCCCCCGTATGAACGCCCATAGGGTCAATATTTTCAATCATACAAACGGCTACCATTTTATTTTTAGAATCCCTTACGACCTCTACTTCAAGCTCTTCCCAACCGAGAACGCTTTCTTCAACTAAAATCTGCCCGATAATAGACGCTTGAATCCCCCTGCTTGCAACGGTTCTAAGCTCCTCCAGATTAAAAACTAAGCCCCCGCCTGTTCCGCCCATAGTATACGCGGGACGGATTACAACGGGGTAACCTAACTTGTCGGCAATAGCCTCAGCTTCCTCAACCGATATTGCCGCAGAGCTTTTGGGGGTATCGATTCCCAGCTTGTCCATAGCCTTAGCAAATTCAATTCTATCCTCCCCGCGCTCGATTGCGTCAAGGTTTACGCCGATTACTTCAACATTATATTCAGCCAGCACACCTGCCTTTTGAAGCCCCCGGCTAAGATTAAGCCCCGACTGACCGCCCAAATTAGGCAGTAGCGCGTCAGGGTTTTCCTTAGCGATAATCTCTGTTAATCTCTTGATATTAAGCGGCTCGATATAGGTTATATCGGCAACTGTAGGGTCAGTCATAATCGTGGCGGGATTGGAATTAACCAGTATGATTTTATACCCCAAATTTCTCAAAGCCTTGCACGCCTGCGTCCCCGAATAGTCGAATTCACAAGCCTGCCCGATAATTATAGGACCCGAGCCTATAATCATAATCGTTTCAATATCTGTTCTTTTCGGCATTTTCATCTCTCCCTCATTCAATTAACATTGAACAGCTAACGGTTAACAGTTAATTATTCAATGTATTAATAATACCATATTTATTAATGCTTGTCAAGTTAGTTGTTAGAAAATTCCACTTATTTAATGAAATCAAAAAAATGCCGAAAAACCCCTTGCATTTATCGTACAAATGTGTTACAATAATATGGATATAATAATTAAAAAGAAAGGAGAAGGCTTATATGCGCCTTACTGAAAAAACCGTTAGCTCAGAGGTTATATATTCGGGGAAAATTATTGAAGTCCGCAAGGATTCGGCGGAGCTTGAAAATGGGTTTACCGCGCTTAGGGAGCTTGTTGTTCACAGCGGCGGCGTGTGCATTGTGCCGCTTGACGGTAACGGCGGGGTTACAATGGTCAAGCAGTTCCGATACCCCTTTAAAGAAGTATTGCTTGAAATTCCGGCGGGTAAATTAGAGCCGGGCGAGGACCACCGCGTGGCGGGGCTGAGGGAGCTTAAAGAAGAAACGGGTGCTTCCTGCAGAAATTTTGAATATCTGGGAGTTACCTATCCGTCGGTAGCCTATCTTAACGAAAAAATTTACATGTATCTTGCGACAGGGCTTACTTTTGACAAGCAAAACTTAGATGAGGGAGAATTTCTCGATGTTTTTACCGTCAAACTGGAGGACGCGCTTAAAATGGTCGAAAACGGTGAAATCAAAGACGGAAAAACCATGACGGCTTTACTGCTTACGGCAAGAAGGCTTGGAATCAATAAAAAATAAAAATGAAAATCCGGCAGTAGTTAAAATACTGCCGGAGAGAGTTTACGCCGGAGGTTTCCCGGTCAAAATCCCGCTTCTTCCGCTTCCGCTTCCGCCTGCATCTGCTCGATGTGACGGTTGTAAGCGTCCAAAATTTGACCCTCAATCGTATGGCGCGCTTCGGGTGAAATCGGGTGAACTATGTCCCTAAACATTCCGCTTTCGTCTTTTCTGCTCGGCATCGCCACAAACAGCCGTTCATCGCCTTGCACAACCTTTATGTCGTGGATTGCCAGCATACTGTCAACCGTGATTGAAATAACGGCGCGAAGCCTTCCGTCGGGGATAATCTTTCTGATTTTAATGTCTGTGATGTTCATATTAACGTCCTCCTTAAATAATAGTCTTTGTTTTTTGTTTCCTTATAAATGTTATTTTAGACAGTTTATGGAAAATTATACGGTATAATATAAAAATAAGAACATACCATAATTACCATTATAATACATTATAACATAAAGCTACAATAAATTTCTTGAACGGAGTGTGTATTTTGTATAAACATTTTTTGAATAACAAAAAACATGTGCATTTTATAGGAATAGGCGGTTCGGGCATGTATCCGCTGGCGCAGATTCTGCATGGTCAGGGCTGTAAGCTCTCCGGCTCGGATAACAACGAAACCGATACCCTGCAGGCGGTGCGCGCCCTCGGAATCCCTGTTTTCTTAGGGCAACGAGCCGAAAATATCAAGGGCGCGGACTTAATCGTCTACACGGCGGCTATCTCAGAGGATAACCCGGAGCTTAGCGCGGCGCGCAGGAGCGGGGCTCAAACCATTGAAAGAAGCGAGCTTTTAGGGCTTATTACAAGCTTTTACAGCCAAGCGGCTTGTATCAGCGGCACTCACGGCAAAACTACGGCGACCTCTATGCTTACTCAAATTATGCTCACAGCAGGTATGGATATAAGCGCGGTTATCGGAGGCAAACTGCCCATCATAAACGGAAGCGGAAGGGCGGGCAACTCTGATATTATGGTATGCGAAGCCTGCGAGTTTGCCGACCATTTTCTGAATCTTCACCCCGATATATGCGTTATATTAAACATAGATGCCGACCACCTTGATTATTTCAAAACCCTCGACAACATCATAGCCTCATTCAAAAAATTCGCGGGAAACGCGACCAAAGCCGTTATAGTAAACGGCGATGATGAAAATTCTATGAAAGCCGTTGAAGGCTTGGCTGAAAATATTGATAGAATAACCTTTGGATTATCGCCCGAAAATGACTGGCAAGCCGCCGCCGTCCAACATCTCAATGGAATGACAACGGCGTACACGCTGATGAACAGGGGTGTAAAGGTTTGTACTGTTACGCTTAACGTCCCGGGTGAGCATAATATTTTGAATTCCTTAGCGGCGGCGGCGGCGGCGTTTTATATGAACGCGCCCGTTGAGGGTGTAATCAAGGGGCTTGAAAGCTTTAAGGGCGCGGCGCGGCGTTTCGATAAGTACGGCGAGGTTAACGGCATTACGGTGGTTGACGATTACGCTCACCATCCCGCAGAAATATCGGTAACCCTTAAAGCCGCGCGGAAGCTTGGTTATAAAAGGGTATGGGCGGTGCACCAGCCGTTCACTTTTACAAGAACAGCCGCCCTGACCGATGATTTCGCCGAAGCCCTGAAGCTGGCGGATAAAGTAGTGTTAACCTCTATCATGGGTGGCAGGGAAAAGAATACAATCGGTATACACTCGGGAGATTTAGGCAAAAAAATAACTGATTGTATATGGTTTGAAGAGGAAGACCACGACAAAAGTTTCAGCCTTGTATGCGACTATGTATGCCAAAACGCCGAGCAGGGCGATTTAATCATAACCTTAGGCTGCGGCGATGTAAATAAGCTTGCGAAAATGATTTTAGAACAATTGACATAAGGGGAAGGGATTTTTAAAAATGAATGATAAGGAAAGACGTGTTTTTGATTTTATTAAGGAAAAATCGAAGGAGGGGATTACTCCTTCGATACGTGAAATTTGCGCCGCGCTTGGCATTAAATCAACGTCAACGGCGGCGCGGTATGTAAACTCCCTTGCGGAAAAAGGATTCCTTGAAAAAATAGACGGACTAAACAGGTCGATAAGGCTGGCGGGGAAGAACGCGGCTAAAATTCCTATTGTCAGAAAAATTAAGGCAGGTCAGCCGATAAGCGAAATCACCAACGCGGGAGATTATATTACATTTCACGAAGATAAAAGCTATACGGGCGAGCTTTTCGCGATTAAGGTTAAGGACGACAGCATGGTTGACGCCGCTATACTCATCAATGACATTGCTGTCGTTGAAACATGTAAGGATGTAAAAAACGGCGAGCTTGCCGCTGTGGTTATTAACGAAAGCGAAATTGCTGTCAGAACCCTTTATAAGGAGAAAGAGGCTTTCAGATTACAGCCCGAAAATGCTCTAATGGAGCCGATTATAGTTGAAAATTGCGAGGTCATCGGAAGAATAGTTGCTGTTCTGCGGTATTACTCCACCGACTAATCCTTGACCTTTAGTACGTAGGAGCGGGTTTATATGAAAGAGATAATCATACGTTTTTTAATTCTGCTTGCGGCGGCGGCAATCCTAACATCTGTCTGCATGAAGCTGATTGAGCGCGGCTCTTCGCCCGCTTCAAGGACAAGCGCGGACATTCCCTCGGTTATAGCTCCCGAGCCTACAAGCATGACGCAAGCCGAGTTTTCCGTTGAAGCAGAAACAGAATCCGCGGCAACGGAGCGAACGGAAGCCGAAGAGAGCACCGCCGCGGAAGCTCCGGCTGAAACAACCGCACCGCCGGAGCCGCCGGAGCTTGAAGTAACCACTTCAAGAACGGTCATTACAAGCCGGGCGCGGAAAGAGTATGATGAGAACTCCGTATACATAGATATGAAAAATATACTGCAGTTGCCGGAATTACCTACCGGCTGTGAGATAACCGCGCTTACTATATTACTGAATCACCTAGGCTTTCATGCCGAAAAAACCGACCTTGCGCGCAACTACCTGCCCATCGGCAACGGCTGGAGAGCCACTGTCGACGGCGAACGCCATGGTGACAGCTTTTTTGATTACTTTATAGGCGACCCTTTCGGCAGAGGCTACGGATGCTTTGCAAACGCCATAGAAAAAGCGGCGGTTAAATATATAGCCGACAACGGCGGAGGCTTCACCGTGCTGAACATATCCGGCTCAGAGCCGGATGCTTTGTATGAATATTTAATAGCGGGAGTACCCGTAATCTGCTGGGCGACCGACGGCATGATTGAGCCGGAATATTACGAAAGCTGGTATGACTACGCAACGGGCGAGAAGCTTGATTGGTACTTGAATATGCACGCTTTCGTACTGACCGGCTTTAACATATCCGCCAATACCGTTACGCTCAACGACCCTATGAAAGGGATAATAGACTACAATATAGACCGCTTTGAAACCCGCTATCGGCAGATGTACAGTCAGGCTGTTGTTATTTTGAGAGATTGAGGAAAGGAAGCCTTGGTATGAAAGAACAGCAAATTTACTACGGCGATAATTTGGATATAATGCGTAAGTATATACCGGATGAAACGATTGATTTATGCTATATTGACCCGCCCTTTAATTCTAATCGGAATTACAACCAAATCTATAACAATATAGGTCAAGAGGATAAAGCCCAAGCGGTGGCGTTTGTAGACACTTGGGAGTGGAACGCACGGGCTGAAAAGGAATACGGCGAGATATGCGCCAACGAAAACGGAGGTTTTACCAAGCAAACCTCGGATTTGATTATAGGACTGCAAAAAATACTCGGAAAAGGGAGCTTAATGTCATATCTGGTTTCCATGACGCTCAGAATCAATGAAATCCATCGTGTATTAAAGCCGACGGGCAGTTTTTACCTGCACTGCGACCCTACGGTAAGTCATTATCTGAAAATTGTGCTTGACGCTGTTTTTTGCAGAAACGGGGGAGACTTCAAGAATGAGATTATATGGCATTACCGCCGCTGGACAGGAAAAGCAAAAAGATTTCAGCAGTTGCACGACACGATTTTCTTTTACACGAAATCCTTTGACTATACATTTAATACGCAGTTCATTGATTATACCGAGGGCTCAACAGAAAGAAAGCTTCAAGGAAAATTGCATCGGTTTAAGAAAGGCGAAGAGCCTCTTCTTGTCAGTAATAAAGACATCAGCGAAAAAGGAGTAAGGGACAATGATGTTTGGCAAATTCCGTTCATAGCCCCTTCCGCCAAAGAACGCCTCGGATACCCTACTCAAAAGCCCGAGGCTTTGCTCGAAAAAATTATAAAAGCCTCCAGCAATGAGGGGGACACGGTGCTTGATGCTTACTGCGGATGCGGGACAACGGTTGCCGTAGCGCAGAGGCTTAACAGGAAGTGGGTCGGGATTGATATAACATATCAAAGCATAGCACTCATTATAAAGCGTCTTACGGAAGCTTACGGAAGCGGCATAACGGACAATATATTAATGAACGGTATTCCCGCTGATATTGAAAGTGCCGAAGCATTGGCGCAAAAAGCAGACGACCGATTGCGTAAGGAGTTTGAAAAGTGGGCTATTCTTACCTATACAAACAGCAGAGCCATGCCGAATAATAAAAAAGGCAGGGATTACGGCATTGATGGGGTTATGCGTATACTTGAAGGTAAGGAGCAATACAGGGATGTGCTTTTCTCCGTAAAATCAGGTAAGGTCAATTCGGCGATGATTCGGGATTTCAGAGGTGTTATTGAACGCGAAAATGCGGCTGCGGGAATTTTTATTACCCTAAAAGAGCCGACCAAGGACATGAAGCAGGAGGCTGCTGCCGCCGGATTTTACAGCAACGATTATATAAGAGAGCTTGAAAAAATAAAAATAGTTACCGTGCGTCAGATTCTTGACGGCGCGCGCACAAACGTGCCGCTTGCGGCGGAAGCCCTTAAAAAAGCGTTACCGTCAAGCGGCACGAACCAGACAACTTTTTTTTAACGAGAATTGAGGACTTATAAAAAAATGAAAACCTACGGAATTATAAGCGAGTATAACCCGTTTCACAACGGGCATATCCGCCATATTGAGGCAACGCGAAAGCATGGGGCGACCCATATTGCCGCAATAATGAGCGGCGGCTTTGTTCAGCGGGGCGATGTTGCCGTTATTGACAAGTTCAGGCGCGCTAAAATAGCCGTAAATAACGGGGTTGACTTGGTCGTTGAACTGCCTGCGGTCTATTCTCTTGCAACAGCCGAATTATTTGCGCGGGCGGGTGTTTTAATGCTGGGCGCGCTGGGTGCTGACGGCATATCCTTCGGAAGCGAGTGCGGCGATACAGAGCTTTTGAAAAAGGCTTCTGAGGCGGCAGTTAACGCGCTCCTGTCGGAAAAGTTAAAGCCGCTTATGGAAAAGGGTGCTTCCTACCCCGCAGCATTGCAAAAAACCGTAGCGGGGGAGTGCGGCTCTCTGATTGCGGGCGTGTTTGACTTTCCTAACAATACGCTGGGGGTAGAGTATTTGAAGGCATTAAAATTCCTTGATTTAAATATGGAGGCTTTTACCGTAAAGCGCGTTGGGGCTATGCACGATGGTTATGATACGTCCGGCAATATAGCCGGTGGGTTAAACATTCGCAATATGATAAAAAACGGCGGGGATTTCGCGCCATTTGTGCCGCCGGACACCTTGCGCGCAATTGAGGAATATACCCAAAGCGGAAGCTTGGCGTATTTCAGTAACCTCGAACGCGCACTTCTCTATAGGCTGAGAACCTGTACGCCCAAGGAAGTTGCAGAGACCCCCGATGTCGGGCAGGGAGGGCTTCACAACAGGGTCTTTGAGATGGGCAGGGTTGCCAATTCGCTTGGGGAATATTTTGAAGCCGTGGGAACGAAGCGTTACACTGCGGCGCGGATTCGCCGTATTCTTCTGAACCTTTTTATAGGGATAAAAAATACCGACCTTTTAACGCCTCCGCCTTTCGGGAGGGTGCTCGCGCTTAACGAAAAAGGAGCGCAAATCCTCAAAAAAGCCGCCGCAAACAAAGAGGATAACAAATACGCGCTCCCGTTTATGAGCGCAATGAAAAATTTGCTCAACCTTAACATTCCTGCGGTGAGCAGGTATGCCGAAATATCATCGAGGGCTACCGACTTGTACGGTCTGGCTTTAAAAAATATCGCGCCTTGCGCCTTGGACTTTACTTCAAGGATTGAAATTTTATAGCGCGGGCATGAGCGGGTTTTAGGTACACTTACCGGGCTTATCGGGTCAAGCTCTTGGTTTTTATTGTAAAAATAAACAAAATCCATAATCCATTTTGTGGATTATGGCTAATTTTTTAAAAATTCAAAAAATTCCCTTGACAAAGCTTGCGAAACATGTTATAATTTTACACTGTATCACCATGTGTTCTTATGCCCGTTTTTAGCTATGGGCTTATTTGTGTCTGTATACATTTAATATACCACAAAAGCCCAAAGAATGCAAGAGTGAAATTTTGGCATTATTCTGTTAAGGAGGAACCGATACATGGTGAACGTCAAGCCGGTACAGCTTGGTAACACTACCCGCATGAGTTTCGGTAAAATAAGCGAAGCCTTGGAGATGCCGAATCTTATCGAGGTGCAGAAAAATTCCTATAAATGGTTTATGGAAGAGGGACTTAAGGAGGTATTCCGCGATGTCGCGGCAATCACCGATTACAACGGGAACTTGGTGCTGAATTTTGTAGACTATAAAATTGACAACACCCCTAAATATTCGGTTGCGGAATGTAAAGAGAGAGACGTAACCTACGCGGCTCCTTTACGGGTTCGAGCGATTCTTTGGAATAAGGAAACGGGCGATATTAAAGAAAACGAAGTGTTCATGGGCGATTTTCCGCTTATGACCGACAGCGGCACGTTCGTGATTAACGGAGCGGAGCGCGTGATTGTTTCGCAGCTTGTTCGCTCGCCCGGTGCTTATTACTCGGTGGAGAAGGATAAGACGGGTAAGGATTTATTTAGGTCAACCATTATCCCCAACCGGGGTGCTTGGCTTGAATTTGAAATGGATTCAAACGATGTGGCATACATCAGAATAGACAAAAACAGGAAAATGCCGATTACAACCTTTATACGCGCCATGGGCAGCGGGACTGACTCGGAGATAGAGGCTCTCTTCGGCAAGGACGAACGCATAGAGCAGACCATTATGCAAAAAGACCCAACGAAAAATACGGAGGAAGCTTTGCTGGAGGTTTATAAAAAACTCCGCCCCGGTGAGCCCCCTACCGTTGACAGTGCCGTAGCGCACTTAAATTCGCTTTTCTTCGATGCCAAGCGGTATGATTTATCCCGTTTCGGGCGGTATAAGTATAATAAAAAGCTGGGCGTAAGCTCCCGTATAGCGGGGCATTATCTGTCGCGCCCCGTTGCGAACCCTTTGACAGGGGAAATTATCGCCGAGGAGGAAACACTGGTTTCCTTTGACCTTGCCGCGCAGATTGAGCAGGCGGGCGTATCGGAGGTTTGGCTGACGGTCGAGCATAAGGAAATATATACCAACTCGGACGGAGAATTTATCAACCGCTCACATAAAAAAGAGGTTAAGGTAGTCGGCAGCGGGATGGTTGACATTGCTCCTTATATAAACTTTGACCCGTCCCCTTACGGCGTGAATGAAAAGGTATCCTTTAAGGTGCTTACCGAAATTCTCGAAAACGCCGCTGATGAAGCCGAAGTTGAGGAGATGGTGAAATCAAGGGCGGACGAGCTTGTTCCCAAGCATATTACCCTAGACGATATATATGCGTCGGTAAGCTATTTTATTAATCTTTGCGAGGGTGTAGGCAAGGTTGACGACATAGACCACCTCGGCAACAGGCGCATACGCTCCGTAGGAGAGCTTTTGCAAAATCAATTCCGTATCGGGTTTGCCCGTATGGAGAGGGTTATCCGCGAGAGAATGAATATAGGCGCGCAGGATTTAGACACAATCACCCCGCAGAATTTAATTAACATACGACCCATAACAGCCGCTATAAAAGAATTTTTCGGCTCATCGCCGCTTTCTCAGTTTATGGACCAGACAAACCCCCTTGCGGAGCTGACCCATAAGAGAAGGCTTTCCGCCTTGGGTCCGGGCGGGCTTTCGCGCGAAAGGGCGGGCTTTGAGGTTAGGGACGTTCACTATTCGCACTACGGCAGAATGTGCCCCATTGAGACCCCGGAAGGTCCTAATATCGGACTGATTTCATATCTTGCTTCATTTGCAAGAATTAATAAATACGGCTTTATTGAAGCCCCTTACCGCAGAGTTGATAAGGAAACAGGGGTTGTTACCAACGATGTCGTTTATATGACTGCGGATGAGGAGGACTTTTTCACCATAGCGCAAGCGAATGAGCAACTTGATGAGAGCGGTAAGTTTTCCCGTAAAATCGTTAAAGCACGTTATCTTGACCAGATTCTGGAGTGCGAGCGGGAACGTATAGACTTTATGGACGTATCGCCCAAGATGGTTGTATCAATTGCTACGGCGATGATTCCGTTCTTGGAAAATGACGATGCTAACCGCGCGCTTATGGGCTCAAACATGCAAAGACAGGCAGTGCCGCTTCTTAAAACCGAAGCCCCGATTGTCGGGACGGGTATGGAGTATAAAGCCGCCGTTGACTCGGGTGTTTGCATCATTGCGGAGCAGGACGGCATAGTTGAAGAGTGCTCTGCGGATGAGATTCTTGTAAAAGAAGGGACAGGCGCGATTCATTCCTATAAGCTTATCAAATTTAAGCGTTCCAATCAAGGGACTTGTATAAATCAAAGACCGATTGTAAATAAAGGTGACAGGGTTTCTAAGGGGCAGGTGCTGGCGGACGGTCCGGCTACAAGCGGCGGCGAAATTTCCATAGGTAAAAATGCCCTTATAGGCTTTATGACATGGGAGGGCTACAATTACGAGGACGCTGTCTTACTGAACGAACGGGTGGTTCGCGAAGACGTTTATACCTCCATTCACATTGAGGAATACGAAATAGAATCACGCGACACGAAGCTGGGACCGGAGGATATTACCCGCGATATACCCAACGTAGGTGAGGACGCGCTGAAGGATTTGGACGAAAACGGCATTATCCGAATCGGAGCGGAGGTTCGCTCGGGAGATATTCTGGTCGGAAAGGTAACGCCTAAGGGCGAAACCGAGCTTACCGCCGAGGAAAGGCTTTTGAGGGCTATATTCGGCGAAAAGGCAAGAGAGGTCAGAGATAATTCCTTGAAAGTTCCTCACGGCGAATCGGGAGTGATTGTTGACGTTAAGATTTTCACCAGAGAGAATTGCGATGAGCTGTCACCCGGCGTAAACAAACTGGTGCGCTGCTACGTGGCGCAAAAGCGCAAAATTTCGGTAGGCGACAAGATGGCGGGGCGGCACGGAAACAAGGGCGTTGTGTCCCGCATACTGAAAGCGGAAGATATGCCGTTTTTACCCGATGGTACGCCGCTGGATATAGTGCTTAATCCGTTGGGCGTTCCCTCGCGAATGAACATCGGGCAGGTTCTTGAAGTGCATTTGGGGATGGCGGCGCAGCACTTGGACTGGAAGATTATGACCCCTGTTTTTGACGGCGCGCGGGAGGAGGACATCCGCGAATGTTTTAAAATGGCGAACATACGGGAGGACGGAAAAACGATTCTTTACGATGGTCGGACAGGAGAAGCCTTTGACAGCCCCGTAACGGTCGGATATATGTATTACCTTAAATTGCATCACCTTGTAGATGACAAGATTCATGCGCGCTCGGTAGGTCCTTACTCTTTGGTTACGCAGCAGCCGCTCGGCGGTAAGGCGCAGTTCGGCGGTCAGCGTTTCGGGGAGATGGAGGTATGGGCTTTGGAGGCATACGGTGCTGCCTATACTTTGCAGGAAATTCTTACGGTTAAGTCGGACGATACGGTGGGGCGCGTCAAGACCTATGAATCCATCGTTAAGGGTCAGAATGTACCCAAGCCGGGGATTCCCGAGTCATTCAAGGTTCTTATCAAGGAGCTTCAATCGCTGGGGCTGGATGTAAGGGTTCTAAACTCCGGGCAGGAGGAGATTGACCTGAAGCAATCCTTCGAGGACGATGAGGATATTATCCCTCAGCCCGTTTCCGTTGCCGAAGACATGGAGGATATGGCGGGAGTAGTGATTGAGGGCGAGCTTGAAGACAGCTTCTCCTTGGAGGAATTTGATGACGAAGAAGGCGACGATGACGACGACTACGATGATGAAGCCGAGGAGCTTGAAGATTTTGACATTGACGATGAGCTTTAGTCATTAGGTTTTTTTGAAAGGATGGGGTTGGTTATGTCATTAGAAACGCGTCATACCGAAAAAAATATATTGTTCATGCTGTTAACAGCCGAAACCTCGCAGGATTTTGATAAGCTGATTAAAAATCTAATGGCAATTATGGAGCCGGAGGACGTGGAGCTTGTACAAAAAAGAGTTGCCGAATACAAAAAAACAATCTCTAATCTCTAATCTCTAATAACTAAAAGGGGATGCTATATTGAATTTCAACACCTTTGAATCTATAAAAATCGGTCTTGCTTCGCCGGAGCAGATTATAAGCTGGTCAAGCGGCGCAGTTGAAAGACCCGAAACCATAAACTACAGAACGCAAAAGCCGGAGCGTGACGGGCTTTTTTGCGAGAAAATTTTCGGTCCGTCAAAGGACTGGGAATGTCATTGCGGAAAATATAAAAAAATTCGATTTAAAGGAAAAATCTGCGACCGCTGCGGAGTGGAGGTAACGCGCGCCAAGGTTAGGCGCGAGCGCATAGGGCACATAGAGCTTGCCGCACCTGTTTCGCATATTTGGTATTTCAAAGGCACGCCGTCCCGTATCGGGCAGGTCATAGAGGTGTCGCAGAAGCGTCTGGAGGAGGTTCTTTATTTTACTAAGTATATCGTTATAGATTCGGCTGATACCGAGCTTCATAATAAGCAGCTTCTTTCCGAAAGAGAATATACCGATATGCGCGAAAAATATGAGGACGCGTTTGACGCGCAGATGGGCGCGGAAGCGGTTAAAGAGCTTCTTGACGAATACAGCCCCGACAGGTATGATAATTACATCTTAAAAAATATTGAAGCTTTCAGTAAGGTAACGAAGCTTTCACATGCAAGCATAATTGATTTTATCGCGAAACGCTATTATGTAATAGACGAGGACGCGGGCAGTGAAAATTGGTCCGTTGGCGATGTTGTGGAAAGAGCCGTTTTCAGAGAGGACGTAGAGAGGGAAAACCGCAATAACGCAGGAGAGGATAAGCCCAAGATTACTGCCGTAACAGGCTCTCGTTATATCGAAACGCTGTTTGACCTCAATATTGAGGAAGCTAACGCTACCGGCGAGTTTAACGATATTGCCGATAAGTCCAATTGGGTTAACGCGCTTCAATGGGCTTCCGAGGGGCTCAAAGCGGAGCTTGCCGACCTGCCGCAGGGGCAGAAAAAAATCAAGCTTTTAAAAAGGCTTGAAATAATTGAGGCATTCCGCACTTCCGGCAATAAGCCTATTTGGATGATTATGGACGTTGTCACCGTTATACCGCCCGACATACGCCCTATGGTTATGCTGGACGGCGGACGTTACGCAACCTCTGACTTAAACGACCTCTACAGGCGGGTCATTAACAGAAATAACCGCTTGAAGAAGATGCTGGAGCTTGAAGCACCCGACATTATTATCCGAAATGAAAAAAGAATGTTGCAGGAAGCTGTTGATGCTCTTATTGATAACGGCAGGCATGGGCGACCCGTTACAGGTCCTAATAACCGCGCTTTGAAATCCCTTTCCGATATGCTGAAAGGTAAGCAGGGGCGTTTTAGGCAGAACCTTTTGGGTAAGAGGGTTGACTACTCGGGACGTTCGGTTATTGTTGTCGGTCCCGAGCTTAAAATGTATCAATGCGGACTTCCCAAGGAGATGGCTTTGGAGCTTTTCAAGCCGTTTGTCATGAAAAGGCTTGTCGATACTAAAATTGTTAATAATATTAAATCCGCGAGGAAGATGGTTGACCGTTCGCGCAACGAGGTATGGGATGCTTTGGAGAACGTAATCAAAGACCACCCCGTGCTTTTAAACCGCGCTCCTACGCTTCACAGGCTGGGCATACAGGCTTTTGAGCCGATTTTAGTAGAGGGCAGGGCTTTGAAGCTTCACCCCCTTGTGTGTACCGCTTACAACGCCGACTTTGACGGCGACCAGATGGCTGTACATCTCCCGCTCTCGGCGGAGGCGCAGTCAGAGGCACGCTTCCTTATGCTTGCGGCGAACAATCTGCTTAAACCATCGGACGGTCGTCCTGTTGCCGTTCCTTCACAGGATATGGCTTTAGGTTCTTATTACCTTACAATGAAAAAGGATGGCGAAACAGGCGAGGGCAAGGTATTCCGCGACCCAGCCGAAGCCTTAATGGCGTACAGTCAAGGCATTATTACGGTTCATGCCCAAATTAAGGTTCGCGTGACGAAGGAGATAAACAACAAGCCGGCTTCAAAAATTATTGACTGCACGGCGGGGCGGCTGATTTTTAACGAGAATATACCTCAAAATCTGGGCTATGTTGACAGAACCAACACCGAACAGCAGTTTGACCTTGAAATAGACTTTCTTGTTAAGAGAAAGCAGCTTTCCGAGATTATCGAAAGATGTATCCGTATTCACGGAACAACCACCACCTCTGAGGTTCTTGACCGCATAAAAGCCTTGGGCTTTAGGTATTCGACCAAGGCGGCTGTCACCGTTGCGATTTCCGATGCCGAAATCCCGGAAGCAAAGGCTAAGATTATTGAAGCCGCGGATGAAAAAATCGAAAGAATCAACACTCTTTATAAGAGGGGCTTTATCTCCACCGCCGAGAAATCCAAGAGGTTCATTGATATTTGGAATAACGCAACGGACGAGGTTACAACCGCTCTCAGAGGAAATCTTGACAAGTATAACCCCATCTTTATGATGGCGGATTCGGGCGCGAGAGGAAGTATTAACCAAATACGTCAGCTTGCGGGTATGCGCGGTCTGATTGCAAACACATCGGGAACGACAATTGAGATGCCTATCAGAGCAAACTACCGCGAGGGGCTTAATATTCTTGAATATTTCATTTCATCAAGAGGTGCAAGAAAAGGGCTTGCCGACACGGCTTTGCGTACTGCCGACTCGGGCTATTTAACCCGCCGTCTGGTAGACGTATCACAGGATGTTATTATCCGCGAGGACGATTGCGGAACAAAGGTCGGCATTGAGGTTTATACAATCAGAAACGGAAATGAAATCATCGAGCCTCTTAATGAAAGGCTTGTCGGGCGTTATCTTATGGAAGACCTGCGGGATGAAATCGGCGACCTTGTAATCGGGCGGAATAAGCTTATGAATGAGCATGATGCTCAAAAAATCATTGAAATGGGCATTGAAAGAATATCCGTTCGCTCTGTGCTTAACTGCATAGCGAAGCACGGCGTTTGCGCGAAATGCTACGGCGCGAACCTTGCCAACGGCAACCTCGTTTCGGTAGGAGAGGCGGTAGGGGTAATTGCGGCTCAGTCAATCGGAGAGCCCGGTACACAGCTTACCATGAGAACTTTCCATACAGGAGGAATCGCCTCGGCGGACGATATTACGCAGGGTCTGCCCAGAGTTGAGGAGCTGTTTGAAAGCAGAAGACCTAAAAACGCGGCGGTTGTCACGAAAACAGCGGGTACGGTTCGTATTGAAGAAATTAAAAAGACCCGTAATGTCGTGGTAACAGATATGGACGGCTTAGAGGAATATTACCCCGTAGCCTACAGTATAAAAATAAAGGTTAAGAACGGGGATACCGTAGAGGAGGGCACTCCGCTGACAGAGGGTTCGCTTAACCCGTCCGATATATTAAGCATTAACGGTCAGCAGGCGGTTCAGAATTATATCATCACAGAGGTGCAGAAAGTTTACCGTTTGCAAGGCGTTGACATCAACGATAAGCATATTGAAGTAATCGTGCGTCAAATGCTTCGCAAGGTGAAGATTGACGATGAGGGTTCAAGCTATCTGCTTCCGGGCTCGCTTGTTGACAAAAAGGAGATTGAAGCTGTAAATACGTCTATTCAAGAGAGGATTTTCAACGGTGAGCAGGGGCTTTCATTTATTACGGTAATCCCCGTTATTCAGGGAATTACCAAGGCTTCGTCCAATTCGGAGAGCTTCCTGTCTGCGGCTTCTTTCCAAGAAACCACAAAGGCTCTCACAGATGCCGCTATAAGGGGCAAGAGCGACAAACTCTTGGGGCTTAAAGAGAACGTAATCATAGGTAAGCTTGTTCCCGCAGGTACGGGAATGGAAATTTATAACAGCGTAGAAATCGTAAAAAATGAACTCCCCGCACCTGTTGCCGCTGTATAACTTAGTCTTATAAAGCAAATAGTGAATAGCTGCTTTCATTACGGAAGCAGCTATTCACTATTTTAATGTACAATGTACAATTTGCGGAGTGTTGTCAAGGGAGTAAATGGATTTTTTTCAAAAAATTAATTAAAAGCCCTCTCTACCGCCCCTTGACTGTTTGGATAGTCGGAACGGTCGGGTTTGGGAAATTTAAAAAAGTATTGACAAAAAGGATTTTATGTGTTATGATATATTAGGAATATTACCTGCGTTCGGTAGCGATGCGGGACGTGGGTAAGAAAATTTATATTATAAGGAGGTTAATTCAATGAACGTAATCGCAATAAACGGAAGTCCAAGAAAAACCGGCAATACCGCGACATTATTGGAATATGCTGTCAAAGGTGCTGGGTCGCAAAATGCAGCTGCGGAAACTTTACACTTGTATGAATTACAATACAAAGGGTGCATAAGTTGTTTTGGGTGTAAGCACAAAGACAACGCGGGGACAGGCTTTTGCGCGGTAAATGACGGGTTATCGCCTGTACTTGAAAAGGTAATGAATTGCGATGTTCTTTTATTAGGTTCGCCAATTTATTACAGCGATGTAACAGGCATGATGAGGTCTTTTATGGAAAGATTACTATTTATGAATCTTACATACGATGACCCTTACAGAAAGGCTCCCGGAAAATCAATCTCATCCGCATTCATCTTCACAATGAATCTTCCTAAAGAGGGCGAAAGCTATTATAAACCGATTTTTGAAGCTAACAGTAAATTGTTTGAATGTTTGGGCGGCACTTCTGAGTATTTAGCTTGTTTTGACACCTATCAATTTGATGATTATTCTAAATACGCCGCCGGGATATTTGATGTTTCTCATAAAGAAAAAGTACGCAAGGAACAATTCCCGTTGGATTGTGAAAGAGCGTTTGAAATAGGAGCAAGACTTGCTAAACCATGATAATAAGCATTAGACACATCAACCGATTTCCGCAGGGTTGCGAATAAAATTTATTTTTATGGAGATTAAATTAATGGAAAATTTCGGAATGTCAATGTTATGGTTTTGGCTATGCTACATTATTGTGACTGTCGTTGGGATTGGGCATACTGTTTTTAACATATATGTTTTGCACATGAAACCTATGGACAAAGACGGAATGGGGGAAGGGTACGAAAAAACAAAACCGTGGCATCCGCTTTATAATATAATCTTGTTCACTCTGTTCGGTTGGCTTTATATGAGCGGGCTTGAAGTTCCTACTATTCAAGAAGCACTGATAACAGGAGCAATATGGGCGGGGATTTGCATTGTTTTTGATGTAGTTGGTTGGGTAATAATAAAACACCCGTGGAGTTTGAGTTTCAAAGGTTTTTATGTAGATTATCAGCCGTGGATTAGTTTAATTTATTTGGCTATTTTTATAAGTCCGCTCGTTGGTTATTTATTTGTTTAACATTTTCTAATAAGCATTTCCACCCCCATACTTTCTCCACATTCACAACCCACAAAACCCATATTATCTAACATATAGCGGCGGGAATTGCCCCGCCGCTTTTGCCTGTTATAACTCCATGTCGTTTACTTTATTCCATCTGTACGGGACGGGCTTGCCCGTCCCGTAAATCATTTCACTATTGGCGGGACAGGCAAGCCTGTCCCCTACATAACTATTGCACAGGTGGCAATTATTGAATAAATTATTTCCGTCTGGAGGAACTTCGTCTTTTATTGTCGATGACCTTTTTTAAATCGCTCATACGCTCGTCGGAGCTTTGTTTAAATTTACTCATCATATCTTCAAAAGCGGCTTCGGGAGATGCAGGCGCACTATCCCTGTCTCTGTGGGAATTACGTCCGCCCCCTCGGTTCGCTTGGGGCTGGCGGTTTGCGGGAGGAGGCGCGGTTTTCTTAATTGATAAAGCGACCTTGCCGTTTTCACCCAACGACAGTACCTTCACCTTAACAATCTGCCCCTCTTTTAAATGCTCCTTAATGTCCTCAACATAGGTATTGGCTACCTCGCTGATATGTACCATTCCTTTGGTTTTGGGTTCGGTATCCAAATCGACAAACGCGCCGAATTTTGTAATCCCGTTAACCTTTCCCTCGTAAATTTTCCCAACTTCCAGCTGCATATAATCCCTTTCTAACAGTTATAGCTGTTATTTTTATATTTCCCGCTTTTATAATTGTTAATTGAATTAATTCCTTGTCGTGTCAATGAAACGGCGTTCATTCGGGTAGGCATAGCCTAACGCATCTATAGCTATACGCTCCATAAAATCGCGCTCGTTTTCTTCTGACAGGATATTTAAGTATTCTTCATTTTCCTGCTCTAAGGCATAGGTTCGCTCTTTTAAAGCGTCAAGCTCGCTTCTTTTTCCGGCTATCTCCGATTGAGTGCTTACAAAAGAAAACGCACACCATACAATAAAAGCAATAGCCGCCATGGTCTTTAAAAAATTACCGACAGGGTTGCTTTTTTTCTTTTTAAGTTTAAGCTTTTCAGCCTTATAGCTATGCTTACGCGAAGCCTCCGTCTTTGAGGCTGCCGCACGATTTGAACTTCTCATTTTGTTATTCCTTCTTGGCTTCTTATTTTTTTCTACCGCCTAGACTATTATACAATATAAGCGCGCAGTTTTCAAGAGGAAAATCAGCTAATATCCAAATTGTCATCAACTTTATGATTTCGCACAAAAAAACCTATTCCTTTTTGACGAAAAAATCCGATTATTTTTACAAACGGTTCAATAATTATGTAATATACGCGTTGTAAAGCTTTGTAAGCAATATTTACGGCAAATCTTACAGCACTTGTAACTATATTGCCAATTGATACTATATAAAGGATAAAACCGACAGATGAGCCTAAAAAATAAAAGAATCTGACCTGCCCTCTGCCGAGTGCCGCGGAATACAAAAAGATTGCCGCCCCGAAGCAAAGCAGGAAGATTATATCAAGCAGGCAAACCGCCCCCGCCCTCCGCGCAGGGGGAAGCACGATTCTGATTACCCTGAAGCAGTCAAACAAAACACCCAGAAAAACGCCTAACACAACCGAGAGTAAAAAAAGTCTTGACTGCTCCGATATTGAAAAAAAAGTCTCAAGCCTCAAAGCTAAGCCCCTTTCTTATCTAAAAAGCTTACCAAGCAAGGAAAGCGGGGAGGTTCTATCCTTATCCCCGTAGGTAATCGACCAAATATCGCCCTCTATATTCATTTCACCGCTTTGCACCGACAGGTCGTTTACATGCAGGTCTTTACCCGAAATTGTCATTTCACCCATTTGAGTGTAGAGGCGGACGGTGCTTTCGTCAAAGTGGTCAACATCTGTTATGCCGGATATTGACAGCTTGCTCCTGCTTTCAAGTATAATATTGTGCGATATGTTTTTTTTATTTTGTTCTTGCATTTTAATCATTCCTTTCTATAAATCATTATGCGTATTGTCATTTTAATATGTCCGCGAGCATAAATTTAGAATAATGGAAAAAAATACAACCGAAGGGAGGAGCGAGCCCCAAGCGAGGCTTAGCGCGGATTAAGCCGGGCTTCGCTTGGGCATTACAATGCAAAGGAATAAAAAAAGAAGAAACAGCAAGATAAGAGCGGTCTGCGTGGTGGGGGCGTTCATTCTTTTACTGCCGCTGATGTCCGCCGCCGTCATCACGTCCGCGCCGTCCGCACAAATCGCCGTCCTCAACGCGGCGGGAGCTTCCGCGAGGCTTGCCGCAGGGGATGTGTTCGCGCTTTCGCGGTTATCAGCCGATGGCGAGCGCGGCTTAATACAGGATGACAGCGAGTATAACCAAGAGGAGCAGGAGATTTATTACGCATATTTATCATTTGACGACAGCTATATGCTGTCCTTCGGCGCACTTGACATCCCTTCAAGTGCGAATGAGGAGCTTTACGTTGAGGACGGTGACTATGAATCGGGACCCAAGCCTTACCCCGAATCAATTGAAAGCCGCGATGGTGTGATTACGACATTCAGCTTTGCGCGGGGTGTCGGCGAGGAATATATAAGCCTTGATAAGGCGGGGCAGGTGAGGAATGTTACAAGCGTATCAAACAACGCGCTTTTACGTGAGAGCCGCCAAAAGCCTGAATTTGTTATAGAAAAAAACGGCGAGCCGCAGGTTTTAATCATGCACACGCACACTACCGAAAGTTTTGAGCCCTATGCGCGGGATTTTTTTGATAAATCTTTTTCGTCAAGGACGACAGATGAGCGTATGAATATGGTGTCAATTGGAAACGCTATAAAGGAGGAGCTGGAAAACGCGGGAATTGCCGTGCTCCACGATACAACCATGCACGATTATCCCTCTTACAACGGCTCTTACGACCGAAGCCGCGAAACCGTAAAGTCACTTTTGGAGCAATACCCCTCAATCAAACTTGTATTAGACGTTCACCGCGACGCGATAGAGAGGGCGGACGGAAGCCGCGTTGCTCCCGTATCCAACATTAACGGCAAGGATGCGGCGCAGGTGATGCTGATAAGCGGCTGTGACAACGGCAGCATGGGGATGCCGCACTATATGCAAAACTTTCGCTTAGCCTCGCTTTTGCAGGCGCAGATGGAATACGATTACCCCACCCTTACGCGCCCTCTGCTGTTTGATTACCGCAAATACAACCAAGACCTTACGACAGGCTCGCTTCTCATCGAGGTAGGGGGGCACGCCAACAGCATAGACCAAGCTCTTTACAGCGGAACGCTTATCGGCAAAGCTCTGGTCAACGCGCTTGAACAATTGACAATTGACAATTGATAATTGATAATGTTTTAAATAAAGGAAGTAAAAATGATGAAGCTCTTTAGCAAAATCACTGTAACCAGAGAAGAAAAATGCCGCCGCCGCGCTATTTACGCGGTAACGGCGGTATTGCTTTCGGCAATGTTTTTATACGGGTTTGTCACCGTTTATGTTAACTCTTACAATATAATGAACCGCGAGCCTATGGTCGTTTTCTCGTTTTCCAAGACGGAGCAGGGCTTTTTAGTCGTCATTTTAAATAAGGAGTTTGGGGTGTCCGCGTGAGACGTTTGAGCACTCTTTCGATTGAACTGCTAGCACTCCAATTTATAGAGTGCTAAATTTTCATCTAATTTTCACTTAACGAACACATAATGAACACATAAATGGTTTATTATATATATAGAGGTTAAGTTAAAGCTTAATCCCAAGTAAATTATATTTATATATTAACAAGGAGGAATCGTTTATGTTAAGAATAATGCCTTATGAGAGAAGGAATTTCGATGTTTTCAATTTCTTTAATGATATTGAAAAGGATTTTTGGGGGATGCCGCAGTCGAATATCTGTAAAACCGATATACGCGACGCGGGCGACAGGTTTGTCTTAGAGGCGGAAATGCCCGGCTTTGACAAGGAAGACATAAAAATTGACATTGAGGGTAACTCCCTTACCTTAACGGCGGAGCATAAAAATGAAAAAGAGGAGAAGGATGAAGCCGGCAGGTATATTCGCCGCGAGCGTTCATACGGGGCGTATCAGAGATGCTTTAATATCGCCAATATAACCGCCGACAAAATCGAAGCCGAGTATAAAAACGGTCTCCTAACCGTAGAGCTTCCCAAGAAAACCGCGCAAGTGCCGCAGGTTAAGAGTATTGACATAAGATAATGATTACAAGAAGCCGTGTTCATAACCCTATGAACACGGCTTCTTATCTGTATAACATAACAAAAAAAAGCTATTTTTCTTAGTTATTTTTCATATTGACTTTCAATAAGCCTGTATGTTACAATTTGGTAGTAATTTTTTTAAAGGAGAGAAAATATTTATGAGAATACAAGGGTTAACAGGCAGGCTGACGGCGGCGGTAATTTCTGCGGCGTTAGCTTCAAGTTTTTTAAGCGCGTGCAATTTATCAGACAATAATCAAACCGAAGTCGAACCCGTGCTTGATGCAGGGTCGTTAAACCTAACCGCAGATGTTAAGGGTGCTACCAAACACACAAGAGAAATAAATCATTCATGCTATGACCATCTGGACTTTTCCGATTTAAGAGAATTTGAAAAAGCAGAAAAAGGCTTAATTGCCGCACCCGAGCAATTGGAGATACGCGATAGCACAGGCAAGCTGGTTTACAGCCAAAAGGCGTTTGAGTTTGTTCGCGATACCGATGCCCCCGATTCGGCGAACCCCAGCTTATGGCGGCATACCCAGCTTAATCATCATTACGGGCTGTATGAGGTTACGGAGGGTATTTATCAAGTCAGAGGATATGATTTGACTAACTTTACTTTTATAGAGGGTGATACAGGCTGGATTGTATTCGATACGGGGACAACCGTTGAAACAATGCAGGCGGCTTTGGCGTTTATAAACGAAACTCTCGGTGAAAGACCTGTTGTAGCCGTAATTGTAAGCCATACGCACGGTGACCATTACGGCGGGCTTCGGGGTGCTGTAAGCGAAGAGGATGTCTTGTCGGGCAAAGTTTCGATTATTGTTCCCGAAGGGTTTGAAAAACATGCAATAAGCGAGAATCTATATGCGGGAACAGCTATGTTCAGGCGTGCTTTTTATCAATACGGTCACTTGCTCCCTCCCCCGGGAGCGCAAAGCAAGCTTGCGATTGGCTTAGGCACTCAAACGCCGAGCGGGTTCAACTCATATTTAGCACCTACCGACCATATCACGCATACCGGCGAAAAGCGGGTTATTGACGGGGTTACCATGGTTTTCCAAATGACCCCCGGCACGGAAGCCCCCGCCGAAATGAACACATGGTTCCCCGATAAAAACGCGCTTTGGATGGCGGAAAATTGCGCCGGAACGCTGCATAACCTTTATACCCTGCGCGGAGCGCAAGTTCGTGACGGCAATACGTGGGCTTATTATTTAATGGATACCCTTAAACTATACGGCGATGAAGCTGAGGTCATATTCCAATCACACAATTGGCCCTGCTGGGGTAATGAGGAGATTGTTGATTACTTGACAGGGCAAGCGGCGGTATATAAATTTATAAACGACCAATCGCTGATGTATATCAATCAAGGCTATACCTCCGAGGAGATAGCCGAGATGATTAAGCTCCCCGATGATTTGGAACAGCAATGGCACACCCGCCCCTATTACGGCACTTACAAGCATAACGCCAAAGCCGTTTATCAAAAGTATATGGGTTGGTATAACGCTAATCCTGCCTATTTAGACCCGCTCCCCCCTACCGAAAGTGCTAAAAAATTCGTTGAATATATGGGCAATACCGACCGAGTTTTAAGGCTGGCGAAGCGCGATTTTGACAACGGTGAATACCGCTGGGTAGCGGAAATTATGTCGGTTTTGGTTTATGACGACCCGACTAACAAGGAAGCGCGCTATTTGGGCGCGGATGCCTTAGAACAGCTCGGCTATCAATCCGAATCGGGCACTTGGCGCAGTGCGTATCTGACAGGCGCGCAAGAGTTGCGCCATGGTGTTCCGCCCGAAGTTGCCGCTATGCGTTCACGCGCTGCGAATGATATAACCCGCGCGCTTGAACCGTATATGGTGTTTGAATATTTGGGAATCCTCCTTGATTCCAACGCGGTGCAGGATTTAAACCTTAAAGTTAACATAAACTTAACGGGCGACAAATCCTATCTTTTGACGATTAAATCGGGTGTCATTCTTTATCAAGAGGACACAAGCGCGAAAAATGCCGATGTAACAATCACAATGCCGCGCCAAGCTGTAACAATGCTTCTTTTACCCAATTTAGGCGAGGGAACGCCGGAGTTTAAGCAATTGGGTGATTCGATTAAAATTGAGGGTAAAAAGGCGGCGTTTTTTGAAATATATAAGCATTTGGAGGAATTTAATACAGGGTTTAATATTATTGAGCCTTAGACTAACCAACGGGGGGATACATTTTATGTTTCCCCCTATTTCCGAATAATTACTAACTCTGTGAAAGGAAATTATTATGAAAAATAAAAAAATAACCATGCACTGTTTTAAAAGCGCGCTCGCAGTTTTAATCATATCGGCGTTATTCGCAACGATTCTGTCCGCTTGCGGAGGGGGGCAACCTGCGCCGCCGATTGACACCCAAAGACCTCAGGAAACCCAAAGCCCGCAGGAAACTGAAAATGTTAACAACGAAAGCGGCGAAATGGCAGACAGCGAAATCATCGAAACGGCACTGTTGGCGTATGAATATGCCCTGCCGTTGGTTATGGTGGATTTAACCAAAAAAAGCTCAACAAATATGAACCCCGCCCGCCCCGGCGCACACGCGCCCGTTAATCAGTTTGTTCACGCGCGCAGATTGCTTCCGCCCGAAGAAAAAACAGTTGTCCGCCTTAACGCTGACACATTGTATTCGTTTGCTTTTTTGCAAATATTTGACGAGCCTGTCATAATGGAAAAGCCGAAAACAGATGTTTATTGCTCCGCTTCCATCCTTAACGCGTACACGAACAGCGCGGCTGTTTTGGGAACGGGCGGCATGGATAACGGCGAAGCGGCTGTTTATGCTTTTTGCAAACCAAACTTTGACGGAGAGTTGCCGGAGGGTGTTATCAGAATTGACGTTTCAACCGATATTGTCTGGCTTATGGTACGAACAAGATATGAGGCAAAAGAGGGCGAGCTTGAAAAAATTCATGCAATACAAGACCAATTTTCACTAGTTCCCCTATCTGAATACGGCAATGAGGATTATGTTTTGCCGGAAGGTTCGTTTCATGAGGATTATGTTTTCGTTCCGCTTCAAAAGTTATTCACATTAAGTGTTGACGAGTTTTTCAGCTCTTTTAACAATTTGGCTGTGGAAAATCCGAGCGATGCCGTTGACGCTCCGTATTTAGAGGAATTTGCAAAAATAGGCGTTGGCGCGGGGCTTGATTTTAGCCTTGAAAATTTTTCCGATGAAGTGCAGGCGGCTTTAAGCGCGCTCCCTGAGCAGGTGAAAACCGCTTTGATGAATAACGACCCGAACGCCGAGGATTCAATTTATAACGAGTATTTCCATTTTATAAATAACTGGATGTATCCCGATTCCTCTATTGCAAATTTCGGTACGGCTTATGATTTCCGCGCGCTTGTAGCCGTTACCCTGTTGGGGGCGAACCCCGTGGAAATGGCTGTCTACCCGGGTGCTACCATTGACAGTGACAACAACCCCTTAGACGGAAATAACAATTACACCATTCGTTTTGAGGAGGGGCAATTCCCGCCGATTATGGAAAACGGGTTTTGGTCGATTACATTATATGATGAGAGCGGGTTTTTGCACCCGAATCAAATAGAAAAACAAGCAATCAGAAATATCGATGATTTTATAGTCGATTCAGACGGCGCGGTTACTTTTTACCTGCAAAACGAATCCCCCGGCAATGATTTGGAAGCAAACTGGCTGCCCGCCCCCAAAGCTCAATTCACATTAACGCTGAGGATATATCTGCCTGATGAATCGGTGACGAATTTTGCTTGGGAGCCGCCGTTTGTTGAAATAGTGATTCCAAAGCTGAACCAATGAGTTTTCACGGAGTGGCACAGTATGAGTGGGTTAGCCCTCACTCTAACAATTAGCAATTATTACAATTCGGTACATTTATTGACAAAACCACCAAAATCCGCTATAATAAAACACAAGGAGTTAACGTGTTTAAATTTGTTTCGGTTTGCGTGTCACCGAGGTTCGTAGGATTACGGGAGGGGAGTCCCTCCGCTGCCTTAATCCTATGAGAGGAGGTGTACATACATGAGTAATCCGTTGAATTTTCTTTCGGACTTAATGACAAATGTTGCAGGTGGGCTTATCGTGCTTGCAATACGTGACATCATTGCAGAAAGAAAAGAAAAACGATGCTCCCCGTCCAAGGATAAGCATCGTTAATTACCGTAAATAGGGAGGGGCAACCCTCTCTATTTTTTATTATAATTATTATAACACACTCAACCCCAATTGTCAATACCTTTTCAAAAAATATTACAATTCGGTACAATTATTGACACCCCCGCCAAAATTCGCTATAATAAAACACAAGGAGTTAACGTGTCTTAAATTTGTTTCGGCTTGCGTGTCACCGAGGTTTTTTCGTAGGATTACGGGAGGGGAGTCCCTCCGCTGCCTTAATCCTATGAAGAGGAGGTGTACATACATGGGTAATCCGTTGAATTTTCTTTCGGACTTAATGACGAATGTTGCAGGTGGTCTTATCGTGCTTGCAATACGTGACATCATTGCAGAAAGAAAAGAAAAACGATGCTCTCCGTCCAAAAAGAAGCATCGTTAACCCCGATTTAGAGAGGGAAAAGCCCTCTCTATTTTTTATTATAATTATTATATCACACTCAACCCTAATTGTCAATACCTTTTAAAAAAATATTACAATTCGGTACAATCCTTGACACCCCCGCCAAAATTCGCTATAATAAAACACAAGGAGTTAACGTGTTTAAATTTGTTTCGGCTTGCGTGTCACCGAGGTTCGTAGGATTACGGGAGGGGAGTCCCTCCGCTGCCTTAATCCTATGAGAGGAGGTGTACATACATGAGTAATCCGTTTAATTTTCTTTCGGACTTAATGACAAATGTTGCTGGTGGGCTTATCGTGCTTGCAATACGTGACATCATTGCAGAAAGAAAAGAAAAACGATGCCCCCGTAGCAAGGATAAGCATCGTTAATTCCCGCAAATAGAGAGGGGCAACCCTCTCTATTTTTTATTATAATGATTATACCATACAAAAATAAAATTGTCAATACTTTTAAAATATTTCTTTACCGCCCCTCTTCTTTTGTGCAAACTACACAACCCCATATATATATATATATATATAATGCCGAAATCACCCCAAACCCCTTACATCTTTTCAATTTTTATGTTATGATTAAAGCAGAGCAACGGAAAAATAGTTGCTTAATCATGTAAAAATAAGAGAGAGGGTTTTGATTTTATGGGAAAAACAAAAAAACTGTTGGCGGGCTTAACCGCCGTTGCTGTGGCTGTTTCAGTGAGTTCGGTCACCCCGCTTTTGTTAGGGGCTTCCTCCGTTTGTGATGATTGCGGCGCGGGTAGAGGCGAGCCTGCGGGCACGGTATTGGAGTGCCAAACCAATGCAAATCATGTCCATGGTCGTATCGATGAGGGTGCTTGCACGGGAGCCTGCGCGGGAGCTCTTACAGCGGTTTGCGACAGTGATGAACATGTCGGCTCTAGAGTTTATACAACAGGGACAGCAAGCGGGATAGATGACAACTGCGGAGACCAATCCGGGACAAGGGGGATGTGCCAAGGAACACTTAACATTTTATTTTGTGACAATTGTAATTTTCCTACGGGTAATGTCGGCGGGACATGTGATTATATAGCTGACCCCGGTGACGGCAGCACATGTGGTGGGGAAATATCTATAAAGTGCTCTGACTGCTCATTAACTAGCATTAATGCTAGCCTCGTAGGAGAAAATTGTGTAGCAACTTTAAGTTGCAGAGGGAAAAGAATATTAACATGTGCGAAAACCTGCGGCGATGCGGAAGGCGATGTAGGCGGAGCTTGCACGAATGAATGCGGCGGTGCTGTAGAAGCTGTACCTTGCACAAATTCCTTCCATAACTACACCCCTCCCGGTGACAACACCAATATTGGCGGCGGTGAAACTGCAGCTTCCGGCGGCGGCAGTGTCGTAGCTGATATGATAGCAGGCGGCGGAATCGGCGGCGGCGGCGGCGGTGGTACGAATAACACCGAAAGCGGCGGCGGCAAAGAAGCCAAAGTCATTGCCGACAGCGCGGAAGCCAAACTGGCAGTAGGCAACGCAACACGCGGAACAGTAACGCTAAGCCCCGATATGGGCGCGACCTCCGATGTATTAGAAGCCTTGACGACCGTAGGAGCGAACGTAAAAGTATGGATTCCCCACGGCACTCACGGCGTGGCAATCAAAGGCTCTGACTTGGGCGAGGGCGAATTAAAAGACCTCAGCTTCAAGGGCGGCGCGGTGGCAGTCCCCGAAAGGATTAAGTCCAATTTCCCCGATGCTAAATCGGTAACAGGCATGGGATTTGTTGAGAGCGGCGATTTCGGCGGCGTAGACCAAGTCATGCTTTCCGTAAGATTAGACCTCGACCCCAAACTCTGGGGCAGTGTAATCAAAGTTTACTCCGTTGAAGCGGACGGAAGCCTAACCCTGCTTCCCGCAAGCAGAATAGTCGGCGGGTTCGGAACTGTAAATGTTACGATTTCTAATTATAATTCGCTTATTTTCGTAGTAGAATAAGTTTTAAAAAAAACCACCGCATATGCGGTGGTTTTTTTTATTAAATCTCTTCCGCTACAATTTTCTCAACCCAAGCAACGTCCTCTTGTTGCATTTCTGCTTTTGTAGCTCTGATTTTTTCCTTTAAGCCTCTTATGTTTTGCCCTTCGTTGTCTTTTTTTAATGTGAGTAACATGTATAGCCGCTTTTTTTGCTCAACTTGAATTTCCAAGGTCGTTGCCATAAAAATACTCCCCTCAAATCATTTCAAAACCGCCAAAAGCTCTCCCGCCTTGACGAACTGACCTTCGCGCACGGCAACCTCGTCCATAACGCCGTCTTGCAGGGCGGTTACGCTTGTTTCCATCTTCATTGCTTCGATGACAAACAAAAGCTGGTTCTTTTCAATTTTATCGCCTTTCTTAACCAGAACCTTAGCGACCGCACCCGGTATGCTCGAGCCTATATGCTTTTTGTTGTCAATATCGGCATACCTTGTCTGCTCGGCGACTATTTGTATATTTTTGTCCTCAACCGTGACATCGCGCCGAACGCCGTTTAGTTCAAAGTGCATGACCCTTGTGCCGTCGTTATTTTCCTCGCCCGCGCCTATATATTTGACCATGAGGGTTTTACCGTCTTGAATCGTGATTTCGGTTGACTCATTCCGTGACATTCCCATAAAGAAAATATGAGAAGCCATGCGGCTTATATCGCCGTATTTATCCCGCGCAGAGATATACTCCTCAAAAACCTTGGGATAAAGGCACCAGCTTATCGCATCGCGCTCCGTCGGGTTTTCCGTGAGCCGCTTTAGGTCGTCCTTCACAGCTTCAAAATTAACGGGCGCAAGCTCCTCGCCGGGGCGGTTGGTGAACGATTTTTCTCCCTTTAAAACCGCACCTTGCAGGTCCTTAGGAAATCCGAAAGTCGGCTGACCCATAAGACCCTTGAAGTAACCTACTACAGAGTCGGGGAAAGTCAACAATTTCCCGCGCTCAACGATATTTTCGGAGCTTAGCTCATTTTGAACCATGAAAATCGCCAAATCGCCCACCATCTTAGAAGAGGGCGTGACCTTGACAATGTCGCCCAAAAGCTCGTTTGCCTCAATATACTTTCTCTTAACCTCATCAAAGCGGTCGCCCAGCCCTAACCCCGCTACCTGCGATTTCAAGTTGGTATACTGCCCGCCCGGTATTTCAAGCTGATAGATTTCCGCTTCGGGTGTTGAGATGTCGCCCTCGAAGCTTTTGTAATAGGGGCGAATGTCCGCCCAATATTCGGTCAGCTTTTGCAGCTCGGATAAATCAAAGCTCGGTGCTCTCTCAGAGCCTTCGAGAGCCGCAACCAGAGAATTCAGCGATGGCTGGCTTGTCAATGAGCCCATTGATGAAATTGCCGTATCGACAATATCCACGCCCTCCTCGCAAGCCATTATGCAGGCGGCAATTTGATTTCCGCTCGTGTCATGCGTGTGAAGATGAAGCGGAATCCCTACGCTGTCTTTAAGTGCCCGCACAAGCTTTTTCGCGGCATAGGGGCGGAGCAGACCCGACATATCCTTAATCGTAAGGATATGCGCCCCGCGTTTTTCAAGCTCCTTTGCAAAGTCCACATAATATTTTAAGCTGTATTTATCGCGGTCGGAATCGAGGATATTGCCGGTATAGCAGACCGTTGCATTTGCAACCTTTCCGCATTTGGCGACCTCCTCTATGGCAAGCTCCATATTAGGCAGCCAGTTCAAAGAATCAAATATGCGGAATATATCAACGCCGCTTTGGGCGGCTTCTTTGATAAATGCTTTAATCAGATTATCGGGATAACTGCTGTAGCCGACGGCATTCGCGCCTCTGAACAGCATTTGAAGCGGAATATTAGGGATTCTGCGCCTTAGCTCGTCAAGGCGTTCCCAAGGGGATTCATACAGAAACCTGTAAGCCGTATCAAAAGTAGCACCTCCCCAAACTTCAAGCGAAAAGCAATCCTTCAGGATATGCGATGCGGCTGCTGCAATAGTGGTCATATCCCTTGTCCGCAAGCGTGTGGCAATGAGAGATTGCTGTGCATCCCGCATGGTCGTGTCGGTTATCAGAAGCTTTTTCTGCCCCAATACCCACTTGCTGAATTTTTCGGGACCCTCCTTATCAAGGATTTGTTTTATGCCGCCCGGGATTGAATCGGCGCAGTAGAATGGTGTTTTCGGAGCTTCAAAGGAGGGCTTGCCGCTCGGAACGGGATTTGATAAGGTTTTTTTAGCGATATAGGTCAGAGCCTTGGTTGCGCGGTCCTTAGAATCTTGAAGCTCAAACAGGGAGGGGGTTTCATCAATAAACTTTGTGTGACATTTTCCCGAGGTAAAGGTTTCGTTCGTTAAAATATTACTGAGGAATGAAACATTCGTTTTCACCCCGCGGATTCGGATTTCCCTTACCGACCGCAGCATTTTTCGGATTGCCCCGTCAAAGGTGCGGTCTGAGGTGGTTAGCTTAACAAGCAGGCTGTCGTAAAACGGAGTGATTACAGCACCCGTAAACGCGTTGCCCGCATCAAGCCGAACGCCGAAGCCGCCGCCGGAGCGGTATGCGGTAATTTTGCCTGTATCCGGCGCGAAATTGTTGGCGGGGTCTTCGGTGGTAACGCGGCTTTGGATGGCATAGCCGTACAGATGAACATCGCTCTGCGAAGCAATCCCTATTTCCGGGTCGGAGAGCTTACAGCCCTGCGCTATGGCAATCTGTGATTGCACAATATCAATGCCCGTAACCATTTCGGTAACGGTATGCTCAACCTGTACGCGGGTATTCATCTCGATAAAATAGTGATTTCCGTAACGGTCAACAAGGAATTCAACCGTTCCCGCGTTGACGTATCCTACGGCTTTTGCGATTTTAACCGCATCCGCGTGAATTTCCGCCCGCTTTTCATCGGACAGCGTAAACGCGGGTGCATACTCAACGACCTTTTGATACCTGCGCTGAACCGAGCAATCCCTCTCGTACAGGTGGACGACATTGCCGTAGCTGTCTGCCAGAATCTGAACCTCAATATGCTTAGGCTCTTCAACAAATTTTTCCATAAACACATCGGAACTGCCGAAAGCTTTCTGCGCTTCGCTTTGCACCATCGCAAACGCGCTTTCCAACTCCTCCGGCTCTCTGATAAGCCTCATGCCGCGTCCGCCGCCGCCCGCCGCCGCTTTAAGTATGACGGGATAACCAAACTTTCCCGCATACTCCATCGCTTCCTCAGCAGATTTCAGCGGAGAATCGGTGCCTTGTATAATAGGAACACCAACCTCCGCCGCAACCTTTTTCGCATTAATTTTATCGCCCATTTTTGAAATAGCATCAGAGGAAGGACCTATAAATATAATACCCGCCTCCTCGCAGGCTTTAGCGAAAGCGGCGTTTTCGGAAAGAAATCCGTAGCCCGGATGAATGGCGTCCGCGCCCTTGCGCTTCGCGATTTTGACAATTTGCGGTATATCCAAATAAGCCGCCAGCGGGCTTTTATTTTCACCAATCAGATAAGCTTCGTCCGCTTTGGTGCGGAATAGAGAATAGCTGTCCTCTTTTGAATAAATAGCGATTGTATTTAGGTTCATATCATAGCAGGCTCTGAAAATGCGAATCGCGATTTCACCCCTATTTGCCACAAGCACTTTCTTGATAACTTTTTTTTCCATCTTATAACCTTCCTTAGCCCGACAACATATAAGCTTGTCGTTTTTTATATTTTATAGTTATTATAGACTAATTTAAGGTAAAAGTCAAGTAATATTTTTGAAGTTGCGGCAAAATCATGAAAGGCTCAATTATAAATTTTATTAAGCTAAACCTGCGAATTAAATTCCAAATAATCAATCACATCATCAACCGTAGTAAAGCAAACACCCGTATGGGTATCGGCACAGCCGTAGTATATAGCGATTCTGCCGGTATCCTTGTCAACAAGATTGGCGCAGGGGAAGGTCACGTTGGGCACATCTCCTGCACATTCATACAGCTCCTGCGGGCTTAAAAGGTATTCCTTTCCGCGCTTCAGCACCCTCCAAGGCTCGTCAATATCAAGGAGCGCGGCTGAAAAGCTGTAAACGAAGCCGTTGCAAGAGGTTAAAACGCCGTGGTAGAACATAAGCCAGCCCCTATCCGTTTCAATCGGTATGGGACCCGCGCCGATTTTGGTGGATTCCCAGCTTGCGGACGGCGACATGACGTGCCTGTGCTTGCCCCAATAAATCATATCGGGCGATTGCGAGATATAAATATCGCCGAACGGCGTATGACCGCTATCGGACGGTCGCGACGCCATCATATAATTGCCGCCGATTTTTCGGGGGAACATCACGCCGTTTCTGTTAAATGGCAGATAGGCGTTTTCAAGCTGTGTAAACTCCTTGAAATCGTATGTATAAGCGATGCCGATGGTAGGCTTATATTTATAGGAATTGCACCACGTAACGTAATATCTGTCTTCAATAAAGCATACACGCGGGTCATAGCCGTACTGAAAATCCGCCATCTCGGGTATATCGGTTTTGAATTTTATGCGCTCGTGCGCTATATCCCAGTGAAGTCCGTCCTTTGAAAAACCCGCGTGCAGGCTCATGCTCCGCGACCTGTCGTCAACTCTGAAAACACCCGCAAAGCCGCCCTCAAACGCAACGACCGCGCTGTTAAATATAGAGTTTGATGTTGGGATATGATTGCGCTTGATAACAGGGTTTTGGCTGTACCTCCAAATCACATCATTACAGCCTGCCGGTTTGCTTTCCCAAGGCATATCGGGAATTGATTTTTCGTTTAGAATTTTAACCTTCATAACATACTCCTTTCGGTTTTTATTATAATAGCATATCCGCTCTGTTGTTTGCAAGCTGTTTGTAAAATTTAATAAAAAGTTTTTATTTTGGTGGGTTTCACAAAAAACAAGGTCAAACTTGGTTATTCTTACTATACTTTACAATTCTGACAGTAAAACTATGTATAAAAGGCAGAAAATTGAAAATTTTGCAGGATTTTACTTGACAATACGGCTTTGCGGGGATATAATTAAATCAACTGACAATTGAAATTTAAGGAGAATTTTTATTATGAGCGGCAAGAAAAATTACAAATTTGAAACCATGCAGGTGCATGTAGGGCAAGAAATCCCCGACCCCGCTACCGGCTCGCGCGCCGTGCCCATCTACCAGACTACGTCCTACGTATTCAAGGATTCGGCGCAGGCGGCAGGGCGTTTCGCATTAAGTGAACCCGGCAATATCTATACACGCCTTATGAACCCCACCAACGATGTGTTTGAAGCTCGAATCGCGGCTTTGGAGGGCGGAGCGGCGGCTCTTGCCGTAGCCTCAGGCTCGGCGGCAACCACTTATGCCGTTCAGAACATAGCGCGGGCGGGCGACCATATCATATCAGACAACTCGGTTTACGGCGGTACATATAATCTTTTTGCACACACACTGTCCGAATCCGGCATTGAAGCCTCGTTTGTCGATGGTTCGGAGGTCTCTAATTTTGAAAAGGCAATACGCCCGAATACAAAAGCAATCTTCTTAGAAAGTCTCGGCAATCCCAATTCTACAATTGTTGATATAGCCGCCGTTGCGGATATAGCGCATAAGCACGGCATACCGCTTATCGTTGACAATACTTTCGCAACGCCTTATTTACTGCGCCCGATTGAACACGGCGCGGATATAGTAGTTCATTCCGCAACCAAATTCATAGGGGGGCACGGCACTTCCTTAGGCGGCGTTATTGTAGACGGCGGAAAATTCGACTGGAAGCAAAACGATAAATTCCCCGGGCTTTCACAGCCCAGCCCCGGTTATCACGGAGCCGTATTCACCGAAGCCGCAGGGAATCTCGCCTACATTGTCAAAATCCGCACAACGCTTCTGAGAGATACGGGAGCGGCACTTTCACCGTTCCATTCTTTCATGTTCTTGCAGGGCTTGGAAACCCTCTCGTTGAGGGTGGAACGGCATGTATCAAATGCTTTAAAGGTCGTTGATTATCTTAAGGCGCACCCTAAGGCAGAAAAAGTAAATCACCCCTCCGTGGCTAATCACAGGTCACACGCCCTGTACAATAGATATTTTCCAAACGGCGGCGGCTCGATTTTCACCTTTGAAATAAAGGGCGGCGCGGACGAAGCAAAGGCGTTTATTGACCGCTTAGAGCTTTTCTCACTCTTAGCAAATGTCGCCGACGTGAAATCCCTTGTGATACACCCCGCCTCCACCACCCATTCGCAGATGCAGGAAGCAGAGCAGTTGGAATCCGGGATTAAGCCCAATACAATCCGCCTCTCAATCGGAACAGAGCATATAGACGATATTATCGCTGATTTGGAGCAGGCGTTTGGTTAAAAAAAACGGGTGATTCGTGTTTAGCGACACGATTCACCCAAAATCATATAACAAGGAGGCACGCCAAATATCGTGCTTCTTCAAGAAGCTTGCCATCTGCATTGGCAAACAACTTTATCATTACTATAGTATACTATAATAGTATAACCATAGCTTTGAAATCTAAACCTTCGGCAGAGAAAAAACATATCCTTGCGAACGGATATTGTCAATTACATCTCCCAGCACCGCGGCGTTTGTTGACGATACGCTGTGCAGAAGATATATACCTCCGCCGTGAGCGGCTTCGGACATCCTGTCTGAAGCTGTTTTTGCGTCCGGCTGTTTGTTTACGTCCCAGTCTTGGTAGGCGAAGCTCCAAAATAAGGTTTTATATCCCAAATTTTGGCACAGGGCAAGTATGCGTTCCGAATATTCGCCGCAGGAGGGTCGGAAATAAGACATCTCGTAATTATATTCTTGCTTTATAAGCTCGTGTAAATCCATTATATCCTTTTCCGCGTCTTGCAAAGAAAGCTTGGGGAGCGATGCGTGCGTCATACCGTGGTTGCCGATAATATGCCCCTCGTCAATCATTCTTTGAACCAGTTCCTTGTTCCGCTTGGCGTAATCTCCCGTTAAGAAAAAAATTGCTTTGACATTTTTTTCCTTCAGCGTATCAAGAATGGGTGCTGTATAACCGTTTTCATACCCTTGGTCAAAGGTAAAATATATTTCATTTTCGCTTTCAAGTATTGCGTGAGCGTCATAGACGCTGTAATCACCATTAAACCGTAAAGCTCCCAGCGGGCGGTTCTGAGCGTCAAGCTCGCGCCCTTGTCCGTAACCGTGCATAGCTGAATCAAGCGAATGAATATCCTCCGCATGAATTGCCGCCGCCGCGCTTAGCGTTATCATTACCGCCGACACAGCCGCCGTCAGTTGTTTTAGCATCATAAAAAACATCCTTCCCTTATTTAAAACCGAATCCTTTAGAAAGCAGTTTCGATTTAAGGTTAGTGTTTGTTATACGGCATTTTTTATAGTAAGAATATTATAACATAAATTTTGGGAAATAACCACTACAAAACGGTTACAAATTAATGTCAATTTGGGGTGCTTCAGCAATCCAAGTATGATTTTACCAATGCTTGCAGCAGCTCGTCCCTATCTATGTGGCGGATAAGGCTGCGGGCATTGTTGTAGGTGGTTATGTATGTCGGGTCTTCTGACAAAATATAGCCTACTATTTGATTGACCGGGTTATATCCTTTTTCCCGCAAAGCATCATAAACCACGATTAAGTTTTTCTTTAATTCGTTTTCCTTGTCCTCATAGACGGAAAAGGTCATAGTGCTGTCATCGAAACGCTCGTTCATTTGTACACCCCTTGTAAAGTTTTTCGTATACTCTATATTATAACCTATTATTCGCAAAAAAACAATAGTTATTTTGTATTTTTTGCATTTTTTTAATATGACTGAATTTTAACGTCTATTACAACATTATATCGAAATTATAACAATTCAGAACAACTATTGACTTTAATATCGTAATAGAATATAATGTACACATAAAGAGCAATTGAAATACATAGCCATCATGAAAAATTACAATTTTTTACAATAGGAGGCGTTAAGTATGACGGAGGTTATGGAAAAAAACGGCAGTGCGATTTTCTCATTTATTGAGGCGGGCGGGCATCTGACAACGATTCAAAAGCAGCTTTGTATTGACCTGCTCCACGGCGACATTTCAACCGATGAGTATTTATGCCTTTTTTTTAAAGAAAGTATGGATATTATGAGAAAAGAGGCATAATGAAACGCTCTGCGATACAAATATCGCAGAGCGTTTCCATAGGGAACTCGGAAGCCAAAGCTTCATTCAATGGTAAACCGAGTTATATTAATTGATTAGAAAAAATCTTTATCTAAACAACCTGCACAACCTGCGCTACGCTTTTACGCCTTGCTTGTAAGCGTCAATCATTTTCTTAACCATTTGACCGCCTACCGAGCCGACTTCGCGCGCCGTGAGGTCGCCGTTATAGCCTTGTCTAAGATTTACGCCGACTTCGGAAGCCGCCTCCATCTTAAACCTTTCAAGGGTATCTCTACCCTGTTGAGTCATAGTGTCCTTCATTTCAATACATCCTTTCCATGTCGTTTTTTAGGGTTTGCTTTAGTATTATGTACGGCGGAAAATTGATTATTAACGGAAATTTTTTGTTAATGTGAAATTTCCTTTGACAAATAAAATTTTTTATGTTATAATTGTTTATTGTAAATCGGATAGGGTGGATTGAGTGTTAAATAAAGTATTAAACAAAGTGTTAACCGTATTATATGAAAACTTGAAGCTTATTATAATAGCCCTTATTTCCGTTATTTTGATTTTAATGCTTACAATTTTTTTAAGCCTTTCAATCGGGGACGATTTGGCGCGGCAGCCCTCTATTTCGGAAATCAAGGGTGAGGGACAGGTTACGCGCTCAAACAGCAGGCTTACAGCGAATAAGAGAATGAGGCTTTTAAGCGGCGATACCGTAAGAACAGGTGAGGACAGCTATATACGGGTTTCAATCGACGAGGATAAGTACATAGTGCTTGAAGAAAACACCGTGGCGCAGATTTTTTATACCGAGGTCGAGGGAAAAGGCGCGATTGACGTAAACGTCACGCAAGGCGCGGTACTGAACAGGATTGACAAGCCGCTTAAAAAAAATTCCGCATACAGGGTAAAAACCCCAAACGCGGTTGTAGATGTAAAGGAAGCGGTTTTTCGCGTGTCCTTTGACTTTGCCGAAAAATATATGGACTATCAGGATGTTTTTATCACCGAGGTGCAAAATTTTTCGGGTTCGGCAGGGCTGCAACTGTATGACATAAACGCAGAGCCTTCCGACTTGCCAATGCTTTTGATTGAGCGCGCTTCCGCTAAAATGATTACCAGCCCGGAGAATTGCCAGTATGTATTTTTAAACCATGATACCGACATATACAATCTTACGGAGCGAACCTTGACGGAATTGCTGAGGATTCGGACAGATAACAGAAAGCTTGCATACGCGACCGAGGAGCTTAACGCGGCGCACAGCGCGGTTTGGAGAAATAACGCGCTGATTAGGCAGTCGGAAGCCGAAAGCGAAGCCTTTGAGCTTACTGCCGAGCCCGATACCGAGTTTACGCTTAACAGCACTTTCAGCGTTGACAATCCGCCCTTTGAGCCGTCTGCGGGGACTGCTTCCGAACCCCCGCCGTCCGTGACGGAATCAACGCAGACTTCACAAGCTACGCAGAGAACTCACGTTTATACTACGTTCCCCGGTGAAAAATGGTGGGAAACGGAAAATGATTATACTCCTTAACGGATAAAAGAAAGGAATGTCTTTTAAAATGAGAACTTTAAAGCTGTACAGGCTGCAGATTATACTGGGGGCTGTCGCTGTTGCGGCGGTTATCTTGACTGTTTTATTGGTTTCGGGGGGGAGCAACGCGCGCGGCTTGTTTATTACCGCGGTAAGCGGCGAGGTAAGCGTAACGAACAGCGCAGGTGCTCCTTCCGGCGCGCTTAAAGATACGCGGCTGAGGAAGGACGACATTATAACCGTCGGAAGCGGCGGGAGCTGTACGATTACATACAGGTCAAAGAATAATTCCGAAAACAACTATATGGTATTAGGTTCGAGCTCTCAGCTTGTTATAAATGACAAGTTTAACGGAAAAAGCAACGGAAAAGTTTTACTTAATCAAGGCTCGCTCCTTTGCAGTTTTAAAGAGGAGAGCAGGTTCGGAATCGATGTCAGAACCGCAAACAGTATGGTTTATCCCGCCAAGACGATTACTGCGGTGGTGTATAACGAGTCTGAGCCGTCTTTCAGCACCGATATTTATACTTTTATGGGTAACTCAAAGATTCAGCTGTACGACCTTTTGGGCAATACGGTTAACAGTATGGAGCTTCTTGCGGAAAAAAAGAGGGGAAAGGTGCATATTAACGATGAGGACCCGGATAACGAAGGCTTGCCGGGAGGTCCTGTATTTCTCCTTTTGAATGTTGATATAAGCACGGAGCTTCTGCCGCCCGGCGTTTTAAGGGAGCTAATCATTATAGCGCAGACGCAGGACGGATTCCCCTATACCGCAGCCGAGCTTAAAGAAACGCTTGACTTCTTAACCGAAGAGGATTTAAACCAAGACCCCGAGCATATCGAAGAACCCGCGGAGTATACCGAAGAGCCGGACGATGATACTACGGAGGAGGTAACCCAAGGGACAAGCACAAGCTTTAATTGGGAACAGCCGTCCGCTGTTACAACCACCCGGGCTACAAGCCCCGCCGTAACGACCGCTCCCCCGGTAACGAGCTCGCCGGGCTCAACGACAACGCGGAGCGGCGGCGATGACAGAATGTATAACGTAATTGTAATCATAGACGACTATGAAACGATTCAAGAAGTACGGCACGGGGACAGTGCGGATACGCCCGAAATCCCCGATATTCCCGGTAAAACCTTTATCGGATGGGATAAATCGTTTGACAATATCACGCAGGACACGGTAATCACGGCTTTGTTCAGCGGAGAATCAGTTCCGGGCGGAAATGTGCACACCGTAACGCTTATAGTAGGTGACAAAACAACAACACTTTTGGTTGAACACGGCAAAGCCGCCGACATCCCCGATACGATACAGCTTGACGGCTTTACCTTTCTGGGGTGGGATACTAATTTTTCCAATGTTACATCCGATATTACCGTAACGGCAAGATTGCAGGCAAATGAGTATATTGTTAACTTTGTAATTGACGGATATTATCACCCTACCAGAGTAATGCACGGTCAAGCGGCTGTCCCGCCGTTTACTCCCGCGTATAACTCAAGAGGGGAAGCCTTTACCGCTTGGGATAAAACGCTGGCAGGCATTACCTCCGACACGACCATTACGGCGATTTTCGCACAGCAACAGGTAAACCATACCGTAACTTTCAATATAGACGGCAGTACGTATTATGTAACCGTCGCCAGCGGAGGCACGGCAAGCCCTCCCTTTACCCCCGTGTCCGACAGGGACGGGCGGCAATTTTACGGCTGGGACAGGTCGCTGACCAACATAACCTCGGATACGACCATAAATGCGTTATATTCCTAAAATTATAAACGGGGGCTGATATTTTTCAGCCCCCGCTGTCTTTGCTCCCTCTGCCGTCCTCGCTCCCTCCGTCACCTGCGGGTGACACCTCCCTCAAAGAGGGAGGCAAGGGGTTTTTTCGCCTCCCTCTTTGAGGGAGGTGCCGCCCGCAGGCGGCGGAGGGAGCGAAGACGGCAGAAGGTCGTCCGAATCATTACGTTATTTATTTCATTTTAATTACAAATAAGCATTAAAAGTTAAAATATGATTACAGTTGCTTGATAATTATAGAAAGCAGGAAAAATATATGTTATAATTTAATTAAGTTAAGCGAAATGGAGCAGTGTATGAGAAAGCAATTGAATTTAAGGAAGCTGATTTTCCGCGATAAAATTTTTCCGCGCCTTTGTATCATTCCCAGCTTGGGCGGGGTGCTGTTATTCTTTTTGATTCCGTTTTGCGTAGTTATTTTTTATTCGTTTGTAGATAACGCAATCAATAAGGAATTTGTGGGGCTTAGTAATTTTGTAAGTATCATTAAAAACGATGCCTTTAAAAGAGCCGCCCGAAATACCTTTTGGTTTTCCTTAATCGCCGTCCCGCTTGCCGTTATACTATCTATGCTTTTAGCTATGCTTTTAGACTGCAAAATCAAGTTTGTAAGCCAGTTCAGAACCTGCTTTTTATGCCCGCTGATGGTACCCGTTGCGTCCGTTGTGCTGATATGGCAGGTAATATTTCACTATAACGGGGCTTTCAACCAATTTCTGGAAGGCTTTGGAATTGATAAGGTTGACTGGCTTAAATCGAAATACGGGCTGGTTGTCATCGCGCTTTTGTTTTTATGGAAAAATTTGGGGTATAATATGATACTTTTCCTTTCCGCCCTTAACAATATCCCGCAGGAGCTGCTTGAAGTAGCAACGCTGGAGGGCGCGGGGGAGACCTACAAGTTTTTTAAGGTTAAAATCAAATACCTTTCGCCGACCATATTGTTTGTAGGGGTACTTTCCCTAATCAACTCCTTTAAAGTTTTTAGGGAAACATTTTTGCTTACCGGCAGTAACCCCGTTGAATCGCTTTATCTTTTACAGCATTTTATGAATAATGTCTTCGCGACCATTGACTATCAGAAGCTATCGGCGGCGGCTATCCTTATGTCGCTTGTAATTATAGTACTTATCGGGCTTTTATTTATAGCCGAGAATAAATTCGGAAAGGATGTTGAGAATTAAAAGTCTAAAAGAAGCCGGAAATTCCAATATCTGTTCTGCATCAAGTTTTTACGCAGGTTTTTCGCGGCTGAGAAAAAAGGTTATATTGTTTTTCCTAACGATTTTTGCGGGGCTGGGCGCGGTTATATTCCTTACGCCTACGGTTCTTACCGTTGCTAATTCCTTTATGAGCTCTTCCGAAATCACCGCGAATTACGGGGCGGTATTTATGCGCGCCCAATCCGGGGGCACTGCATTTATCTCCGAGCAGATACACTTGAAATTTATACCCGACATGGTTTCCTTTTCCCAGTATTACACCGTGCTTTTTCAAAGCCCTGATTATCTGCTTAAATTTTGGAATTCGGTAATACTTGTCGCGCCGATTGTAATATTTCAAATCATGATTGCTTCTCTTGCCGCCTATTCGTTTGCGAGGATGAAAGGCAGGCTGAAGGAAATACTTTTCTTTGTTTACATCATCATCATGCTGATGCCTTATCAAGTCACCTTAGTGCCTAACTATCTTATATCCGACTGGCTTAACATACTTAACACCCGCTGGGCTATCATACTCCCGGGTATATTTACCCCTTTCTCGGTTTTTCTGCTTTCTAAGGTAATGCGGAGAATCCCCGATTCCTTTGTTGAGGCGGCTAAGCTGGACGGAGCGGGCGAGCTTCAGATTTTCACCTTTATATTTATGCCGCTTTGCAAAAGCGTTCTTTTTTCGGTAGCAATTTTGGTATTTATAGATTATTGGAACATGGTTGAGCAACCGCTTATTTTGCTGGACGACTCAAACCTGTATCCGCTTTCGGTATTTTTAGCGCAGATTAACGCCGGGGAAATAGGCTTGGCGTTTGCCGTCGCTACGATATACATGATTCCTGCTTTGCTTATATTCCTGTTCGGCGAGGATTACCTTGTCGAGGGTATAGCTTATTCGGGAGGAATCAAGGGGTAGTTGTACAATTAACAATTAACAATTAACAGTTAACAATTATAATTGTTAATTGTTAACTGTTAATTGTTCATTGAATAAGTTGAGGGGGATTTTTTTATGATTGAGGAAAAGGTTGTAAAGAAAAGGGATTGGATTAAGAATGCGGCTATAGTGTTTTTGCTTATCATGCTGCTTCTTACGTTTTTTTCAAACACGATAATGAATTATTCGCTTCCCGAAATCGGGGCGCAGTATCCCAGAAGGATGCAGATTTCCGACCAAATTCGCGGGAGCGGCACGGTTGAGGCTAGCGAAAGCTATGAGGTTATGATTGAGGAAAGCCGTGTCATCGCTTCAATCCCCGTTAAGGTGGGGGAAACGGTTGAAAAGGGGCAGAATTTAATCCTGCTGGAGGATATTGACAGTGCGGAGCTTGCAACCGCCAAGAATAAGCTTGACGAGCTTAGGCTTGAATATCAAAAAGCTCTGCTGTCGGTCGGTGTGGATTATTCTCTGGAGGAGCTTGAGATTAGAAATAAAGAAGAGGATGTCTTAAACGCAAAGAGCGACCTGTCTAATATAGCGGTTCGCCAAGCGGCTTATGAAAAGGCGAGGAACAATACGGCAGATAAAAGAATTGCGGTTCGCCAAGAGCAAAGGCTGGTTGATGCGGCTTCGGAGCAGTTGGGCTATCTTTCCGATGGGGACTACATACTTCTGAGCGCAGAGCATAAAAAGCTTATGGAGGATGCGCGGGAAAAATTTGATAAGGCTGAAGCCGCAAAGAAAAAGGCTGAAGATGATGTGGCTGAATATGAGAAGCTTGTCGGTTCGGGCAGTACTGCGAGCCTTTCCTCATTGAGAAGGGCTATTGAGGAGGCGCAAAACCGCTTGAATGCGGCTTACTCTGTAACAAACGATTTAGAGGCTAATCTGGAAGCCATAGCCGCCGCCGAAACCGCGCTTAAATTTGCCAGGCAGGAATACTCCGAGGCGATGAGCAAAGCGGCAGCGGGAACATCTCATGAAAGACAGCTGGAGTCGGCTCTATCCCGTAAAAAAACAGCAAGCGACAATGCCGATAAAGCGACAAAGGAGCTTGCCGAAGCTGAAGCAAAGGTACGCGCCGATTTGGCGAAATCCAGAGCCGATGCAAACTATAAGCTTGATTCCGCTAAAGATGCTTTGGAGACAGCAGAGGAAGAGGAGGCGGAGGCAAAGGCTAAAGCCGCCCTTACCGTTGAGGAAGCAAACGATAATATACGCGAGCTTGAACGCGAACTGGAGCAGAAAAAAGCAACCTTGGATATTAAACAGCAAAAGGATGCAGAGGATTCCGGCATTGCGGCTCTGGATTTAAGAGCAACTCAGAATGAAATCAGGAAGCAGGAAGAGCTTGTATCCAGACTGACAGATAAATCCATCGGCACGGCTGTAACGGCAGGTGCAGGCGGCACGATTAGCCGCATTGACTGCGTTGCGGGGACGACCACCAAGCCCGATACCCCGCTGATTACAATTGAAGTAACCGAAATGGGATATACTTTAAGCTTTTCCGTAACGAACGAGCAGGCGGCTAAGGTAAGCACGGGCGACAGAGCCGAGATTCAATATTTCTGGTACGGGAATGCGGAAGCGCGCCTTGTTACAATAAAGCCGGACGCCGCCGACCCCTCCAAGCGCAAAACATTAGTATTCAGCGTTACGGGCGATGTTCAGCCCGGGCAGGAGCTTCAGATTCAGATGGGCGGCAAGGGGCAGGAGTATGAAACCGTTGTTCCGAATAACGCGCTCAGGGAGGACAATAACGGCAAATTTGTCTTAAAGGTATCGAGCAAGGAGAGCCCGCTCGGGATTAGGTACATAGCCGAGAGAGTTGATGTCACCGTTTCCGCTACCGATGGGACGAACACGGCGGTAACAGGAGCTTTAATGCAGAACGATTTTATCATCACTACGGCGACAAAGCCCATTAACCCCGGCGACCAAGTAAGAATCGCGGGAAGCTGACATATTGAGCTGTTAAGGAGACCAACATGAAAAAAAGTTATATCATGATAATAGGCTTGGTCAACGCTTTAATGTTGCTTTTATTCTGTATATTAACCGTGGTCACGAGTAGGCTGACCTCCTCGCTTGAAACACAGCAGGCGGCGGAAAGATGGAGTGCGGACGGCACGCCATACGCGCAGCTCTCTTTGTTTTTAGAGGAATCCAACGGGGTTGCCATTGAGGAAGTATATACCTACAGAGTAAATATTGACAAGGGGCTGTCCGATAACTCGATAAAGTCCGACAGCCTGCGCCTTCCCGATGGTACGGTCGTAGAGCAGGGGCGGCTATGGGCGGACGCTTATTCCGGCGGTGCTCGTATGCTTGCTTCAAACGGCACGGCGGAGGTTGAGGCGAGTGTTACCTATACGGGCGGAGACTATTTCTTTTTTCACCCCCGCCGCTTAATAACAGGTAATTTTTATGCCGATGCCGACTTGATGAAAGACCGTGTAGTGCTTGACCATAATTTGGCTTGGCTGTTATACGGAGCTATGGACGTTGCGGGTATGCAGATTAAGGTTAACGGGCATATTTTTTACATAGCAGGGGTAGTAGCTCCCGAAACGGACAAGGCATCGCTGGAAGTTTACGGCGCGCAACCGAGGCTCTATATGCACTACGATGCGGCGGTAAGGATTAACCCCGAGCTTAGGATTATCAGCTATGAAGCGTGTATCCCTAATCCTATCAGCGGTCTAGGGCTCAAAATTTTCAGCGAAACCGTTTCGGCGGATGAGAACCGCAGTGTTATCATTGAAAATTCCGAAAGGTATTCATTTAAAAAGCTCTTTGAAACTGCCGTTAACTACAGCAAGGCGGCTACAAGGACTAATCTGGTCATTTATCCCTATTCCGAAAATGCCGCTCTTATTGTCGGCGCGAAAGCCGCGCTTTTGACGTTCCTTTCGCTTATTACGCTGTTGCCTCCGCTTATTACCGTAGTTTGCATGATTTGGGCTTTGATTAAAAACAGAAAAAAGCTAATCGGCAAACTGATAAAAGGCTTGAAAAATTTATTTTCGGCAGTCAAGGATAGGATAAAGCGCGGGAAAAACGCGAGCCCTAACGAATAGAACACAGCTTCTAAATCTTTGTTCTCACCTTTAAAAGCCTTACCGCCGAGGAGGCTGAGAATACTCCCATTGCTATTGCTCCGGCTATGGCTATCGTGTCGGTGAAGCTCCGCAAAAATATGTCAATATCTCCATCGACCAGTGTAATCATCGTTTCGTAAATATAACGCCCCGGTACAAGAGGGATAATACCCACAACAAGGTACATATTTACGGGGACACGCAATTTACGCGCTAAAATTTCAGCATAAATCGTTATAGCCAGTGCCGCGGTAAAGCAGCTGATAATCTCGCTCGCTCCCGTTGCCTGCGTGATGATAAATATAAGCTGACAGCCGAACCCGCCTATAGCCGCGCCGATTAAATGGCGCGGCTTAATATTAAACTGAACCCCGAAAGCGATTGAAGCAACAAAGCATTTCACGCTCGGAAGAAAAAAATCATAAAAACTCATAAAAACACCCTTTTTCAATTAACGTAATGATACTTTTGCCTGTCCTTTCGGGCGAACGAGGCGTTCGCCCCTACGAAACATTGTGTAATATTCACAAAATGTTACGCCAAGGGCGTAACCCCTTAATTGTTAACTGTTCATTGTTCATTGTTAATTGCCTAAACAGTAAGTACCGCTATTGCTGAAACAGAGCCTATTGCCATTCCGACTGCTACGATGATTGCCTCGGTTAGGGTGTATAACCCTGCTAGGAAATCGCCTGCTATGAAATCTCTCATGCAGTTTGTGATGGTGATGCCGGGCACCATGGTCATTGACGCGCCGATTATGATTTTATCAAAGCTCTCGGTTAATCCTAAGCGGGTAACGACTATTGCCAGAGAAGCAGTCATCAGGGAGCATACTACGCAGCGGAAAAATGTGCTTGGTCGAACCCTTTCTATCGCCATTTCCATTAGGATAATAAGAACCGCCGCCACTCCGGCAAATACCGCGTCCATAAACCCGCCGCCGAAGAAAATCGCAAATGTACCGCCGACTGCGTAATAGCTAATCAGCTTTAATGTAAACCCGTAAACGCTCCGTTGCCTGATTGCCTCGATATGCCGGTTGATTTCCGCCGCGTCCGGCTTTTGGACGCAGATGAAGCGAGATAGGTTGTTCAGCTTGTCAACCCTGTCAAGGTTTGTATGTCTGGCTTTAATCCGCATAGCCTTTGTCAGCGGCGTTCCCGCGCTGTTTATGGTGATAATAAGGCTTGTGGGGATTATAAAAACCTCCGCGCTGTAGCCGTAGGCAAGCGTGATTCGGTCTATGGTTTCTTCTGCGCGGTAAATTTCCGCGCCGCACTCAATCATCATACTGCCTATGTCCGAAACCATATTTAAAAGCTCGATACCGCTCATAAAAATCCTCCGTCCGCTGATATAATCTGCCCCGTTATGAAGCCGGATTTTTCGGAAGCCAGAAATAAGGCGAGGTTCGCTATATCTTCGGGCGTTCCGATTCGGTTTAAGGGGGTTTGGGTTATTAGTCCGTTTAGCGTGCTTTCGTCTATGTCCTTATTCATATCGGTGGCTACAAGCCCGGGGGCTATGCAGTTTACCGTAACGCCGGACGGACCTGTTTCCTTTGCTAATGCCTTAGTAAAGCCTGTAACGGCGGCTTTTGAGGCTGAATAGTGAACCTCCATAGACGCGCCGCAAATCCCCCACATAGAGGAAATATTGATAATCCTGCCGTATTTTCGGCTGAGCATAAACGGCAAAAATGCTTTTGTGCATAAAAACATGCTCTTGATATTTACATCGAACATTCTGTCCCACATCGCTTCAGATATATCGCTAAACAAAGCCTGCTCGGCAATGCCCGCGTTATTGACCAAAATATCCGCGCCGCCGAATTTTTCAGCCGCCGCGCTCAGCATAGCCTCAACCTCCGCCTGAACGGAGACATCTGCCTTACAAAGCAAAACCGCCGCACCCGAAGCCGAGAGCCTGTCCGCCAAGCTAAAAGCGGGAGCAGGTGATTGGTTATAATTGATAACAACATTATACCCAACATCTGCAAAGCCCTCCGCAATCGCCGCCCCAATCCCCCGAGAAGCCCCCGTCACAACCGCAGTTCTCACAAAAAACCCCCTTTTTCAATTAACAATTAACAGTTAACAGTTAACAATGTCGGAGTTACGCCCACGGCGTAACATTTTAAGCAGTTTATCTTAACTATTAAACTACATGCTTGGCTAAACTATTTTAAATCCGTCGGCGAAGCCGACACATTCATTGTTAATTGTTAATTGTTAACTGTTAATTGAAACAAATCTCCATAAAGCATCGCGGTAAGGCGGGGTGGCGTAGTTGATGCCTACTCTGGGGGCTTTTTCTATTTTGGGCTTTAAGCCATCGTCTTCGAGCCATATGTCGGGGTTATCGTATATTGACTTGCCGTTGAACTCTTTGTCAATTTGCAGATGTTTGGAGAGCTTTGCAGGTCCGTTAAAGTTTTCGCAGGCGCGGAGCAGGACCGCTTGCGGGTTATCGGATTCTCCTGTTACAATATTTACCAGCCAATGGATTCCGTAGCAAAGGTAGATATACAAAATCCCCGCTTCTCCGTACATAACATCGTTGCGCTTGGTGCGACCCTTATGCGCGTGGCAGGCTGTATCTTCCTCTCCGCAATAGGCTTCTGTTTCGGTTATTCTGAGGCGGATTATTTTATCATGCTCTATTCTGCGCGCGATTATTTTCCCGACTAAATCGGGGGCGACCTCCAAAACATCGCGCTCAAAAAAGGTTTGATTTAAAATTTTCAACTTCAAGGCTCTCCTTTGCTTTTCCTACAGCAAGCCGGGGCTCACGGTTGCCGCTTTTTTAAAGACATCAGAAACCGTATTGGTGCTGACACCTAAAGCGCGCGAGATATTGCGAACCCCACTGCCGTTTAATGACATTTTTATAATTAACAGCTTCGTATCAAGCCTTGCGGCGTTATTTGAATATTCCAACTGAAAGGTTTTCTTGCACCCGCCGCATTTAAAGCGTTGCTTCCCCTTTGGATTAGTCCCGTATTTTACAACCTTTTCGTTATCGCAATACATACATTTCAACCCTGCCGCCGCCATAATAATTACCTCATATTGAATTTAATGTAATTATTATACCATAAATTTTATTGTATGTCAACTTTAAACAATTGACAAAAAACAAAAACAACGCACGTGTACAATGCGTTGTTTTGTTTTTGCGGGACGGGCAAGCCCATCCCCTACATTGCCTCCGCCGCCACTCCCTACGTCTTAGCTCCCTCCGCCGCCTGCGGGCGGCACCTCCCTCTGAGAGGGAGGCAAAAAAAAGCCCCCCTCCCGGAGGGGGGGGTCAGCGAAGCTGACGGGGGGAGGGAGCGGGGCTGTTTTGCAAGATTAAAGAGAAAAAATTATTCAACCAC
>WRLG01000019.1 GCA_009777725.1 Oscillospiraceae bacterium | reverse complement strand
TTTCGATTCCGACGAAGGCATACTCACAGTTGAATCGGACAGAGCCACAAATATGTGGCGAAATGAAAGAGGAGGCAACTTTCAGGTCAGCGATGTAACAACCGTTATAATCGAAGACAGCGTTACGCAAATAGGTACTAATGCGTTTAACGGCACAAGCATAACCACTATAACTATACCTGCGGGCATTACCGTCATAGCTCTGGGAGTATTTACTGGTTGCACAAACTTAACCGAAATAACCGTTGCCGCCGCCAACAGCGATTTTTCAGATATTAGCGGCGTATTGTTCAATAAAACCGCAACCGAGCTACTCCAATACCCAATCGGGAACGCAAGAACAAGCTACACAATTCCAAGAAGTGTTATGCACATAGAACATTCGGCGTTTTCTGGTTGTTCAAATCTAACCTCTGTTATCATTCCCAAAAGTGTTACGAGCGTAGATTCTTATGCGTTTGCCAGCTGTTCAAATCTTGAATCGATAACATTCAATTCACAAACCCCGCCGACATTCAGCACGAGTGTGTTTAATCAAAGCAACAGCGAAATCACAATATTCGTCCCATACGGTGCAGGAGAGGCATATGCGGCGGTTGAGCAATTGAGCAACTTCACTATACATGAACGCCCCGCCCCTGCTATCCACGATGACGATGATAACAACAACCGCGGTGGCAACTCCGCAAGAGATACAATTATCAGCGGCGGCGGAATCGGCGGCGCGGCAGGGAGCATAAACAACAGCGGCAAAACCGAAATCAACGGTCATTTTGAAAATGACACCTACATAAAACATTCCGAAATCCCGCTTGTTTATACAGCAGACAAAAATTTTGCAGATTTTAGAGAAGTCCGCATAAACGCCCGCCGCTTAACCAAAGGAACGCATTACACCGTCAAAAGCGGCTCGACAATCATTACGCTCCTGCCCGAATATCTGGACACACTTGATGAGGGAGAACATGAATTGAGCGTTCATTTCAGCGGGCTTGCAGTGGTTAAGGCTTCGTTTACCGTTGAAGATGCGGAGTATGATGATGTTTCAACTTTGGCGGGGATTTTGGGGGAATTTGATTCAATTGACAATTGATAATTGACAATTAATGTGTCGGCTTCGCCGACTGTAATGTAGGGGACAGGCTTGCCTGTCCCGTTGTTTACCTGTCCCGCCAATAGCGAAATGATGCGTTTTTTTGTGTGCGGGGACGGGTGCGTTTTTTTGTGTGCGGGATGGGCGCGTTTTTTGCGTGCGGGACGGGCAAGCCCGTCCCCTACAGAATAAAATTTTGACCTTCATTGTTAACTGTTAACCGAGTATACTTTGAAACAAAAAGCATCCTCTTTAAAATCCAGAACGGCGTTATCGCCTTTTTTTATGCTTCCGTCTAAAATCTGCTTTGAGAGCAGGTTTTCAATTGATGAGGTTATTTCATGCCGGAGTTTGCGCGCTCCTGTTTTATCTAAGCCGTTTTTAATTAGTCTGGCTATTGCCTCATCGTTAAAAATAAGCGAGATTTCAAGAGCAGAGGCTCTTTTTTTGAGGCTGTCAAGCATCTTGACGGCTACTCCCGAAAGCTCCGTTTCGGTAAGCTTGGAAAAGACGATAATTTCATCTAACCGCCCTATAAGCTCGGGGCGGAAATGCTTTTTAATTTCGTTTAAAACATCACGCTTAATATTTTCGTCATTTGAGCCGGAAGCCGAGAATCCGAAGGCATTTTTATCGATTATATGCGAAGCTCCTATATTGGAGGTCATGATAATTACGGCGTTTTTGAAGCTGACGGCGCGCCCCGTAGCATCCGTGAGAACGCCGTCCTCAAAAATTTGAAGCAGGATGTTGTAAATATCGGCATGTGCCTTTTCTATTTCATCAAAAAGAATTACACTGTAGGGCTTTTTGCGAACCTTTTCGGTAAGCTGTCCCCCATCGTCATAGCCGACATAGCCGGGCGGAGAGCCGATTAATTTAGATACGCTGTGTTTTTCCATATATTCCGACATATCAAAGCGGATAACGGAGCTTTCGCCGCCGAAAAGGCACTCGGAAAGAGCCTTTGAAAGCTCCGTTTTTCCCGCGCCCGTAGGTCCTGCAAATAAAAATGAGCTAATCGGTCGGGAGGGCTCTTTCAAGCCTGAGCGGCTTCTCCGAACGGCATCGGCTACCGCCTTAACCGCTTCATGCTGACCGACTACGCGCTTATGAAGCTCATTTTCAAGGTTTAAGAGGCGTTCGCTTTCCGTTTCGGTAATTCCGTTGAGCGGTATGCCTGTTGCATTTGACACAACCTCAGCTACCTGCTCCCGCCCTATAATAATCCGCCTTGCTTCACTGTCGGAATACCAGCTTAAACGCGGCTTGCTCCGCGTTTCGTTTATCCTCGCCGCAGGGTTATGCTTGTCAATCATGCGTTTCAGATTATCGGCAAGCTCGCTTAGGGTTTGCGGCTCGCAGGAGGCTTTCATTCTGGCGCGCGAGGAAGCCTCATCAATTAGGTCAATCGCCTTATCGGGCAGAAAACGCTCCGGCTGGTAGCGAACGGAAAGCTCAACCGCCGCCGATAAAGCCTCATCGGTAATCTCAACCCTGTGAAAATCCTCGTAACAGCCGCGCAAGCCGTTTAGGATTACAACCGCCTCCTCCTGCGAAGGCTCTTTGATTAGCACCTGCTGGAAACGCCGCTCCAGCGCGCTGTCCTTTTCAATATGCTTGCGGTATTCCTCATTTGTAGTCGCGCCGATTAGCTGGATTTCACCTCTGGCAAGCTGCGGCTTTAAAATATTGGCGGCATCAATCGCGCCCTCAGCCGCGCCCGCTCCGACAATTGTATGCAGTTCGTCTATAAATAATATGATATTCCCGTTTTCAATCACCTCATCAATGCAAAGCTTTAAACGCTCCTCAAAGTCGCCCCTGTATTTCGCTCCCGCAAGCATTGAGGTAAGGCTCAGTGAAAAAATCCTCTTCCCCCTAATCACCTCGGGGACATTCCCTTCCGCCGCAAGAATAGAGATTCCCTCCACAACAGCGGTTTTCCCAACCCCCGCCTCACCCACAAGGCAGGGGTTGTTCTTGGTTCGTCTGGATAATATTTGAATCACACGCTCAATTTCGCCGTCGCGGCAGAAAACGGGGTCAATTTTCTTTTCATAAGCCGCTAAGGTTAAATCCCTGCCGTATTTTAAAAGCGTGGGGACTTTGGCAAGCGGCGCGTAAGCCTGCGCTTCTCCCGAGTTTATATTCATACACGCGCCGCGAAGGCGCGCTATGTTCCCGCCGGAGCTCCTGATAACAGCCGCGGCAGTGCAATTCTCCTGCGTCAGCAAAGCCATAAGCAGGTGCTCCGTGCCCGCCAGCTTAACCCCTGTTTCGCCCGCCAAGGCGTAGGCATCCTCAATCATTCTTTTTGCGGCAGGTGTGATGGCATCCTGCTCTACCGCCGTCGGCTCTCCCCTGCCCAGCATTGCCGTAATACGGTTGAGCACCGCCTCCTCCTTAACGGAGCAGGAGCGGAAAACACTTGCCGCAGTGCTCCCCGTTTCGCTTATGAGCGACAGCAGCATATGCTCGCTCCCCACATAGGTATGCCCCAGTCTGCCCGCCTGTAAAAAAGCTTTGTTGATTACAAGATTCGCCTTTTTTGTAAAGCTTTCAAGATTATACATTAACTATAAACCCGACCTTTCAAGCGCGGTGCGTTAAGCCGATTAATTTAACGCGCCGTTGTATTCCATATATGTAATTATACACATATTTAAAGAAAATATTTGTCACACGGTGGAATGATTGCGCTTACATAAAGAATTTACAGATTTCCCCGCCCGGCTTTGGATATTCACAGGAATTGTCAAATAAATTGTCAAATAATAAGTTATGAGTTTCGCAGAAAATTAAACAAATTTTTCACCCCCCAATCAACATTTTTCTGCTAAAACGCACATTGACATAAGACAAAATAAGTGGTATGATTATATTATAGCCTAAACGAAAGGAAGCTTGCCATGAAAAAACTAGCCGCGATAACCTTAGCCGCGTTAATATTATTATCAGCCTGCGGCAAAAGCACCCCGCACGAATCGGAGCAAACCACGGAAGAAATGACGGGAGAAACAGCGGCTGTTGAGACAAATGAGGAAATTACAATCCAAACTACAAGGGAATTGACCGAAGAGGAGGTGAGTGATTTGGAGGAGATGCCGGAGATTGTATTTTTGTTAATACATAACGGCAATTTTTCCGGAAATACGGCAGAAGGTTTGTTTATTGACAATAATGGAATAATCAAAGAATTTTCATTATCTTATGACCAATTCCCTCCTTGGAGCAATGAAAACTTAGACGAGCTTGCAGATAAAATTATTACTAATTATGATAATCTTATCGAATATTCCGAAGATACGGGGCGCAGGGTTGAAATAAGCGAATTGACCACAAACTGGGAGTTGTTAAGAGAGGTTGACCTAGAAAGCGAAATAAGAACAATGAGTTCTCCTTATGATTCTATTGGTTGCAGTGGCTATCATGGAATAAAAATAAACACTACAGGGGAATTAACTGTAATTCCATTAAAAGGAAGCGGTGATTGGTTTTTTAGAAACACAGACCCTGTTGTTATCGAAATACGCACTTGGTTTGCTGAAGCCATTTCTACTGATGAAGTCAAGTATATTCCATAAGGAATAACAATAAAATTTGAAAGGAAATGTGATTGTGATGTCAAAAATCAAATTTTGCTGACAACTTTACAAGCATAACAAATTTTGTGCAAACTACACAAACTCCGCTATAAAAAACTCAAAAATTCATGCAGTAAGTCAATTGAATCTAAAGAAAATTTATGCTAAAATTAAGATAGTGTTAAAAAACGAAAGGAAGCTTACCATGAAAAAACTAGCCGCAATAACCCTAGCCGCGATAATCCTATTATCAGCCTGCGGCAAAAGCACCCCCCCTCTCGAATCAGAGCTAACTACCTCAGCCCCAACCATAAGCGAACCCCAGCCCAACACCGAGCCCGAAGAAAAAACCACCCCGCACGAATCGGCGCAAACCACGAAAGAAATGACGGAAGAAATAACGGCTGTTGAGGCAAATGAGGAAATTACAATCCAAACTACAAGGGAATTAAGCGAAGAGGAGGTGAGGGATTTGGAGGAGATGCCGGAGATTGTGTTTTTATTAATACAGAATAGCACTTTTTCTGGGAACACAGCAGAAGGTTTGATTATTGACAATAATGGAATAATCAAAGAGTTTTCATTATCTTATGACCAATTCCCTCCTTGGAGTAATGTAAACTTAGGTGGAGTAGTGGATAAAATTATTACTAATTATAATAAGTTCATAGAATACTCCGAAGACACAGGTCGCAACATTGACAAGGAAGAATTGACAAAGCACTGGGAGCTTCTAGAAGGTATTGAAAAAAAAAGCAACATAATTATGACTAAGTATTCTTTAGATGTTGATGTTGGCTATGCGGGATATTATGGAGTGCGAAAAAACTTGACGGGGGAATTGGAAGTAATTCCGTTAAAGGGAAGGGGGAACATGTTGTACGACAACACAGACCCACTAACTGAGGAAATATGCGATTGGCTTGTTAAGGTCATCTCGTTTGAGGATGCTGGGATTGAAGAATTTGGCATTGAGCAATATCCGGGTAAATGGGGACGCAAAGAGGTTTATACTCTCGAATCTTAATATAATTAAATTTGAAAGGAAATATGATTATCATGTTTAAAACAAAAGGAAGTAAATTTATAGCGGTTTTTTTAAGCGTTATTATGGCGGCGGGGCTCGTCATGCCGTTTTCAGCTTCGGCAGAAAGTGAGAGCGAAAATTCGAGACAAAATCAAGCGCAAGGTCATCGTGGGAGAAGGAATTCATTCCATAAAAGATTTAGGCGCGAGGACATTGCCTATGGACACAGGGGTGAGCGATACATAAAAAACCAAATTTTGATTACTGCTTATGATGATGTTTCTTTTGAAGAAATTGAGGAATTGTCAAAAAACATTAACGCTGAAATTGTTGGATTTATTGAAATTACTAACGACTATCAAATTGAACTGAGAAAATCTTCTTCAATTGATTTTCTTAACCAACTTATCGGAGATTTAATTAACAACCCCCTTATAGAATTCGCCTCGTTAAACACAGTTTTTAAGATAAAATATGACGGAGAATATTTCTCAAACGATATTGAAATACAACCTATTAATGGTGAAGTTAAAATTCACGAGAAAAATTGGAATCTTTATGCCATTAACGCTTATCAAGCTTGGGGTTTTTACTTTGGATTTAAGCCAAGACCACCAGCAAAAATAGGTTTAATTGATACCTTTTTTTACCCTCATGACGATGAAGATTTGAACTTTTTTGCAACTTGGAACACGGAGTCACTTTATGAAAAGGTTGCATCTGAAGAAAATAATCATGGTATGCACGTTGCTGGAATAATGGCGGCGGGCTTTAATAACGAAGAGGGAATTGCGGGTGTTTGTCCTGAAAACTTATTATATGGGTACGCTAATTGGGGTGTCAACGACTTTAATGAAGATAACTCGACTATGGAGTTTAAATACGCTATAGCTTCACTTGTGTCGAGTGGTGTTAAGGTAATAAATATAAGCATGGCTACTGATGAAAATTTGGAGTTAAACACCCAGTCAATGGGCGATTTTATTAATAAATTATTGCACAAAAATTACGATTTCATTATTGTCACTTCAGCCGGCAATGAAGCAAAAAATGCTAAAAAAAATAGCTTTCTTACGAATATTGATATTACGCCTGCAAAAGACCATATTATTGTCGTTGGGGCGATTGAGCATAAAAAAGAAGAAAACAGGAGAAATTCTCCTTTTATAAAAGATTCCAATGGTAATATGGTATTGAAGTATGATTTTTGGATTACTGAGGAACGGAATGATTCCGGTAGCAACTGGGGTGATAGGGTTGATATAGTCGCCCCGGGAGAACGGGTATACAGCACTGTTAAGGCAGGTGTCGGTGACGCAAAATCGTCATATGATTACAAAACAGGTACCTCAATGGCAGCCCCCCACGTCTCCGGCGTAGCGGGCATGATTTATTCTCTGAAACCTAATCTTCCGGGCAATCTTGTTAAGCAGGCTATACTTGAAGGCGCGAGAAACAGCGCGAAGCTTGATGTAGACAGAGTTGTTGGCAAAACCATCGGCAATCAAACCTATTCTTACTTTATTCTTGATGCAAAAGCCGCGCTTGAAGTTGCGCTCAGCTTTCCCGATATATACCAAGAAGAATTAGAAAACGGCATTATCATGGGTAGCATAACAAACGGCGATGGCAACCTTTTCAGAAGCGGGACAGCCGTTGTAAATGCTTATGAATATGTCAACAATGAGTGGACTTCGCTGGCGTCTGAATATCCCGATGAAAGCTACGGGCACTATGAGCTTATTCTCGATATTGATAAAACCAAAAGTATCAAGCTTGAATATAACGCCTTGGGCTGTAAAACAATAGAAAAGTATGTTGATTTATCGCCTAAAGAGGTCATATATATGGGCAATATTGCATTAACCCCCGCCGACAACAACGGCAGCGAAGACCCCAATAATAATAACAATGACTTCGTAGTCATCATTGAGGACGAAGAGATTTGGCAAGGTTACGGCGTTTATATGGAGTGGACACATACTAGTAATGATACTGTTTGGTTAAACCAACGCTATTCTTCCAGTCATGGAGTTGTTACTCAATTACCAAATGGTGGACTTTATTATGAAATCATATTTTGGTGTGATGTACGTTGGACTAATTTAAGTACAGGGGAGTCATTTTTTGTTGAAAGTGGTGTACCTTACACTTATTACAGTGTACCCGAAGATTGTATATCATTCCCTAATTTTAAAATAGCAGGCGATTGGCGTTGGAATTCAGACGGCACACCATACAACAAGTCTTGAATTAACAGACGATATATCCCCGCCAACCGAGCCCGTTTCAAGCACAGCCGAGGTTTTAAGCGCAGATGAATTTTTGCAAAGCTGGTATGTGGAAACATAACACGGCTAATAAAGCCCGCCGCCTACAGGTAGCGGGCTTCCGCTTTTTAAATTGTTACATTTTTGAAAATATTTTAATTAACCGTTGCCTTTTTGGCGCGGGCATGATATAATAGTAATGTGTTTGAGAAATACAGGGTTCAACTACGGGTCTCTGGCGGGTTGAGATTAAATTAACATATAGAAAGGACAATTTGAAATGGATGTAAATAAAACGCATTATGAGGGAGAAACAATTTATTCGCTCTCCGGCAAGCTGGATACTGTTACCGCGCCGGAGTTTCAAAAGGAGCTTATACCGGAGTTTGATGCGGCAAAAAGTATTATCGTTGATTTTACCTCGATAACCTTTGTTTCGTCGGCGGGGCTTCGCGTGCTTTTGATGGGCGAGAAAACGGCGAAAGTAAAGGGCGCGTCCATGACGCTGAGAAAAGTGCCGGACGATGTTATGGAGATTTTCAAGAAATCGGGGCTTGCCAGAATATTTACTATTAAGTAAGGGAACGGCGGAAATAAGGTTGACGGACAATTTCTAATCGGAAAGTTGGTTATGCGTAATGAGCGGCGGCGCGTTACAGGAATTTTTAGACGAAATAGGCTCGGAGGGCGAGGATTTATTACTGCTGGTCAGTGAAACTGCCGAGCTTGTGGATTATTACAGGCGATTGCTTGAACGGCTGGAGCTTGATTCTCTTACGGGGCTTCCGGGCGCGAATAAGTATCACGCGTATACAGCGACTTTGGAAAGCCACTCGAAAACAGTGGGAATGTTGTTCTTTGACGTAAACGACTTAAAATATTACAATGATAATAAGGGGCATCACGCGGGCGACCTTTTGCTTCAAAAGGCGGCTGAAAGCTTGATTATGATTTCCGAGGGTAACGTCCGCTCCTTTCGCTTGGGCGGAGATGAGTTTGTTACCATTATTACAAACTGCAAGGAAAAGGATTTAGATTATATCATATCAAAGTGGCGGGAGGCTTTGGCTGAGCTTAATACCCGCGACGATGGAATCCATTGCTCGGTTTCCGTTGGCGCGGCTTTCGGCGCGTCCGGGTATAAGCTTGCTGAGGTGCTTGAAGATGCTGATAAGCGGATGTATGAGGATAAAGTGCGTATTAAGGCGGCAAGAGGGCAAAAGCCGCGGTAAGTCTGTCTCTAATTATTGCGGGGAGATTTCGCGGAAATTCGCGGAAAAATGAGGAGTTAGTTTATGTTTCGGGGATTAAGCAGAAAACTTATCATTATAATGTGTTTATTTTCCGTTGCTTTAAGCGCGGCTATCGGATTTATAGGTTACAGGACTTATTTGGATTCGGTTTTAAGGCGTTATCAAGACTTTGTTTTCTCTATATTCAGCCTTGCCTACAGATACATAGATGCCGATGACATGGTTGAATGTCTTGCTACGGGGGTTAAAAGCGAGCGGTATGAAAACACCCAGCTCTCGTTTAATTTAATCAAAGAAACAACCAGCATTACCTACCTGTATTTTTTTACTCCCCGAGAGGATAAAATGGTTTATTATATCTACGCTTTTACGCAGGATGAGATTAGCGACTTGGGTGAAAACGAGTATTTAGTTACGCTTGCGGATGAGGACAACCTTCCGGCTGAAATACATGAAATGCTGGGAAATCTGGAAAATGAGGTTTGGATTATCCCCAATGTGTCCGATTACGGATACATGATGGGTGCTTATTATGCGGTAAAGGATTCAACGGGCGAGGTAATCGGTATATTAGCGGCTGAAATAAATATGCTTGATATAAACATAACGCTCAGAACATATGTAATCACGATACTGGTCGGTGCATTGATTATTATGGCAATCTTTACCCTTTTGGCAATTTTATATTTCCGAAGCAATATAACCGTTCCGATACGGGAGCTTTCGGTGAATGCTTCAAATTTCGTAAGTAAGAATCCGAATGAGAAGCTGGAGCCGATTATCAGCTCTATAAAAACAAACGATGAAATAGAAATTCTGGGCGACAGTATAGAAAAAATGACAAAGGACATGATAACCTATATAGAAAACCTTACTGCCGTAACGGCGGAAAAGGAACGCATAGGCGCGGAGCTTACCGTTGCAACGCAGATACAGGCAAGTATGTTGCCCTGTATCTTCCCGCCCTTTCCGCAGTATGAGAGCTTTGAAATTTTTGCTTCAATGCAGCCCGCCAAAGAGGTGGGAGGGGACTTTTACGATTTCTTTTTGGTTGATGAAAATACGCTTGCGTTCGTCATGGCGGACGTTTCGGGTAAGGGAGTTCCTGCGGCTTTGTTTATGGTTATATCAAAAACCTTGATAAAAAACAACGCGCAAAGGGGCTTGCCGCCAAAGCAGGTTTTTGAAATGGTAAACAACATGCTTTGCGAGAACAATGAAACCTCTATGTTCGTTACCGCTTTTATGGGCTACCTTGACATAAACAGCGGAAAGCTCACCTTTGTAAACGCCGGACATGATGCCCCGCTGATAAGGCGGGACGGAAAGTTTGATTGGCTTGAAACAGAATACGCACTCATGTTAGCCGGAATGGATGACACCGAGTATACCGAGGGCGAGGTTATGCTGAAGCCGGGAGATGAATTGTTTCTTTACACCGATGGAGTTACCGAGGCTATGGATGTTGACGATAACCTTTTCGGCAATGACAGGCTTTTAGAATCTGTTAATAAATACCGAAGCGATGTCCTTGAAGATTTTACGTCGGAGGTTAAGCGCGATATTGCCGAATTTGCGGGAGAAGCACCGCAATCGGACGACATAACCATGCTGATACTTAAATATAGCGGCTTGCAATAAAATGGCTTTGCTGTGTGCAAAACGAAAGGATGAGCAAAATGAAGGACGAGCTTTACGTTGAAGCTAAAATTGAAAATATGAATATGGTTCAAGATTTTATTTGCGATAGAATCAAGGATTGTTCGGTGTCAATCCAAAATCAAATCGGATTGGTTATTGATGAGATATTTTCAAATATAGCAAATTATGCCTATAACCCTACGGTAGGCAGTGCTTTAATTCGGATAGCTGTTTTAGACGATGATATTACGCTGGAGTTTGAGGATGATGGTATACCCTATAACCCGCTTGAAACCGAAGACCCCGACATTACGCTTGACCTTGACGAGCGCGCTATAGGTGGTTTGGGTATTTTTCTTGTAAAGGATATTATGGATTACATGGAGTATCGGCATGAGGATAATAAAAACATTCTTACTATACGGAAAAGATTTAAAGAGGATTAATTGAATCCTTAAAAAGAAAAGCCCGCCTAAAAAGGCGGGTTTTTTTAGTTGAGTTAAATACCGAATCTTTTCTTGAATCTGTCAACACGTCCGGCAGTATCTACAAGCTTCTGCTTACCGGTGTAAAACGGGTGGCACTTAGAGCAGATTTCAACCTTTATATCCTTCTTTGTCGAACGGGTATTGATTATACTGCCGCAAGCGCACTTAATTGTAGTTTCAACATAATTCGGATGGATACCGTTTTTCATTTTAAGCTCTCCTTTCTATATTATATGAAGAAGACCATAGCAGCCCATCACATAATAAAAGGACAGTAGTGCTATTTTGTCACGTTTAACATTATATCATAATTTTTCAGACAAGTCAAGGCTTTTTATTTTGTTCACGGAAAGTTAACTTATTGCTTTGTCAGCGCGAAATCTGCTCGCCTTACCCGGTCTGTTCAAACTGCGAATTATAAAGTTCTGAGTAAAAGCCCTGTTTAGCTAAAAGCTCCTCGTGAGTGCCTTGCTCGGCAATATCTCCGCCGCGCATGACAAGTATTAAATCCGCATCCTTTATGGTGGAAAGGCGGTGCGCTATAACAAATCCCGTCCGCCCTTTCATAAGGTTCTTCATAGCCTTTTGGATGCGTATTTCCGTTCGCGTATCCACGGAGCTTGTAGCTTCGTCTAAAATCATAATCGCGCTGTCGGCAAGAATCGCGCGCGCTATGGTGAGAAGCTGTTTTTGCCCTTGGGATACGTTGGTCGCTTCCTCATTAAGCTCCGTTTCATAGCCGGAGGGCAGGGTTTTTATAAAGCGGTCGGCGTGAGCGGCTTTGGCGGCGGCGTAAACCTCGGCATCGGTCGCGTTCGGCTTGCCGTAGCGTATATTCTCCATGATAGTGCCTTTAAAAAGCCATGTATCCTGCAAAACCATCCCGAAAGCCGAGCGGATTTCGCTCCGCTCATAATGGCGGACATCTTGACCGTCTACTAAAATCCTGCCGCCGTTTACATCATAAAAACGCATAAGAAGCTTTACGATGGTCGTTTTGCCCGCCCCGGTAGGTCCTACTATGGCAACGGTCTGCCCCTCTTTAATCTCCGCGCTAAAGCCGTTAACGACAATTTTTTCGGGCTCATAGCCAAAGCATACATCCTCAAAGGACACATTGCCGGAAATTTTACCCGCTTTAAGGGGAGCTTCGCAGGTAGCCTCCTCCTCGGGCTCTTCGAGAAATTCAAACACCCTCTCAGCCGCCGCTGCCGCAGATTGAAGCATACTTGAAATCTGCGCCAACTGACCGATAGGCTGGGTGAAATGTTTAATATATTGTATAAATGCTTGAATATTGCCGACTGCTAAAGCTCCGCTCATAGCAAGCCGCGCGCCCGCCACGGCAACGGCGACATACCCGAGGTTGCCCGTAAATATCATAATCGGAAACATAATCCCGGAAATAAACTGCGACATAAGCGCGGATTTATACAGCTTCTTGTTATCCCGCATAAAATCCTCAGCCGCATATTTTTCCCTGTTAAAAGCTTTTATAACAAGATGACCGCCGAAAACCTCCTCAACTTGACCGTTGACCTTTCCCAAATACTCCTGCTGTTCTTTAAAATAACGCTGTGATTTTTTTACCGAAACCGCCATAAGTGCCCCGGACAAGGGCAGAATGACAAGCGCAATCACAGTTAAAATCCAACTGATTGAGAACATCATGTAAAGCACGCCGATTATAGTAGCCACCGATACCACAAGCGCGGTTACGCTCTGGTTAAGGCTTGAGCCCAGCGTATCCACATCGTTGGTAACGCGTGACAATACCTCTCCGTGAGGCACGCTTTCAAAATATTTCATCGGGATTCGGTTAATTTTTTCGGAAATCTCTTTCCTCATACGAAAGCTTACCTTTTGAGCTATAGCCGTCATGGCAAAGCCCTGCACAAGCGTAAAAACCGCGCTGATTCCGTATAAAAGCATAACGGTTAATATGATATGCGCGATTTTTTCAAAGTCAATTCCGCTCGCCCCGTTCATTTTACGCAAATATCCGTCAAAAATTTCCGTTGTAGCAGTTCCCAAGAGTTTAGGTCCTATAATATTGAATATAGTACCGCCGATTGAAAAAATAACGATGAAAAGCAGTGCCGCTTTATATCGGGCGATATAGGAAGCGAGCTTTTTGAGCGTACCTTTAAAATCCTTTGCCTTTTCAATCGGCATATCGCCGGGGGAATGTCCCGCGCGCCTGCGCGGTGTCTTTATTGCGGACATCTACAACGCCCCCTTTCCGCCCATACCGAGTTCTTCCTCCGATAGCTGAGAGTATGCGATTTGCCGATATACCTCGCAGTCCTCCATAAGCTGTTGATGAGAGCCCTCGCCTGCGACCTTGCCATCGTCTAAAACAATTATTTTATCGGCTTTTCTTATTGTGCCGATTCTCTGGGCGACAATAATGACTGCGGCATCCTTTGTATCTTTCAGCAATGCCGCTCTTAAATCGGCATCGGTTTTATAGTCGAGTGCGGAAAAGCTGTCATCAAATATATAAACCTTAGGGTTTTTAACAATAGCTCTTGCTATGGAAAGCCGTTGCTTTTGCCCGCCCGATACGTTAGAGCCGCCTTGCGACAATTCGTAGCCGTAGCCGGCTTCATTTTCTGATATAAATTCCGCCGCTTGGGCTGTTTCGGCGGCTTTTATTATTTCAGCCTCCGTTGCCTCTTGCTTGCCGAAGCGGAGATTTTCTTCAATGCTGCCTGAGAAAAGCGCGCTTTTTTGCGGAACGATGCCGATATTTTCCCGGATATATTCAAGCGACAGGGCGCGCAGGTCGAACCCGTCGATTGTTATGCTGCCCTCGGTTACGTCAAAAAACCTCGGAATTAGATTAACGATTGTGGACTTGCCGCTGCCTGTGCTTCCCACAATTGCCGTAGTCATTCCCGCCCTTGCTTCAAAGCTGATATTTTCAACGGCATTTTCCGCGGCATCTCCGTATTTGAAGGAGACATTTTCAAAGCGGATATTGCCGTGGGTTATGCCCTTCGCGGCGGCGTGATGATGATTCACCACGGAAGGCTCGGTTTCAATAATTTCCATAACCCTCCCCGCCGCTACCGAGGCGCGGGGGAGCAGAACGGAAATCATGGTAAGCATAAGAAACGACATGACAATCTGCATGGTATAGGTTATAAAGGCAATCATATCGCCGACCAGCAAATCGCCCCGCTCTACCCCCATGCCGCCGAACCAAATGATAACCGCGGCAATGGCGTTCATGATAAAAAGCATGATAGGCGACATAAAAGACATAACCATATTCGTGAAAAGCTGGTTCGACATTAAGCCCTTGTTCGCCTCCTCAAACCGCCTCTCCTCATGCTTTTCTCTGCCGAAGGCGCGTATTACGGGAAGCCCCGTAAGAATTTCGCGGGTTACCAGATTAAGCCTGTCGATTAAGACCTGTGTTTTCTTGAATTTAGGCATCGCCACGGCAACAAGGAGGGTGACGATAACAAGCAGTAACCCGACCGAGACTCCGATAATCCACCCAAGCCCCGTCCTTGTTCCCGTAACCTTGATAATTCCGCCGATTCCCAAAATCGGCGCGTATAAAATCATTCTGAGAAGGATAACAAGAACCATTTGGATTTGCTGAATATCATTGGTGCTCCGCGTGATGAGCGATGCGGTGGAGAATTTATCCATCTCGCAAGAGCCGAATGACAAAACCTTTTCAAAAACGCTGTTTCTGACATCCATGCCGAGCGTAGCGGCTGTCATTGCCGACAGGTAGCTGACGACTACGCTGGTCGCCATGATAACAAACGCCATCGCAAGCATTTCTCCCCCCGCCGCCCAAAGACTTTCGATTTGCAGCTGCCCTGCCGCAACCGAGGGGGTAACATAGTTATCAATCATTTTCGCATTCAGCTCCGGCAGAGCTAAATCGCAGTAAGCTTGTATAATCAAAAGGCAAAAAATAACAAAAATCCGAATCCCGGATTTTCGTAAATAACGCAAAATTTTAATCATCATTTCAATCCGTCCGATTGTGAAAAGCGGTGAATCATTCACCGCTTTTTTAACACACATTAATCAATTGAGGACAACGATAGCACCATTCTTGCATTTGGGATTGGAGTGTCTAATGTCTATCTTTTGTACTCTAGCAGGTTTAAGCTCTGTTGCTTCCCCGCAACTCAAACACTCTGAATATTCGAAAGTATTGTACTTCGTCGCATAACACGTTTCGTAAGTAATACTGCCCGCACCGCGCTCGTCATGGGTCATAATCGGAACCAAATGCTCACTCGTCTCCCCCGGAACTTGTATACGGATAATTGAACCAATTGCGTGCATACCACCACGGGCGCACGCAGCAGACACTGTTATTGCAGCCCCGATAACGATTGCACATACCGCAATAGTTATTGCCGCCATTCTCTTAGTTGATTTAAAAATACTCATAAACTTTCCTCTTCTCTTTTTTATTTTCAACTCCTCTTGCCTATATCATCAGCAAAGTTGTTGAAACGAGGAAACTTTTCCCTCTGTTATAATTATAACAAACTGCCAACGGTTTGTCAAGCAAAATAAACCCTCTTGGTTTTGTGCATATTGCACAAAGAAAGCCATAAATTCCCGCTTATTGCCATTTCTTGCGTATCGGTTATGTAGGGTGCGACGCCCTCGGCGCGCCGCGGGCGTCGCGCCCTGCAATCGTTTGTCGCTGACATTAAAAGCTTATCATGCAATTAGGCAGTTCTTTTCTAAGCTCCTCAACATGCTCGCGTTTAATCGGGTTATGCTGAAGTTTTAAAAACGAAAGCCTTTTAAGCTCTTTAAGAGGTTCTATGTCGGTAATCTGATTATCGTTTAACAGCAGGCGTTCCAGATTGACAAGCCTGCCCAGAGGGGATATGTCATTTATTTCATTTCCGTGCAAATCAAGGCTTTTAAGGGTGGTAAGCTCGCTTAAATCGCCGATGTCTTTAATTTTAGCATCGCCCAAGTCGAGGTTTTCAACGCGTTTCAGGCTTTTAAACGGGCTGATGTCGCTTATAGGGTTGGTTTGGAGCACGATTTCCGTTAGGCTGTCAAGCGCGCTGAATTCAATATCGGCGATTAAGTTGTCGTGCATGTCCAGATATTTTAATTTGGGGAGGTTTTTAAGCTTGACTACGGAAAGCTGCCCATCGTTCATGTCAAGCCTTTCAAGCTCGTTTAGGTTGGTTACGCTTATTTCGGAGCAGTAATTATGGCTTAAATCCGCCCTTACAATACCTGCCAATCCGTTTATATTAATGTTTTCTATACGATTATAGCTCAAATCAAGGATTTCAACCACTTTCAGCGCGGATAGGTCAATCTTTTCAATGTGGTTATGGCTTAAATCTAAGCTTGTGAGGGCGTTGAGCATATTTAAGCTGATGTCCTCTATTTGATTGCCGCTAAGCTCCAGACTGACAAGGCGGGGGAGATTATTCAGCGCGCCCGCATCCTTTACGCGGCAATCGCGCAGGGAAAGGTGCTCTAGGGTTGAAATGCCGTTGAATTCGTTCATATCCGATATGCGGCAGTTTCTGAAAGAAAGGTTTATAAGCGCGGGGAAAATATTCAGAGCTTTTATTTGCGGCTCGGGATTATCGTATAAATACAGGCTGTTAAGCCCGCTCAGAGCTTTAATTTTGCTTACATCCGGGATAGGATTCCCCCTCATGGTTAAGCTTGTAAGGTTCAAAAGCCCCTCCAGCTTTATTTTTTGGACTCTGTAGCAGCTTAAATATAGGCTTTTAAGGTTAGGAAGGTTAGAGATAGATATGGTAGTGATGGGGTTATTGCTTAAAATCAAGTCGGTTATAGCCGGAAGCGCGTTTAAGGATATATTGGTGAGCGGGTTGCCGATTAAATCAAGGCTGTTAAGAGATGTAAGCCCGTCTAAATTTATTGAGGTTATCTTGTTATTATATAGAGATAGACTTACAAGCTTGTTAAATTTGTTCATCATTCCCGCGTCCTTGATTAAATTATTGCTCAAATCAAGGTTTTCGAGGCAGACAAGCTCGCTCAAAGGGCTTATATCGGTTATTCGGTTACTGTGCAAAGCCAAGTTTTTAAGCTCGGTGAATTCGCTCAAAACGCTTATATCGAGAATTTTATTAAAGCTTAAATAAAGGTTTTGAAGCTTTTTTAAGCTTTTAAGCTCGTTTATACAGGATAGGCTGTTATTGTTAAGGTTTAAGTTTTGAAGCTTCCTCATCCGCCCTATCTTTTTTATGTCCTCCCCCTCCAGAGAGCTTGAGCTCAAAAACAGCTCCTCCAACTCAACGGAATATTCAACCCCGTTAATAATCGTCATTAAAAGAGAGGGGTTATTCGCTTCAATCGCTCCGAATTTATCGGCGATAAAGGCTTGGTTTTCCTCAAAGGAATCCATTTTTACACCAAGCTCCGCACACTCCTTGCGAACAGAGTGTAATACGTTATTCAGCTTCCTGTTTTCATCCTCCAAATCCTCCAAGCGCGCAAGGACTTTATTAAGCTCTGATAAAATCTTTTCTTCATTTTTCATAAAAAAGACCATGCCTTTCGCAAATTTTTCGGCTGATGTATGTGAAGATAATATTGCCGCCGCTTTACTCGGCTTCCGTATCAACCGAGCTTTTGACAGGGAATATAGATGCTTAACTTATATTATACATCTTTTTTACATAAATGTCCAATGTTTTTTGCGGTTTTTGCGGAAAATATAGGGAGTGTTTTTTGTTTATTTTTTATAAATAAATACTGCCCTTTTGACTACGTTGGCAATTTCAAAATCGACCATGCTGTGTATTAACGTCCCAAGCCCTACAAGCAATATCCCCGAGGTTAAAAAGCCTTGCTGATAGTATAGCTCGCTCATATTGCCTCCGAAATAAAATACACCTACCGCCAACAGTTCGCCCAAGGCGTGAAGGAGAGCCATGGAAAACGAAAACACGCGCAGTTCCACAGGGGAGCTATGAATATCGGGGCGTTTCTTTAAATAAAACGCGCCCAGCGTAGCAAATAAGATATGCGTTGCCGCTCTGAACACAATTACCGGCGGAAACCCTCCTACGGCAAAGCCGACTGTCGTTCCGACCGCAACCATTGCCGCCGAAAAGGGCGATATAAACATGGCGAGAAAAATAGGCACATGGCTTGCAAGCGTAAAGGAAGCCGGGGGAATCATAACTTTAAGCGGCATAAACATGGGGATAGCAATACCCGCCGCAATCAAAAGCCCCGAAATGGTTATAGTCAAAACCATGTTGTTCTTCATTTCCATTCTGAATTTCCTCATTTCAACCCTAAGATTTTCTTTTCTTTACTTATTTTATCATATTTTAAAACAATTGTCAAATATTATTTAATGGCTTTCAAAACTCTTGCATTTTTCTCTTTTTTATGATATAATCATTATTATGGGGGTGGGTTTCTTGAACAAACAAAAAGTAAAGGTATATACGATTGAAACGATTATAGAAAAGGTTATTAAGGATAGCAAGCATTATGATTTAAGCAAAATATTATCTGCCTACGAGGTCGCCTTTGAAGCGCATAGGCATCAGAAAAGGGATTCGGGAGAACCGTATATCTCTCATCCCTTGGCGGTCGCGTATACACTGCTGGAGCTCGGAATGGATACGGACACAATATGCGCCGCGCTTTTGCACGATGTAGTTGAGGATACGGATACAACACTTGCCGAGATTAAAAAAATGTTCGGGCAGGATGTTGCCATGATGGTGGACGGGGTGACTAAGCTCGGCAAAATCCCGATTTATTCAAAGGCTCAGGAGCAGGCTGAGAATGTCCGCAAAATTCTTCTTGCAATGGCGCAGGATGTAAGGGTTATTGTAATCAAGCTTTGTGACAGGCTTCACAACATGCGAACGCTGGGCAACCGCCCTTATGATAAGCAGCTTGCAACCTCAAATGAAACGCTGAGCATTTTTGCCCCGATAGCACAGCGTTTAGGGATTAGGGTTATAAGCGATGAACTGGAGGACATTTCGTTCAGATACTTAGACCCGTTCGCCTATAAGGAAATAGAATCCCTGCTATCCGGCAACAAGGAGGAGCGGGATGCTTTAATAGGGATGATTAAGGAAAATATTAAGGCTCGTTTGGAGGAATCCGACTTTGCCGATAATTTTTCGATTGAGGGGCGCGTGAAGTCGGTTTATGCCATATATAAAAAGACAATTCTGCAGAAAAAGGAATTTGATGAGGTATATGACAAATATGCGATTCGGATTATTGTAAACACCGTGCTTGAATGTTATAACGCGCTGGGCTTAATACACGATATATATACCCCCTTTCCGAATAGGTTCAAGGATTACATAGCCAGCCCCAAGCCTAACATGTATCAGTCGCTTCATACGACTGTGATGGGCGGGGGGGGAGTGCCCTTTGAGGTTCAAATCAGAACGTGGGAGATGCACCGTACTGCCGAGGAGGGTATTGCCGCGCATTGGAAGTATAAGGAGGGTATCAAGGACAGAGACCTTGTTCTGGAGGAACGCCTTGCATGGGTGCGCCAAATTATAGATGCTCAAAGCGAAACGCACGATGTTCAGGAGATTGTGCGAACAATTAAGTATGAATACACGGTTGAGGAGCTTTATGTCCTTACCCCTAAGGGGGATGTGATTTCGTTGCCTAACGGCTCTACGGTGATTGATTTCGCCTATCAAATTCACAGCGAAATAGGGAATAAAATGAAGGGTGCTAAGGTTAACGGCAGGCTTGTCCCTTTCCATTATACGCTTAGCACGGGCGAGGTTGTTGAGATATTTACCCATAAAGACCCTAATCACGGACCGAGCCGCGCATGGCTGGATATTTGCGCGACAAGTGAGGCAAAATCAAAAATACGCTCTTGGTTTAAAAAAGAGCGGCGTGAGGAAAATATTGTAAGGGGTAAAACCGAGATTGAAAAGGAATTTAAGCGTAACAGCATACACATCCCCCCCAATGAACTGCTTGCATTTTTCAGCGAGGACATGAAGCGGCACAATTGCGTTACGATGTTGGATTTTTACGCCGCAGTCGGCTACGGCGGCTTAATCTTATCGCGCATGATGCCGCGCTTTAAGGAACGCTACCTAAGGCTTTACGGCGCGCACGATGAAGCAAGGACACCCGAGCCCCAACCCGCCAAGCCCAGCGATGCGGAGATTGTTTTGGACGGCGAAACGAACATATTGGTAAAATATTCGCAATGCTGCAACCCGCTTCCGGGCGATGATATAATTGGGTTTGTCACAAGGGGGCACGGCTTGTCCATACACAAAAAGGACTGCGAAAACTACAAAAACTCCATAAAAAACAGCCACGATGCCGACAGGTGGGTAAAAACCGTCTGGTCGGAAAGCGCGGCTCAAAACAAATTTTTCAAGGTAACTCTCGACATAGTGGCGAACAATTCCTACACAATCATCTCCGATGTAGTAAAAATTTTAGCTGAAATAAAAATCCCCCTCACGGAAATGAAAAACAGGCTCTTAAAAAACGGCAACACAAGCATCAGCTTAACCATTAACGTCGGCGGAGTTTCTCAGCTTTCGGTCATCATGAGCCGCATTAAAAAGCTGCCGGATATTATTAGTGTGGATAGGGTTAAGGGGGGTGAGGGGTGACATACACCCCACGCCTCCGCTTATGTTAACGCGACCTGCGTTTACCTCATCCCTTGTATCTCCTCTATTTGGTCAATTACCTTATTGTATCTGTCAATTAGTGCATCTGCTAAGGCGGGGGATTCCATGTCAACTCCTGCTAATTTTAGGAGGGCTGTTCCGCTGTCGCTGTCGCCCGATTTTAAGAATGAAAGATATGCTTCTACTGCGCCGTCTTCTCCGTCTGTGATGCGTTGTGATATGGTGCAGGCGGCGGCGATTGAGGTTGCATACTGATATACGTAGTAATCATAATAAAAATGCGGAATTCTCGACCAGCCGTATTCCGTGCCTTTTACGGGGAGGAGACCCTCGCCGTTATATTTTGTGTTGACTTCAAGCCAAAGCTCCTCCATTACATCTGCTGTTAAAGAGCCGCCGTTTTCAACAATTTTGTAGATGGAATCCTCAAATTCGGAATACATAATTTGTGTGAAAAAAGTAGCGTGAAGTGTCAACAACTCCGAATACAGATAGAATAGCTTTTCATCATCGGTTTTGGCGTTATTCACCATGTAATCCGATAGGAGCAGTTCATTTACTGTGGAGGCAACTTCTGATGTGAATATTGTCGGACTGCCATCGTATAGATTTTTATTATTTTGAGCGGAATTATACTGATGCACGGCGTGACCCAGCTCGTGTGCGAGGGTGGAAAGGCTGTAGTAATCGTCGGTGTAATTCATCAATATATAGGGGTGAGCGGCATAAACACCTGCCGAAAACGCGCCGCCGCCCTTGCCCTCTGTGGGGTATACATCAATCCAACCGTCTGAAAATGCCTTTTTGAGGGTGCTTTGATATTCCGCGCCGAGCGGGGCGAGAGCATTGTTGAGCAGCTTTTCCCCATCCTCATATTTAAAGGAGGTTGAAATTTCCTCCGTGAGCGGGTAATACATATCCGATACATACATTTGAGCCGCTTTCATGGTTCTTTTTCTCAGCTCTGAGTTTCGGTGCGCGGTGTCCAAATTATTATTTGCGGCTGAAATTAAATTGTTGTATATCTCCAAAGAGCCTGCATATTCGGCGAAATACATCTCCTTGGCATTGTCATAATTTTGGATTTTAGCCAAGCTTACGTTTGCTTGTATATAATTGTTGATATTCTGCGCGAACACGTTGCGGTATTGCCCGTATGCAGAGAAATTCGCCTCCATTATTTTTTTGCGTAAAGCGCGGTCGGGGCTGTTATTTAATGTGTAGTAACGGGTGGGTTCATCAGCGGTCAGCCTTTCGCCCTGCGAATCCGTCACCGTGGGGAATTTCATATCCGCGCCCGTCAGCTTGGAGTACACTATATAAGAGCCCTCCGCCGATTGCTTTAACGGTATGAGCAGGGCGGCTTCATTTTCGGGCAGAGTGTGCTTTGCGGTTTCAAACATGCGGCTCAATCGGTTTAAAAACGGCTTCACTCTTTCCTCCCTTAAAAAGCCGTTCCAGAATGAAGCGGGCAGTTTCAAAAGCTCCGGCTCTGCGAAAACTAAAGCCTCTTGAAGCGCGAAGTCCGCTTTCATTGCTTGAAGCAACATTGCGGTCGCTTCGTTATCCGTTTGGTTCTGCTCCGTTTTCAAAAAGGCATAAGCCCAAAGCCGCTCAGAGACCTGCTCGGCGCGGTCGCGCGCTGTGAGGAAATTATAGACTGAATCCCCATCCCGCAATTTCCCCGAATATGCCGTAAGCTCGGGGATGATTCTTTGCTCCAGCCTCCTCATATCCTGCTCAAAGGCTTGCTTGTCCGCATAAACAGCGGTTAAATCCCACTGATACTCTGCGGCGGTTTCCTGCAAAGTCGGTGTTTGCGCGGTTATCGGTAGTGCTAAGGAGAGTGCCAAGGTTAAGGCGACAGCGATTGAAATCATTTTTTTCATTGAATTACCTCCGATTAAATTTTAATTATAACTTATTATACCACCGCAGAACCGAATTGTCAAGACAAAATTTGTAAATCCTTCTAGCAGTATCACGACCGTCGAGTACCCATGCGATAGTTTTCCCTGTGCGACGATTAAACGAATAAATCATCACAACTAACGCCTTCAACGCTTGTATATTCTCGTTTGTTCGCTCGTCGCCGACAACAAAATTAGGGAGTGTTGACAAAATAATCACATCATTCATAAAATAATCAATATTAATATCAAAATTGACATGAAAATTTGCATAAAGCCCGACAGTCAAATCCACCATTTCTATGGAGCGGGAAACAACGCAAGTTTTACGGCGAAACCGCGCAAAATTTCGTCAAGTTCTACCACAACTTCACTTGATTTCGGCGTTGGTTTTTTATAGTTGCTCTCCGCAAAACTTCTAATCCAGCGACACACAGCGTGAAGGTCGGTTTTGACGATTTTCGCAATCGTCCTCATCGACAAACCGCACATATACAGCAAAATCGCCAATCTCTTCACGTTTTCAGGTTTTCCTTTACTGCGATTCGGCTGAAATTGGCAATCGCATTGATATTATATCACATTATAATTGTTTTGTCAACACTCCCGTAAAAAGTTCGGAATATATCAGGAGAAACATCAAAATTGTTTATGTCCTCATAGCCTAAAACATCGTATTTATCACAAAAATAATTGGCAAACCGACAACGCAGTTTAATCTCAATATCTTGTCAATGCTCATTGAGGGCTGTTGCTGCTTTAAAACCTGCATTTTAGAAATCCCCTTAAATTAAGCGACCCGACGTGGTCCGCATTATCTCCGAAAAGACAAGAGGCGTGTCGGGTACTGTTATATATATTATATACCGTAAAATCCGATTTGTCAAGGGGGTTTGAAAAATATTTTAATGTTGCGACATATATCTTCCGCACCAACATATCGCACCACCTCTTGGTCCGTAGCGTGCGGTATAGTGAGTGGGACGTGGAGAAGTTGAACCGGAGGAACTTGAGCCGGAAGAGCTTGAACTTGAAGAACTCGAACCGGAAGAACTCGAACTAGAAGAACTTGAGCTTGAACTGGATGAATTTGAACTACTGGAAGTATTCTGACTTTTAAAAAGGGCGGTATCCGTGATAAGAATATTATAAAGGCTTGACGTGGTGAAATGCAGATAACCACTCTCGTCAATGCTATACTTTGTGTTAATCTCTGAGACCTCGTTAGTTTCCGTATCATACGTATAGAACATCAAAGTTTTTGTATTGAGTTTAGACGTATCAACTTTAACGGCTATATCAACATTTGCGGAAAGTTTTGTTTGAGCGGCAAAGGTTACCTGTATAGGTGTTTGCTTGAATGCCTTATAGAAGGCTTTCTGTATAGCTGTATTTTCCGTCGTATTATATAGGGTTATCGGAGTTTTGATTGTAGCTTTTGAATTTTTGAATTTTGTCGGGTCGATATACATTCTTGCGACAATCTTACCGTCCGAGAGAGTATCTGCTGTAATTGTTTCCGTTGCTTCGCTGATTTCAGCAGGCGTTACATTTTCGTTAGAGTAAGTAATTTTGGGACTGGCGGATATAGCAGATTCTTGTGCAATAACCGTCACATCAAACATTGGAACAGCGGTAAATACCATTGCCAAGCTCATTAAAGCCGCAAACACGCGGGATTTGTTCGATTTTTTCATAGATAATTCTCCTTTTTTATTACTTTTTCTAAATATAACATATCTTTTCGCCTTTGTCAAGCATTTTACCAAAGTTTGTAGAAATCTACCGTAACTAATAGTAACTATATAGTAACTTTAACTATCTTTTCATTACCCTCTAAACAATTTATACTTAGTATAGTGTCTTAAAGTTACGTTGGGGAGGAAAATATGAACTGTTTAGGCGATAGATTAAGAATTATAAGGCTTGAAAACGGGCTTACGCAAGAAAAATTAGGCGAACTCTGCGATACTTCGGGTGCTGTTATCAGAAGTATCGAGAAGTCTCGCCGTATGCCAAGCTATGAAATGCTTGCCTTACTGTGCAACACACTAAAAACTTCCCCCGAATACTTAATGCAGGACGATTTAACCTTTTCTCTAAGCAATGATGATAAAAAAGAGATAATTGCTATTATTGACAGATTTTCACCTAGTCAGTTATACATGCTTAAAGATATACTGCTCACGTCAAAAAAGCATATAGCGGATAACAATGTGCTAAAATAAAAGCTCCGCCGATAAATTAATAATTAAAGTCGCAAAAAACGCCGTCCAATCATCTGAACTCGTGACGATGACGATATTTTCCCGACTTTCAACAATTAAACCACACAAGCCCCTGCAAACACTAAGGTTTGCAGGGGCTTTCTCTGGAGCTTGCGAGGTGACTCGAACACCCGACCTGCGCATTACGAATGCGCTGCTCTACCGACTGAGCTACGCAAGCAAATTTAGCTTAGGAGGCTTGCTTCGATTTGTATATTACCTAAAACCCGAAAAATTTAAGCACCCCCGCATACCGCTTTTATTACTATATAACATTATATATCCAAATATAAAAATTGTCAAGTAAAAAAATTAAAAATTATTTGAAATTTGCAAAATAATATGTTATAATGTTATTATACGAGTTTAAGAAGCTGGTTTTATTATGGATAATATTAGGAGGTTAATATGCCCCGTAAGAAAAAAGTATCGTGGGTTTCGGTTTTTGAAGTGATTGTAATCGTATTGCTTATATTAATGATAGGCTTTATGGCGGCTTGTAATCTGCTCATTAAGAGCGATGGCAGCGCAACGCCGTTTTTAGGGCTTACCTTTTATAAAACTAACGCCGTCAATATGGTGCCCTTAATCCCGGTAAATACCGTCATTGTAGGGAAAGCATCCGAAATCGAAAGCATTAACGAGCATAGCGTAATTCTTTGTAAGCTGGGTGAACATACCACCCTTACCAGAGTAGTTCAGATTGATACGGACGAAAGCGGCAGGCTTTTCTATGTCGTAAAATTTGACACATCCCCGCCCAGCGATACCTTTCGCGTATATGAGGAAAATGTAATTGCCAAAGCGGTTTGGCAGATGACGGCATTTGGGAAATTTCTTGATTTTGCCACCTCAACGCTGGGGATAATCCTTGCCGTTGTAGTACCGCTGTTTTTAATCGTGCTGTTTCAAGCGGTGCGTATTGTCAATATAAGGAAACTTGAAGCGGAGGCATCCTCGCTTGGGGATATTGACGAAATTATTGTATCGCGCGATTCAAAAAAGGAGGAATCCCCCGTTACGTTTACCGCGCCTAAATTTATTGAGGACGTTACGGATAAATTTACAGCCCTCTCCCCCTCTTATTATGAATCCGAAACCACCGATGAATTCAGAATGTTCAGAACCAAGGAAAAAAAGCCCGAGCTCTCGATGAACATAACTCCGCAAGGCAGAGCGGAGTATTCCGCCGCGCCACCGAAAAAAAATACCGCTCCGGCAGAGCCCTTGTTCACTTACGACAGGCTGCCGAAAAAAACCTCCGTGCCCGCTTCATCAAATGCGGAGGCAAAACTTGACGAGCTATATTTAAATAAGCCCACAAAAATTGAAGCTACAGCCTCAAAATCTAAGGTTGACGAGTTTTTTGACAGCTTTTCACCATCAAAGAGCACTCAAAGCGCGCCGGGGGAGGAACGCATAGTCTTTACCCCGCATTTAAGCAATGTGATACCCGATAAAATTTTGGACATTCAAGCAGAATCCTACGCCCCCTTGCAAACGAGCTTTGACAATCATTCCCAGCCGTTCTATGAAAAGAGCGAAAAGAGCGAGCCGGAGGAAAAAGTGCAAATCCCGCCCCCTAAGCCCGAAGCTCAGCCCCTGCCCCCAAAAATCAGCACCATCCCCGAGATGGCTGTAGTGCCTAAGGAAACGCTTGCTCCTCCTAAAAAGAAAAAGAACAATAAAACAGTTGAGGAGCTTATGAACCTTATAAACTCAGCTGAAAGTAAACTTAAATAGAAGCCCTTACAGCCTCATTTAATTGTTCCGCCGCCGATAACAATATCGCCATCGTATAAGACAACTGCTTGCCCTTTCGTGACAGCTCTTTGAGGGCTGTCAAATTCTATCCTCAGCGTATCTTCGTCAAGCTGCCATACTGTGGCGGGTTGTTCGCGTTGCCTGTACCTTACGCGGGCGCAGACCTTTAACGGCATGTCAAGCTTATCCGTTGTTATCAAATTAATATCCCGCGCAAACAATGTTTTTGAGTATAAATCCTCTTTTGCTCCTATGACGACCGTGTTGTCCTCCGCTCTTATTTCGCAGACATATGCCGGAGCCGGCATTGAAAGCCCCAGCCCCTTGCGCTGACCTACGGTATAATAAATAATCCCCTTATGCTCCCCCAAATCATTGCCGCTCACGTCCTTAAAACGCCCCTTAGGGATTTCGCCGCCGATATGCGAGCGGATAAAATCAGCGTAATTCCCTCCGCGCACAAAGCATATATCCTGACTTTCCCGCTTACCTGCATTGATGAACCCCTGCTCCTTGGCAATATCTCGCACTTGGGATTTGCTAAGCTTTCCGAGAGGAAACAGCGTATGCTTTAACTGCTCCTGCGTCATTGCGTATAAAAAGTAGCTTTGGTCCTTATCAAGGTCAACAGCTTTTTTCAAAATATAACGCCCTTTTTGAGCATCGTAATCAATTCCGGCGTAATGACCCGTAGCGATGTAGTCAATATCCATGCTCCGAGCGCGCATAAGCAGTTTTTCAAACTTTAAATATCGGTTGCAGTCAATGCAGGGATTAGGCGTTTCACCGTTTTGATACGCCCTTACAAACCGCTCTATTACATCCCTTTTGAAATCTGCGGCAAAATTAAAAACATAATAAAGCATATCCAGCTTATGCGCTACACTTCTTGCATCCTCCGCATCTCCAAGCGAACAGCAGGACTTGTCGCATCCCGCGCCAACCTCCTCGTTGCCGAAAAGCTTCATCGTTACGCCGATGCAGTCAAGCCCCATCTGCTTGCTTAAATAAGCCGCAACGGAACTGTCCACACCGCCGCTCATCGCTATCAGCGCGCGCTTTAAGTCTACTGCTGAAGCGTTTTTTTCATTGCTTGATTTCATGCTAACCCCCATCATTTATTAATCCCCAAGGTAGCCGAGGCGTTTAAGCTTTCATCTGCGATTTTTCCCGAGATATAATCGTGATAAGCCTGCGCGCCGACCATAGCGGCATTATCTCCGCACAGCGTTATGGGCGGTATATGCAGAGAAAAGCCGTTTTTTTCACATTCCTCACTCAAAAGCCTGCGGACGGACGAATTAGCCGCAACCCCGCCCGCCGCCGCTATAGAGGTAAACCCAAACGCTTTCGCGGCGGATATAGTTTTACTTACAAGAATTTCCGATATGGTTTTCTGAAAAGAAGCCGCCATGTCGTTTTTATTTATTTCAACACCTTTTTGCTCCGCATTGTGAACGATGTTGACAACCGCTGTTTTAAGCCCCGAAAAAGAAAAATCATATTCGCCCGTGGGGGATTTGGGATAGGGGAGCTTAAAGGCAGTCGGGTCGCCCAATTGCGCCGCCTTGTCTACATGAACCCCGCCGGGGTAAGGAAACCCCAGAACGCGGGCTGTTTTATCAAACGATTCCCCCGCCGCATCATCGCTTGTCCGCCCGATTATATTAAAAGAAGTATAATCCGATACCTCAATAATATGAGAATGACCCCCGCTTGCCACAAGGCAGAGAAAAGGCGGTTTAATCGGATTTTCTGTTAAATAATTAGCCGCAATATGCCCTGCTATATGATGAACGGGGATAAGCGGCTTGCCCGCCGCCATTGCAAGCCCCTTAGCAAAGCTTACGCCGACTAACAGCGCGCCGACCAAGCCGGGCGCGTATGTAACGGCGAAAGCGTCAATAGAATCAAGCGCACATTCCGCGTCAAGCAATGCTTTTTTTACAACGGCAAGTATATTTTCGCTATGCCGCCTTGAAGCAATTTCGGGAACGACCCCGCCGAATTTCCCATGCTCCTCCGCCTGAGAAGCAACTACGTTTGAAAGCGCGCGCCTGCTGTTTTCGACAACAGCCGCCGCCGTTTCATCGCAAGAAGTTTCTATAGCAAGTATTTTCAAAATCCCATCTCCTTACCAGTAACCCTTAATCATAATCAGTGCATCTTCGGGAGGATTATAATAAAAATTTTTGCGTTTCCCCGCAATTTCAAACCCCAGCGAAGTGTAAAGCGAAATGGCGGGCGCATTGCTTTCCCTTACTTCAAGCAGGTAAAATTTAACATCGGGGGTTTGCGCCTCCAGTTCTTTGAGCAAAGCAGTAGCAACACCGTTTCTTCTGAATTGCGCGTTAACGGCGACATTGTTTATATTGACCTCATCTAACACCTTTTCGGCAGTAATAAACCCGCAAATCACGCCGCCATCCGTTGCTTTGAGCATGATAGCGTTTTCCTTTTTAAGCTCACTTAACAAAGAATTTTCGCTCCACCCGCAAAGCATACTCTCTTCACGCTCAATCTCCGCCAAAACAGGTATATCAAGCGCGGTTATGTTTTCTATATTAAAAATTAGCATAATTGACCCCGTCAGTTAACAATTAAATCCTCTAAATCCTCGCCCGTAAGCCCCGTGATTTCTTTAACGTCTTGAAGCGCAAACCCCTTTTTGAGCATTTTTAAGGCAGTTTCGGTTATACCCTCTTGCCTACCCTCTTGCCTACCCTCTTGCCTACCCTTTTGAATACCCTTTTGAATACCCTCCTGCAACCCTTCTTGCCTTGCGCCACGCATATTAGTGACTTCAATATGCAAAGCTTTTTCTCTCATTCGGGCGGCTTCTTGGATTTTTTCATCTTCGCTCATTTGATATATGACATAAACCGCTTCTTGAATAGGAGCGATGCCCGATTGGTTTAACATCTCAAATTCCTCCTCTGTTTCGGCATCGATTAGCTGAAGCCAAAGCTCTTTTTTATTATGCTTATTCGCATTTTTGCTGATTTTGCCAAGCTCAAAAAAGTGTATAGCACATTTGTCCGTTAAAACTTCATGCCTGTTTTTCTCCATAACCGTAAAATGCGAATGATACTCCCTGCAGTCAAAAATCGGGAAATTTACTATATTAATACAAATGCTTTGTTTTAAATCCTCAAAACCCTCGCCGCTTTTGAGCTCACCGCTGTAAAGTTTTGACCAGTAAAACAGGGTTCGCTCCCTGTAATTATAATCTTTGCCGTATTGCATTTCGATATTAATCAGTTTGCCGTCAACCTCCATGTTTATGTCCATTTTGACAAATTTTCCCTCTATGCTGTCGGGCAAAATCTCCGAATTTTTGATATTAACATTTTTTATAGACTCAATCGGTATTTCAAGCAGACTTGAAAGCAAGTCTATAAGAAGCCCTATGTTTTCCGTAAAAAGCTTTTTGAATATTATATCCAGCTTTGCTTTTAAAACATTTCGTTTGTTCATTTTCATGCTCCTTTTTTCGGTATTTATACCGTATAATTGGCATCTATTCAGCCGTGATTATTACTCACTAACCACTACTTTCTAAAAACTTCTACAGCATATTCATCAAAGCCTAAATCCCCCGCATGAACCACTGCAGTTATGGTATTTTTCCCGTCAGAGGGCGAAAATAAACAGTATTCACTTTTAGCCCAAACTCTTATCCCCTCATCATTTACAAAACTGCACCTGACAAAGGCTGTAACATAGTTCCCTACCCTTATAAGGCGGGTTGGAACAATATTTTCAACGACAGCTTCAATACATTTTCCGCTCTTTTTAAGCCGTTTAAGATTGTTTTCAAAAATCTGCGTAATTGCAATTAAACTAACCCCAATAGCAAGCCATCCGATACTATTCACCAAACAAGGCAAAAACATTGAGTAATATAAAAAATAAAATATAATTGACAAAAAGAACAATCCAACCCCAATAATAAATGAGATTTTCCCAAACTCCGCCCATGCACCTTTAAGTTTTTTCATAATATCACACCTTTCAGTCAGATTTTATGTAGGGGACAGGCTTGCCTGTCCCGCTAATAGCGAAATGGTGCGTTTTTTTGTGCTCGTGACGGGCAGGTGTGCGGGACGGACAAGCCCGTCCCCTACGAATCACGCGGCACATTATAACTCTTATAGTTTTCTTTTGTTTGGAGTTGCCGTTTTTTGGAATTGATTTTATAAATATCATAGTATTTTTCTATCCTATCAATATACCCTCCAAAACTACATACTCCATCATTATATACTTTACCTCTAATATACGCATAATCAAAATCCGCTCCTTCAAGATGAGCATCGCTAGGCATTATTACATAAGAACGTATCCAAAGACTTCTCGTTTTTTTAATTTCAAAATGAGCATACAAAAAAGTTGCTTTTTCAAGATGAGCATCCATAAAATTCACTTTTTTAAGATGAGCATGATTAAAATTCACACTTTCAAGATGAGCAAACCTAAATTCCGTTTCTTCAAGATAAGCCCCACCAAAATTTGCTTTGTATAGATTAGTTTCTGATAAATTAACATCAAGTCCTTTATATCTTTGGTTAATTCTTTTAATTACCTCAATAATCGCTTTATGGTCTTCTTTTAAATCGCAAGATTTATTTTCTTTAAATTTATCTACAGAACGCTTTTTTCTCAAATAAGTACACAAAATATCCATTACCCTTTGCCGCTCTTTAGAATTCGGGGCGTTAAACGCAAGCCTTTCAAGGGCGTAAATTCCCTCTATCCGCACAAAAACATCTTCGCCACTGCAAAGGCTTCTTACGGCTTCGTTAAAGCGTTTGTTAGTCGCATCTGTTTCTTTAATGCTTTGAAGCCTATAACCAACAGCTGAAGCCGCCGCGCCTGTAAACACGATAAATGAAAGAGATATTGTTTGCGCTATATTTAAGTAATCCTTTGTTGTAAACTTAACCCCGCCGGACTGCTCGGGCTTTGCACCGAAATATAAAAAGCAAAATATCCCCCCGAAAACAATAACAGCTATACACAAAAAAGCTATGATAGTCTGATGTATTTTATCAACCTCTGTTGCTTTCAGATATTCTACCAATCTTTTCATTATGTTCATTCTCCCCTTTTAGTCCTATTCTTTTTTCATGGGATTCTTGCATACATTATATCGTTTGTAAGCTTTATTTTAACTCGTTCCATTAAAACAAAAACCCCCCTGTCGCGCCGAGAAATTCACCGAAATCGCCGCAATATTGCTTATAGCTGTCGGTATTTTCCCGCCAAACTTTTCTTATCTCATCTTTATCTTTGCTGACGGCTATTACTTCACCGCCGATTATGTCGTAAAATTCATCTTTTTTATAGTTAATAATACAAACCCAATTACCGTCATATTCCCGCTCAATTTCCTGCATAGTTTGATATTTATTCATAATATCATACCTTTCAATCAGATTTTATGTAGGGGACAGGCTTGCCTGTCCCGCTAATAGCGAAATGGTGCGTTTTTTTGTGCTCGTGACGGGCAGGTGTACGGGACGGACAAGCTCGTCCCCTACGAATCACGCGGTACATTATGCTCATTCTCCCTTTTTAATCTCGTCACAAATCCTAACCAAATCATCAAAACCCAACAAAGAAGCACATTCATTTCGCAATCTTGCGGCGTTAGGTATTCCTTTAAGGTAATAAGCGCATTGTCTCCGTGCTTCGCTCATGGCAATGCGTTCGCCCTTATATTCAATCGCAAGCTTCACCTGCCCAAGCATTATGTCAAGCCGCTCGCTTAATTCGGATTCCGGAGGGATTTCGCCGTTTTTTATAAATTCTTCAATCTGCCCAAACAGCCACGGTCTGCCGTAACTCCCCCTGCCGACCATTACAAGGTCACAGCCTGTTTGCTCATACATGGCTTTTGCCGTTTGCGGCGTGGTAACATCGCCGTTGCCGATTACGGGGACGTTAACGGCTTCTTTAACCGCGCGGATTATCTCCCAATCAGCTTTCCCGCGGTACATCTGGTCGCGGGTTCGCCCGTGAACGGTGATTGCCGCCGCTCCTGCCTGCTCCATTAAAGCAGCAAAAGAAACGGCGTTAACATCTTCATTGCTCCACCCCTTGCGGATTTTCACCGTAACGGGGACGGTTGAATTTTGCACAACGCTCCGCACGATTTCAGCGGCAAGCGCAGGAGTTTTCATCAAAGCCGCGCCGCTCCCGTTGCCCGCTATTTTAGGGACGGGGCAACCCATATTTATGTCTATAATATCGGGTTTGTATTTCATTAAAATTGCCGCCGCTCTACCCATAAATTCGGGCTCAGAGCCGAAAAGCTGAAGCGCGCAGGGGCGTTCGCGCTCCGTAACGGTGCAAAGTTCCTCCGTTTTGCGGTCGGAGTAGCACAAGCCTTTCGCCGAAATCATTTCCGATACCATATAAGCCGCGCCGTTTTCCTTTGCGGTAATGCGGTAAGCCCTGTCAGCTACGGAAGCCATGGGCGCGAGTGCGGCGGTTTGTTTTATCTTTACGTTTCCGATATATATGCTATTCATCTCCGCCCTCTTCGCACTCCTCAATTAGGCTTTTCAGCTTTGCGGATTGTTCAGCCGTAAGCCTGTCATCGCCGAAATAAGAAACTAAAAACCTTGACAGTGAGCCATCAAACGTATTTTTGACATACAGTCTGCTTTTCCCTGTGATAAACTCATCTCGTGTAATTAAAGCCGAAACAATTGCTCTCTCATTTCTGAAAATCCCTTTTTCACAAAGCTTTTTCAAAACCGTATAAGTGGTTGACTTGCTCCATTCCATATCCATCTCCGAAAGCCTTACAAGTTTGGTTGACGAAAGCGGCTCATTTTCCCAAATAATCTCAGAAAGCTTCGCTTCGCTTCGGGTAAGCTTAAATGAGTTTTCATTTATTTTAAACCTTTTCATTACTGCGGCGCACCCCTTATTCAATTAACAATTAACAATGAACAGTGAACAATTATATTCAGAGGGTTTATAATTTATAGACCTTGATTTAGTTTAGCATTAACAGGGCGGCAATACCAATAGAATTAAAGTAAATATTTTAATAATAATTTGTGAATGGAAGCTCTCAAACGCGCTTATAAAATTTTTCTCTTGCATTTTACAAGGATTTGTATTATAATTATAAAATAACATATTCAAGCTTAATGCACAATTATTGTGCTGCGGGCTCTTAATATTTTTTGAGAATGGTGTGACTTTTTATGAAATTATCTTCACTGTTTAACAGTGGGAAAACCGTACTGTCGTTTGAGGTGTTCCCGCCGAAAAAAACAAGCCCCGTTGAAACGGTTTATAAAACGCTTGACGAGCTTGCCTCATTAACGCCAGATTTTATCAGCGTAACCTACGGCGCAAGCGGCTCTAACGCGGGTGCGGAGAACAACGCCGCTAATACTACTCTGAATATTGCCGCTTATATCCAAAATGATTTGAAAATCCCCTCCGTGGCGCATTTAACCTGTGTTTACAGCACCAAGGAGGGAATCAAATCATGTATTGAAGCCTTCGCGGAAAACAAAATAGAAAATATACTCGCGCTAAGGGGCGATATTAACCCCGAATTCCCCCGCAAGCATGATTTTGAATACGCAAGCGACCTTGTGCGCTTCATAAAGCAAAACGGCGATTTTTGCGTTTCGGGTGCTTGCTACCCCGAATGTCACCTTGAAGCTAAGGATTTAAGGAGCGATATAAGAAACCTCAAAACCAAGGTTGAAGCGGGCGCGGAGCACCTTGTTACACAGCTTTTCTTTGACAACGCGATTTTTTACAGCTTCGCCGAGAAGCTTGAAATAGCAGGTATAGACGTACCCGTAGAGGCGGGAATCATGCCGGTCGTCAATAAAAAGCAGATTGAGCGCATGGTGTCGCTTTGCGGAGCAAGTCTGCCCGCCAAATTTACCAAAATGCTCCAAAAATACGAGCATAACCCCGAAGCATTGCGCGATGCGGGCTTAGCCTACGCCATAGACCAAATAGCCGACCTAATCTCAAACGGCGTAAGCGGGATTCACCTGTATACGATGAACAACCCTTTGGTTGCGAAAAGAATTACGGATAGTATACGGAGCTTGTTGTAGTCGGTATACGAAATGTTTTGTGACATAGCTTCTTTCCAGCCATTCCCCAACCCTGTTTTATATCATAGAAGGGAGAACGAAAATGAGCAAACGAAATGTTTTAAAAGCGAAGCTGGACATAATATTCAAGAAGCTTTTTACGGAAAATATACAGCTTCTTATCGATTTACTTTCAAGCCTGCTTGAAATACCGATTGAATCTATAAAAAATGTTAAAATCAAAAATTCAGAAATTCTGCCCGACAGTATAGAGGGTAAATTTGTCAAAATGGACATAAACATGGAAGTTGACGGCAAACTTATTAATATCGAAATGCAATACGGCAAAGATTACAATTACAAGGAGCGAACCTTGTTTTACTGGTCGAAGCTTTACTGTAACGAGCTAAAAAGCGGTGAGGGTTTTGAGGATTTAAAACAAAGCATTTGTATTAATATAGTGAACTTCCCGATTTTTGACTGCAAGGAGTATCATTCGCACTTTGCTGTTATGGAGAAAAACAGGCATGAAGTTTTGACGGATAAATGCGCTATACATTTCTTTGAACTGGGCAAAATCAGCAAAAATGCGAATAAACATAATAAAAAAGAGCTTTGGCTACAGCTAATCAATGCAGAAACAGAGGAGGAATTTGAGATGTTAAATCAATCCGGGGTTGCTCCTATTCAAGAAGCAGTTTACATTATCTACCAAATGAGCGAGGACGAAAAAATCCAAGAAGCCGCTCGTATTAGAGAAAAAGCTTTGCATATTGAAGCTACTAATATGCGGGGTGCAAGGCAAGCGGGAATTCAAGAAGGGATTCAAAAGGGCGTTCAAAAAGGTGCTGTTGATATAGCGCGCAAGCTCTTAAAAAGAAACAGACCGCCGGAAGAAATTGCGGAGGATACAGGCTTAGCAATCGAAGAGGTAAGGGCTTTGTCAGTCAACGGTTAAAAATAAGTTACTCATAAGGAACACGCCGATGCAAGATTTAATAAAAGAGTGCGAAGCAGAATTAAACGCCGTCATTTCGCCTGCTTATGTTTACAAGGTGTTTATTATAGAAGCTATGACAGAAAATTCTGTAAAGCTAAAGGACTGCCCCTTTATTTTAAGGGGTTATGACATAGCCGTGCATTTGAAAAACAGCCAAAAAGCAATCCTGCTGGGCGTGACAATCGGCGCGGGGGTTGACGCGCTTATACGCAAAATGCAGATTGAAAATATGGCAAAAGCCGTAATCATAGACGGGCTTGCCGCCGAGGCTATTGAGCGGCTTTGTGATTCATTCCAAACCCGCGAACAAGGAAGCTTAGGGGCATATGCTCCCCAAAAAGCCTTGCCCCGCTTTTCACCCGGTTACGGCGATTTCCCGATTGAAGCGCAAAAGGATTTTCAGAATGTTCTTAATTTGCATAAAGCAATCGGCGTAAGCGTAAGCGATACTATGCTTTTAACTCCGTCAAAATCCGTTACGGCGGTTTTGCCAGTGAACAGTTCGGAGTTGTTTCAAACACATTAAGAAGCCGGTTTCATAGAAAGGAGAATGAAAATGAACAAACGAAATGTTTTAAAAGCAAAGCTGGACATAATATTCAAGAAGCTTTTTACGGAAAATATACAGCTTCTTGTCGATTTGCTTTCAAGCCTGCTCGAAATACCGATTGAGTCTATAAAGGACATTGAAATCAAAAATTCGGAGATTTTGCCTGACAGTATAGAGGGAAAATTTGTCAAAATGGACATAAACATGGAAGTTGACGGCAAACTAATTAACATCGAAATGCAATACGGCAAAGATTACAATTACAAGGAGCGAACCCTGTTTTACTGGTCGAAGCTTTACAGCGGAGAACTGAAAAGCGGCGAGAGCTTCAAAGATTTAAAACAAAGCATCTGTATTAACATAGTGAATTTCCCCATTTTTGACTGCAAAGAATATCACTCTCATTTTACTGTTATAGAGAAAAGCAGGTATGAAGTTTTGACTGATAAATGTGCCATACATTTTTTTGAGCTTGGTAAAATCAGCAAAAATGCGAATAAACACAATAAAAAAGAGCTTTGGCTACAGCTAATTAACGCCGAAACGGAGGAGGAGTTTGAAATGTTAAATCAATCCGGGGTTGCTCCTATTCAAGAAGCGGTTTTTGTTATCTACCAAATGAGCGAGGACGAAAAAATCCAAGAAGCCGCCCGTATGAGAGAAAAAGCTTTGCATATTGAAGCGACTAACATGGAGGGGGCGAGAGAAGAGGGGTTGCAAGAGGGGATTCAAATGGGTACTGTTAATGTAGCATACAAACTCTTAAAAAGAAACAGACCGTTAGAGGAAATCGCTGAGGACACAGGTTTAACAATCGAAGAGGTAAGGGCTTTGTCAGTGATGTGAACAGGATTATGGTTATGAGTAATTTAAAGATAAATGCTAACTGCCCATACATGTCACAGGCATTAAAGCTTGCCGAAGTTGCGGCTTCCTTGGGTGAAGTGCCTGTGGGGGCGGTGGTTGTCAGGGATTGCGATGGGGTTATTGTCGGCTCGGGTTATAACAGGCGCGAAATCGACAAGGACGCGCTGGCTCATGCCGAAATAACGGCAATCCGCAATGCCTGCGAAACGCTTGGGTCTTGGCGGCTTCACGGCTGTACGCTTTATGTTACCTTAGAACCGTGCCCTATGTGCGCGGGCGCAATCATTAATGCCAGACTTGACAAGGTTGTATTCGGTGCGTATGATTATAAGTCCGGCTCGGTCGGGAGTGTTATTAATCTGTTTGAGCTTAGCTATAATCACAAGCCTTTATATGAGGGCGGGGCTATGGAGGAGCAATGCGGCGGAATATTAAGCCGCTTTTTTAAAGAATTAAGGAGCATGAAGAATGATTGAAATCGCTGTATTTATAGCAATCCTTATTTTACTGGTAAGCTGCGTTGTTATGCTGTTTATCTTAAAGCAATTTGAAACACGCTTAAAAAGCTTTGAAGCAGTGAACGAGCAAAAACTTGAAGCGATACGAAACACAATATCGGCACAACTATCCTATATTCAAGCGGACAACAACAGTAAGCTTGATGAAATCAAACTGACCGTAGATGAAAAACTGCAAAAAACTCTTGAAGAAAAAATGAGCCGCTCCTTTAGGCTCGTAAGCGAGCGGCTGGAAGAGGTTTACAAGGGCTTAGGTGAAATGCGTCATCTGGCGGCGGGCGTGGGGGATTTGAAAAAGGTGCTTTCAAACGTCAAAACAAGAGGAATTTTGGGCGAATATCAGCTGGACGCAATTATAAAGGAAATTTTGACTTCTGAGCAGTACGAGATTGAAGCCGCCGTAAAGCCGAACAGCCGCGAGCGGGTTGAATACGCCGTAAAAATGCCCGCTTCCGATAGCGGTGATTATGTATACCTGCCGATAGACTGCAAATTCCCCGGCGAAACATACGCCGCACTTCAAGACGCGTATGCCACGGGTAACGCGGAGGCTGTGAAAGCGGCGTATAAGGAGTTGGAAGCCGTCATAAAAAAATGCGCCAAGGATATACGCAGTAAATACATATCCCCGCCGCACACTACAAATTTCGCGGTTATGTTCCTGCCGTTCGAGGGGTTATACGCCGAGGCGGTAAACCGCGGGCTTGTTGAAATTTTACAGCGCGAATACAATGTTAATATTGCCGGACCATCGACTATGGCGGCTTTGCTCAACTCTCTGCAAATGGGGTTTAAAACCTTACAACTGCAAAAGCGAAGCAGTGAGGTTTGGCAGGTTTTAAGCGCGGTAAAGACAGAGTTTTCAAGGTTTGAGGAGGTTTTATCCTCCGCCAGAAACAGGATTCGTCAGCTTGACGACGATTTGGATAAGCTGGTCGGCGTAAGGACAAGGCAAATCAACAGCAAACTTCGGGGAGTTGAGAACTTATCCGAATATGATGCTAAGGAATTGCTTGGGGTTGAATAAAGGGCTGACTGCACTTTTGACCCGCACATCAAAACTCCCTCTTCTCATAAAACACAAGCGACAGCTTATAAGACGCAAACACAATCACCGCCAACACTGCACCGATTCCGCCAAACAGCATAACACGATTCTCTTGAAACTTAGCCGCGAATGTCGTTATCCCGTTTAACAATTCACCGCCGCCCATCACCAGCACTACTCCTGCAAGCCCTGTAATTCCTGTAAGCGGAACAATGCTGAACAATTTAGCTTTTTGATAACCAAACTTGAAATAGAACGGCAATTGCATTGCTTGCATGGCAATGCACATAAAACCCATAACCGCGAACACCCAAACAATTCCATCGCTGCTGAAAGTCACACCTGTAAGTGCCAAGGTTAGTTGCCCGATTGTTCCGAGTATGAACGTCGCTGCGACCGCACAAATATTCATTGTAAGCGTGAAAAGATACCGCCCTTTGACAACGGTTTTTCTGTCAAGTGATAAAGTTGCGTAAAGTGCGTCTAAGTTGTTTTTGCCACCGTATAAAAACGGCAGTCCCGAAAACAACATAGCCATCATCAAACCGATTCCTATACCGGAAGCAACGCTCCCGCTCATTGTCACCATCCAAAGCACGCTTAATAATAGCGGCAGTGTGACTTTTAGCCCCAGTTGCGGTTTCATGGTTGCAAAATCCAACCCGACAACTGCTCTGACTTTATTCATTGATTTTAGCCTCCTTCGTCATGAAAATAACAATCTCATCTAGCGTGATTTCTTCCGTAATAACCCCTTTCGGCATATGGCGGATACTGCCTGTTTCAATCATTCCCTCAAATCCCGTAGAGTGTTCCCGATAGCCGACAATCAGCTTTTTATGCTCACCGCTAATCTCGTTCACCCCGCCTGTCACACGCGCATACTTGCCGAGCAGGTCATCTTTCGCCCCCGTGAAAACAATTCTGCCGTCCAATATAAACGTGATAAAATCGGCAGTCTTTTCAAGGTCGGTCGTGATATGCGTTGAGAAAAAAACGCTCTTGTTTTCATCGGCGACAAACTCACGCAGTAAGTCGCAAATTTCGTCACGTGCAACAGGGTCAAGCCCGCTTGTCGGTTCGTCAAGAATGAGCAGCTCCGCATTGTGCGAAAGTGCGGCGGCAATCTGCAATTTGACTTTCATGCCCCGAGACAAGTCCTTGACTTTCTTCTTTCTGTCAAGCCCGAATTGCTTGGTGTGCTTGGCGTACTTCTCACTGTTCCAGTCGCTGTAAAACGGCGATACCGCCCTCTCAACATCGGCAACCGTCCAGTCGTCAACGTACATCGGCGAATCCATGACGACACCGATTTTGCCGTTATTATCGGTGGAATTATCCGCCCCGAAGATTTTGATTCGCCCCGAATCGACATTAGTTATGTTCAAAATCGACTTTATGGTGGTGGTTTTCCCCGCACCGTTCTGCCCGATAAAGCCCATGATAAACCCTCTCGGAACGGCAAACGTCACGTCCCGCAATGCGAAATCCTTGTACTTTTTGCAAAGCCCTTGCACCTCTAATATATTGCCCATTTCATTAATCCTCCCATAACATTTCCAGTAGTTTCGCCACTTCTTCTTTAGGAATCCCGTCCGACTTAGCCGCCGCAATTGCAGTCATTAATCCGTCCTCGACTTTGTGCAGGGCGTTCTCCCGTGCAAGCTCGGTATTTCGGGGCAGAACATAGCACCCCTTGCCTTGCACGTTGACGACAAATCCCTCTTCCTCAAGGTCGCTGTAAGCACGAGTCGTGGTAATCACGCTGATTTTGAGCTCCCGTGCAAGCCCCCGAATAGACGGCAAGAGTTTGTCTTCTTGTAGCTCCCCCGAAAAAATCGCCTCCTTGATTTGCTCCTTAACCTGCTCGTATATAGGAACGCCGGAGCGGTTTGATATAACAATCTTCACTGCTTCACCTCATTTTATAATGACACTATATACAGTATAAGCTATAAAGACAGAATTGTCAATAGGTTTTTAAAAAATTTTTTCAAGATTCATAGCAGGTTCTTAATGCTTTGACAATTCATAAATTCTTTATGTTGCGTTATTATTTTATTAAAACAAATGCGGTATAATTAAAATATGTGAAATATTTGTTAAAAGATTAGATTGAAAGGAAGAAATAAAATGACTTTAGAAAATTTCGTTAATGCTGTCGGGTTCGAGGTAATCAACAAGGGGGGCGGCTTGGAGCGCGAGCTTTCAAAGGTATTTTGCTGTGACCTGCTTTCGCTTGTTATGTCTAAAAATCCCGAAAATTCCGTATGGGTGACTGTTATGGGCAATGTTAACACCATCGCTGTTTCTGTTTTGACCGATGGCGGCTGTATCATATTGGCTGAAAACGCAAATCTTGACGGCAACGCAATGACTAAAGCCGCCGAGCAGGAAGTTACCGTGCTCCGCACACCGCTCCCCGTTTTTGAGGCGGCTTTAGCGGCGCACAAATTAATTGAAAATTGAGGTGAGGTGAGGTGAGTAGGGAAGAGGGGATAATGGAAAACAGCCAAAATAATTCCCCAACCTCGGCAATAAGCTCTAAAGCCGCCAAAATGCGGCTCAGCTACGATTTACACATACATTCCTGCCTTTCGCCCTGCGGAAACGATGATATGCTGCCTTCGAGCATCGCGGGGATGGCGGTAGTCGCGGGGCTGGATGTTATTGCAGTCACCGACCATAATTCCTGCAAAAACTGCCCCGCCGTCTTAAAAGCGGCTCTGGCATACGGCATAGCGGCAATCCCCGGCATGGAGCTTACCACCGCCGAGGAGGCGCATGTCCTATGCCTTTTTGAAAATTTGGAGGACGCCTTGGCATTTGATGAATACGTATCCAGCCGTCTGCCTCCGTTCCCCAATAACGCGGATATATTCGGTAAACAGCAAATCGTAAACGAGGAAGATGAAATCATCGGAGAAGTGCCGAATCTTTTAATCGGCGCGACTGAAATCTCATTTGGCGAGGTTTACCCGCTCGTTACAAGATATAACGGCATAATGATTCCCGCGCATATTGATAAAAGCTCAACCAGCCTGCTGTCTAATCTGGGCTTTATCCCGCCGGACAGCCAATTTACCTGCGCCGAAATCAAGCATGTCGGATTTCTTGAAAGGACAGTCAGCCAACACGAATACCTTAAAAAATGCAGAATTATACATAATTCCGACGCACACTACTTAGAGCAAATCAACGAGCCCGTTAACTTTATTGAAGCGGCTTCAAATAATATTGCGGATATATTGAGAGCTTTAGGGGAAACATTTCAAGAGCATGAATGATTTAATTACAAAGGATAACAATAAAATGGCTGAATGTATTATAAATGTTGACAATCTGGATAGCGTTATCGCTCTTTTCGGAAACCATGACGAAAATTTAAATTTATTGCAAAAACAACTGGGGGTCGCGCTTCTTTGCAGGGGGAATGATATACGCATAAGCGGAGAGCAGGACAATGTAGTCAAAGCCAAAAACGCGGCGGACGCACTCTTATCTATGATTGAAAAAGGCGAAACGGTAACGGAGCAAAGCATACGCTACATCTGCTCCATGACGGACGAGGGAGAAAGCCGCATCCAAGAGCTTGCAAAGCTGGCGGACGGCGGCATATGCGTTACCGCTACAGGCAAGACGGTGAAACCGAAGACCTTAGGGCAGAAGCGGTACGTTGAGGCTATATCTAAAAATACAATCGTAATGGGAATCGGACCTGCGGGAACAGGCAAAACCTACCTTGCGGTCGCTATGGCGGTAAAGGCTTTCAAGGCGCACGAGGTTACAAAAATTATATTAACCCGCCCCGCCGTTGAAGCGGGGGAGAAGCTCGGGTTTCTGCCGGGCGATTTGCAAAGTAAGGTAGACCCCTACCTCAGACCGCTCTATGACGCGCTTTTTGATATGCTGGGGAGCGAGAATTTTCATCGCCATGTCGAGCGAGGGACAATAGAGGTCGCACCGCTTGCGTATATGAGAGGGCGCACACTGGACGATTCTTTTATCATACTTGACGAGGCACAGAACACCACAAGAGAGCAAATCAAAATGTTTCTGACCCGCTTAGGGTTCAACAGCAAAATGGTCATCACCGGGGATATAACCCAAATCGACCTGCCCGAAACAAAAAAATCCGGGCTGATTGACGCTATGAGGGTTCTGAAAAATATCGATGGCATCAGCATGACAAGATTTTCCGATAAAGACGTAGTGCGGCACAGGCTGGTTCAAGATATTATAAAGGCTTATGAGAAAAATGGTTAGAGGTTCGTTGCGGCTTGTTGGGACGGGAGGAATGTGTTAAAATGAGATTGAGCTTTATGCTGAGGGGCGGCAGGGCGGCAACGATGGCAAAACTGCATGTTTTTATGCGGAAATGCTGCTGTGCGGTTTTATACTGCGAGGGCTTTGACAAAAACGCGGAGGTAAGCGTTTCCTTGGTGAGTGATTCTAAGATAAAAGGGATGAACCAATCTTTCAGAGGGCTGGATGAGCCAACGGATGTTCTGTCATTTCCGTTGGGTGAGAATGGCTCTTATGACATAAACCCCGATACGGGTGCTTTGCTTTTGGGAGATATTGTCCTGTCGCTTGATACAGCCGCGCGGCAGGCTAAGGCTTACGGTCATTCGCTTGAACGCGAGGTTGGATTTTTAACCGTCCATTCCATGCTCCACCTTTTGGGCTACGACCATGAGGGGACTGAGGAGCAAGCCGCCGAAATGCGTAAAAAAGAAGAGCTTGTCCTTGAAAAATTGGGAATTCCGAGAAAAACTTAAATATAAACGACTATAATATATTGTAAAAGGAAATATTATGACTATAAAAGAAAATACCATTGAACCCGCAAGGGTGATTTTAGTCTGCGTTGACACGGGGGCATTTGATGCGGAACGCTCCGTCCGCGAATTGGAGGAACTTGCCCGGACGGCGGGCGCGGAGGTTTTGGGGCAGGTAATCCAAAAACGCCCCTCATACGATTCCGCGACCTGTATCGGGGAGGGAAAACTGGAGGAGCTTGCCCAAACAGTCAAGGATTGGGAAATCGGCTTGGTTGTTTTTGATTCCGAGCTATCTCCTAACCAGACGCGCAATATCGAAAGAATACTTGACGTAAGGGTTATAGACAGGACAACGCTTATACTTGACATCTTCGCGCAGAGGGCATTATCCAAAGAGGGGAAATTGCAGGTGGAGCTTGCTCAACAGCGTTACAGGCTTCCTCATCTGGCGGGCAAGGGGATTGAAATGTCGCGTCTTGGAGGGGGAACGGCGGGCGGCGGGCTTTCGGGCATCGGTGCGAGAGGTCCGGGCGAGACAAAGCTTGAAACCGACAAACGGCATATCCGCAGACGAATCGAGAGCCTTGAAGCGGAGCTAAAGGAGCTTGAACGCCGCCGCGGGCTTATGCGCGAACGCCGCAAAAAAGACAACGTACTGACGGCGGCGCTTGTCGGCTATACCAATGTCGGAAAATCCACCTTGCTCAATGCCTTGACCGATGCGGGGGTTCTCGTTGAAAATAAACTTTTCGCAACGCTTGACACGACCTCCAGAGCATTGAACCTGCCGGATGGCAGAACGGTACTGCTGATTGATACCGTAGGGCTGATTCGCCGCCTGCCTCACGAGCTTGTGCAGGCTTTCAAGAGTACACTTGAAGAAGCCGCATCCGCTGATATAATTATAAGCCTTATTGATTTAAGCGCGGAGGATGGCTTTGAGCAGTCGGAGGTGACCGATAAGCTTCTGGTTGAATTGGGTTGCGGAAATATCCCTAAAATTAATGTTTTAAATAAATGCGATAAGGTCGATAACGCGGAGGAATTATATTGCGATGACAAAACCGCCGTTATCTCCGCTAAGCATAAAAAAGGCTTTGACGAACTGCTTGACTGTATCGCCCGAAATCTCCCCGAAACGGCAAAAAGAGGCAAATTTCTTATACCATATGATAAAACAGGCGTCATCAATACAATTCGTATAGACGGAAAAGTCTTTTCCGAAGAATTTACCCCTAACGGGACGTTGATTGACGCGCTTGTTGATTGCAAAATTTTTCATCTGGTCGAGGAAATGCTTTGCAATTAACAATTAACAGTTAACAATTGACAATTATTGTGTTGCCTGCGGCAACGGATTTTGATATTGTCCGCTTCGCGGATGCCGAAACTGTAATCATAACGGGGGTTTTTTGTGTATATTTAACATGACGGGGCACATATATGTGTAAAATAAGTCTATTGCTGATTATTGTCATTTTTGGTATAATGATATATATGATGAAATTAAAAGCTTAACAGCTTAAAAGAGTATGAGGAAAGAGGTTGGAAATATGACACGTGGTAATTTATTTGAGCAGGTAAGCTCGGATTATGCCTTGGCACTTTTAAAGGAGGGCAATAAGCGTTTTGTTGAAGGGAAGCCGCTAAGCTCAACCAACGGCGATACGCCGAAGGCACGCAAGGAGCTTTACGAGAAAGGGCAAGCACCCTTTGCCGTTATTTTGGGCTGTTCCGATTCGCGCGTTCCGCCCGAGCTTGTCTTTGATGTGAACGTAGGTCAGCTGTTTATTGTGAGGACGGCGGGCAATGTCGCTGATGCGATTGCGGCGGGGAGCGTGGAATATGCGGTTGAGCACTTGAAAGCGAAGCTGGTTGTGGTTTTGGGGCATCAAAAGTGCGGCGCGGTCGCGGCGGCTATATCGGGGGGCGATTTCGGCGATAATATCGGCGCGATTGTTAAGGAAATAAACCCCTCCGTTGAAAAAATACGTGCCGAGGGCGGCTCGGAGAGCTTAACCTGCCGATGTGAAGACGAAAATGCCAAAAACACCGCCGCAAAATTATCGAAAAGCACAATTTTGTCAAAATACATAGCGGACGGCTCTCTAAAAATCGTATGCGCGAAATACATCTTGGAAACAGGCGAAGTTAGCTTTTTCTAATGTAAAATACTATTAAAAAAGGAGATTTGGTATATGACAATTCGCAATAAGATTCTCGGCGGGTTTTCCGTTATAACGGTTTTGGCATTGATTATCGGTATTGTGGGCTTTGTTTCCACCAGAATGATTAATGTCCACGCTGAGGAATTAAACGAATATTCCAAGCACCTGTACAGCGTGTCAAGCATACTTAACACCCACTACTCTTGGCGGAATAATCTGACGGAATCGATTGTATTCGGCAATGAATTCACGGGCTCGCTTGACCCTACCAGCTGCGCGCTCGGAAGATGGCTGGTTACGGAAGCCGAGGAGGTGACTGACCCGAGAATCCTTAACTACATATCGCAAATCAGAGCCCCGCACGATGCCATACACAATAACGCAAAGTCAGTTGCGGAAAAAATTAAGGACGGCGACTTGGATGCCGCTATGGATGATTTCTCCGCCAATGTCCTCCCGAACTTTGAGGGCGTAATTACCGCGCTCAACGGCATGGCGGAGCGGTATAACGAGCTTGTTAACGGTGTTGAAGATGAGATTGAGCAAATTTCTCTTACGGCTGAAATATTAATCGTGATAGTCAGCCTTGCCGTAATTATTATATGTATTACACTGGCTCTGAAAATCACATCGGGTATTCAAAAGGACCTTTCTTTCCTTTCGGGAATCATGGCAGACCTTACCAAAACGGGCGACTTTAATATAGACAGTTCTACCGAGCAGAAAATCAACCTGTATTGCAAGCGAAAGGGGACGGTCGGGCAGATTTCAAATTCGTTCAGGGATTTAATCGATATGATGAAGCTGAAGCTTGCCGCTCTTAACGAGGTTGCCAACGGTAATCTTGCCGTTGAGGTCATTCATCGTTCGCCGCAGGATTCTTACGGAAACGCGCTTCAAAAGATGGTGGATAATCTTAACGGGATGTTCAGCGAAATCAGAAGCTCCACCAATCAAGTATCACATGCTTCAATGCAAATCGCGGACGGAGCGCAGTCACTTGCCAGCGGCTCTACCGAGCAAGCGGCGACCCTGCAGGAGCTTTCCGCTTCAATATCCGATATATCGGACAAAACGAGGGAAAACGCCAAAAGAACCGAATCCGCCTCAAGGCTGGCGCAGGATATTATGGGCAGTGCCGAAAAAGGTAGCCGCCAGATGGAGCAGATGATAAGCGCGGTTAACGAAATTGAAGCCTCTAACCAAAACATCAGCAAGGTCATTAAGGCAATTGATGACATTGCGTTCCAGACCAATATACTTGCTCTTAACGCCGCTGTTGAAGCCGCCAGAGCGGGTGCTGCCGGAAAGGGCTTTGCCGTTGTAGCCGAGGAGGTTCGCAACCTTGCCGCGAAGAGCGCGGAATCGGCTAAGGATACGGGAAGCATTATTGAAAACTCCATGGAAAAGGCGCGCTTGGGCAGTCAAATCGCGGGTGAAACAGCCGCGAGCCTTAATGAAATCGTTTCCGGCATTGATGAGAGTGCTAAGATTATTTCCGACATCGCCCTTTCGTCCGAGGAGCAGAACAACGCAATCGGGCAGGTTAATCTTGCCATCGGCGGGGTTACGCAGGTGGTTCAGCAAAACAGCGCGACCGCCGAGGAATCCGCCGCCGCTTCGGAGGAGATGAGCGGTCAGGCAAGTGTACTGGAAAGCTTGGTTTCCAAATTTAAGCTTAGGAATTGAATTTAGTCTTTGGTGTTTCAACGTCCTTAATACGCCGTAAATTGTTACGGGGTGTTGAGGACGTCGTGCCCTACAAGAGCAATAACATACATAATATATTGATAAAAACATTCATCAATGCGCTTATCCTACAGCCTTAACCTACCACCGTTTGTGCAATGTGCTATATATATATATATATATATTGTGAATTATTACAAAATTTTGGCAAGGGGTTGAAAAATGAGGTAAATTGTGGTAAAATGTAAAATAATAAATCCAATTGAACATGTTCAATTGGGTTCAAAAATTATTTTACGTTAGGGGATTTAAAATTATGAAAAAGTCTTTAAATCAATCGACAATGGTCATCATATTGAACTCGTTGTCCATCGCCTTTGTTATTGCCACCATTATTTCCTTTTTAAACGTAGCTTCCTTACATCAAAAGGTTGACCAATCGAATCGGGACAGGTTTGAGCTAACCTATAACGCCAACAGATTTATGAACGGCTCGGCTTATCTGACCAACGAGGTGCGGGCTTTCGCGGTTACGGGCAATATGGTTCACTTTGACAATTATTGGAATGAAATCAATGTAGCGAAAAACCGCGACATCGGCGTTGCGCGCCTGAAAGAAATCGGCATTACAGATGAGGAGCAGGCAAGAATCGACCGCATGTCGGCATTGTCAAACAACTTAGTCCCCCTTGAAAGCGACGCTATGGACAAGACCATAGCAGGGCTGAGAGAGGAAGCCATTGAAGATGTTTACGGAGATGCCTATTACGAATGGATAGGGCAGATTTTATCCACCAAGGATGAATTTCTTTCCATGCTTGACGAACGCGCCCTAAGCGCGGTAGACGATTTGAACGCTCAAATCGGGCAGGCGAAAACGATTACGTTTGCCTTTATTGCCATCATATCTGTTTTGCAGGTAATCAGCGCGCTGTTGATTATGAGCAGGCTCATCGTCCCGATTAAGAAGCTTGAAAAGGGGATGGGAGAGATTGCAATCGGCAAGCTTCATCAAAACATCAACCTTGCCTCGGATACCTCCGAAATCGGCAGGCTCACGGATGCTATACATAAAACCCAAGACGAATTAAAGGAATATATCGGCGATATTTCGGATAAGCTGAAAAGGATTTCGCAGGGTGATTTAAATATCAAGGTAACCACCGATTACATAGGCGATTTCGCGCCGATTAAAACGGCTCTTACCGTTATCATCGATTCGTTCAACGATGTCCTGTCGCAGATTACCGCTTCCACCGCGCGGGTTTCCATCAGCTCAAAACAGCTTGCGGACGGCGCGCAGACCTTGGCGGGCGGAGCTTCCGAGCAGGCGGCGACCCTACAGCAGCTTTCGGCATCGGTATCAGATATATCCGATAAAACAAAGGAAAATGCCGAAAGAACCGAAAACGCCGCCAAACTTGCCAACACCATCATGAACAACGCCGAAAAAGGCAGCCGCCAGATGGAGCAGATGATAAACGCCGTAAATGAAATAAACAACGCAAACCAAAGCATAAGCAAGGTCATCAAGGCAATCGATGATATTGCGTTCCAGACGAATATACTGGCACTTAACGCCGCCGTTGAAGCCGCCAGAGCGGGTGCGGCGGGCAAGGGGTTTGCCGTTGTAGCCGAAGAGGTTCGCAACCTTGCCGCCAAGAGCGCGGAGTCCGCTAAGGATACAGGAAGCTTGATTGCCAACTCTATGGAAAAAGCTCAGCTGGGTACAAAAATTGCGGGTGAAACCGCCGCCAGCCTAAGCGAAATCGTAGAAGGAATAAGCGAAAGCAACAGGATTATCACGGAAATTGCCCGCTCCTCCGATGAGCAATTTTCCGCCATAAGCCAAATCAACACCGCCATAGGCGAGGTAACAAACGTAGTCCAGCAAAACAGCGCGACCGCCGAGGAATCCGCCGCCGTTTCGGAGGAAATGAGCGGACAGGCAAGCGTACTGGAGGGCTTGGTTTCCAATTTTAAGCTGAAAGTTTAGGAATCTGAATGAAAAAAATCAAAAATAAGAATACCGCACTGATTACGTCAGTATCCATATTAGCCTGCGCGCTCCACGCCGTCATGCTAAACTCCCCTTTTAATTTTTACGTATACACCTCTGCTGTGAAGGTAATTCTTTTTATCCTTACTCCCGCCGTCTATTTCGCGGTTTCAAAGGGCGGCGGGTTTAAGGAGATGTTTTCAAGGGGAAACAAAGAAAAGGTTAAGCGTTCCTTTATGCTGTGCTTTTGCGTATTCGCGTTTATACTGCTGCTTGCCGCCGTCCTCAGCCCATGGCTGGACAGGGAGCAAATCATCGGCGGCTTGGAGCATAACGGGATAACGGGCGGGACATTTCCTTTTGTATTCGCCTATATCGTACTGGTCAACGCCGCTCTGGAGGAGGTCTTTTTCCGGGGCTTTGTATTTTATACCCTCTACCGCTCCGGCTTAAAGCGTTACGCCTATGCGTTTTCCTGCTTGCTGTTTGCATTTTATCACGCGGCTATCTTAGGCGATTGGGTATCTCCCGGCATCTTCATATTCTTCATGCTCGGGCTCTCCGTTGCCGGATTGATTTTCAACGAGCTTACCAGACGGTGCGAATGTTTAACGGGAAGCTTGGCAGTGCATATGGGGGCGAATATTGCGATTAATTTGGTGGTTGTTTATTATTTGTATTTTTAATAAAAAAGTTGCTTGACAAAGCTCTCATATCTCATAAAGGGACAGTAATTTTTTCAAGTTGCTGCCTTGACTTTATCAACAGAATATGCTATACTTTAAATCAAACAGAATACAAGAGGATAGAAATTACACCGAGCCGGAAAACAAGTTGCGAATACGGAGTTATAGTTTATATGTTTGATATTAGCTCAAAAGAATACGCTCAAAAATTCAGCGGGGTGACTTCTTCCGCTAAAGGTGATAAGTTAGTAGCGGAATATGCACGGCAGGCTATTTTAGATAATGCGGGACATAATACCGAGGATGCGTATTTTTTGAACGCTAAAAACGGCAAATTAATATCACATCAAAAACTCGGTGAGTATGGCGGCAAACTGGAAATGCCTTTGGTCGGTGTTAAGCTGATAGTTTTACATAACCACCCGAACAGCACGTCATTTAGCTTTAAAGACTTTGTTACGGTAAACAACAATTCTGAAATTGCGATGATGATAGCTGTTGGGCATGACGGAACAGTATATTCACTGTCTGTCGGGAATGGAACTCGTATAGATTTATCAGACGAAAGTGATTATAACTTCTTTGATAGGCAATGGGGATGTTTATGCAGAGATTACGGCAGTGGGCGTGGTGCGCTTGAGAAAATTATTGATAAGATGGGGTGGGATTTTTATGTTAAATAATAAAGCTGTAAAAGTTATTGACTTATACGAGAAACCTATTGAATTAATGACAGACGAAGAAAAAGATGCAGATTATATGTTACGTTTTGGGATGACGTATGATGAGTTTTATGAATACTATAAGGACGATACGCCGGAGTCATTGGATAAGGAATTGGATGACTTTATTGCGGCACGTATAATGTAGTCGTTCAACTAACTTCAAATATTGATGTTGAAGATTATTTGTATTTTTAATAAAAAAGCTACTTGACAACCGCATAAATATATGCTATAATAAATTATAAAATTTAATAACCCTTATCAAGAGCGGCGGAGGAACTGGTCCTGTGAAGCCCGGCAACCTGACTGTGCGCGTTTTTTACAGCGTGCGAGCAAGGTGCTAAATCCTGCGGATTTATCCGAAAGATGAGGAATTTTTATAAAAAAATTCTGCGTTTGGGTAATCCTTTACGCTGTTTTTTTTATTTGGGAGCATGGAGGTAAAAAAGTATGTCGAAAAAATTATTTACATCGGAATCGGTAACGGAGGGACATCCCGACAAAATTTGCGACCAGGTTTCAGACGCGGTGCTTGACGCTATCCTCGCAAGCGACCCCAACGGGCGGGTTGCCTGTGAAACCTGCACAACGACCGGCTTAATTATGTGCATGGGCGAAATTACGACCAGCTGTTACGTAGATATAGCCAAGCTGGCGCGGCAGGTTATCATAGATATTGGCTACGACCGCGCTAAGTACGGCTTTGACGGTCACACCTGCTCGGTTCTGCTTTCGATTGATGAGCAATCCCCCGACATAGCACTGGGGGTAGACGAAGCCTTGGAGCATAAAACAGGCGATGCCGCAGATGATAACATGACGGGCGCGGGCGACCAAGGGATGATGTTCGGCTATGCCTGCAATGAAACGCCCGAGCTTATGCCGCTCCCGATTTCTCTTGCCCACAGGCTGGCGAAGAAACTTACCGAGGTGCGGAAATCAGGCGATTTGCCGTATCTTCGCCCCGATGGTAAAACGCAGGTAACGGTTGAATATGAAGACGGCAAGCCGTCAAGGGTGGACACCATTGTTGTTTCAACCCAGCACGCGAAGGAAATATCTTTAGAAAAGCTTCGCGCAGATATAATTAAAAAGGTAATAAACCCGATTATTCCCGAGCAACTGCTGGTTGATACATCAATCCACGTAAACCCCACAGGGCGTTTTGTTATAGGCGGACCGCAGGGTGACAGCGGACTTACCGGGCGTAAAATAATAGTCGATACCTACGGCGGTTATTCTCGTCACGGCGGCGGCGCATTCTCCGGCAAGGACCCGACAAAGGTGGACAGAAGCGCGGCTTACGCGTCAAGATATGTTGCTAAAAACATCGTTAAGGCAGGACTTGCGGAAAAGTGCGAAGTACAGCTTGCTTACGCAATAGGCATTGCTAAGCCCGTATCCGTAATGGTTGATACCTTCGGCACAGGCAGGGTTTCAGACGAGGCTTTGGGCGTTGCCGTTGACGCGGTATTTGATTTGAGACCCGCGGCGATTATAAAGGCTCTTGATTTAAGAAAGCCGCAATACAGAAAGCTTGCCGCTTACGGACATATGGGGCGCGAGGATTTAGGCGTAGCTTGGGAAAAAACCGACAAGACAGATGCGCTTTTGAGGGAGTTGGGGCTTTAGGGGTAATTTACAAGGTGCAACTCTTATTTGGCAGTTCATGATAGAATCATAGTAAAAAGCCGCCTCAACAGGCGGTTTTTTGTTCCCAACCTTTCACCGAACATCATCAAACGGCATAGTATAGGGAAAAAGGTAAAGGGGCTGCTTTTGACGGTGCAAAAGCTAATCATAAACGGCGGGAAAAGATTAAGGGGCGAGCTGAGCCTGCAAGGCGCGAAAAACGCGGTCCTGCCGATACTGGCGGCGGCGGCTCTTTGCGACGGGGAGGTTACGCTTAAAAACTGCCCGAGGCTCTCCGATACATATGCCGCCATGAGAATCCTAAACAGCTTAGGGCGCAAAACGACCTTTGAAGCGAATACGATAACTGTTGACGGCGCAGGCATCAGCGAAACGCAAATCAGCGAGAGCTTAATGCGCGAAATGCGCTCGTCTGTTATTTTTCTGGGCGCGGTTTTGGGCAAAACGGGGAACTGTAAAATATCGCTCCCCGGCGGCTGTGACATAGGAGCGCGCCCCATAGATATGCACATCTCTGCTTTGAAAAAGATGGGCGCGGTTGTCACCGAAAGCGGAGCCGGTTTAAGCTGTGAGTCGGCGGGTCGCCTTAAAGGCGCGGAGATTTCCCTTTTCTTCCCCTCCGTAGGGGCTACCGAGAATATTATTTTAGCGGCTGTTTTATCGGAAGGCGTTACCGTAATCCATAATGCGGCGCGAGAGCCCGAAATAACCGACCTTATATATTTTCTCCGCAAATGCGGCGCGCAGATAGAGGGCGCGCAAACCGGAAGCTTAGTCATAAACGGCGTTGAAAGACTGCACGGCTGTGAATACGAAATCATGCCGGACAGAATTGTCTGCGCTACCTATATGGCTTGCGCGGCGGCGGCAGGCGGCGATATTGTCATAAGAAACTGCCGCCCCGCCCACCTAACCGCTGTAACCCCCGTTTTCGAGCAGATGGGATGCGCTGTTCACAGCTTGAAGAATACGATTTATTTCAGCTCCGGCAAACGCCTCAATGCAATAGACATCGTAAGAACTATGGTATACCCCGGATTTCCTACCGATGCACAAGCCTTTGTCATGGCGGCTCTTTGCAAAGCGGACGGCGCTTCCGTATTTGTTGAAAATATTTTTGAGAACAGGTACAGGCATGTTGGCGGCTTGCGAAGAATGGGCGCGGATATTCAAGTCGAGGGTAAGGTGGCGGTTGTCAAGGGGACGCCGAGGCTTTTCGGCGCGAATTGCTCCGCTCCCGATTTACGGGGCGGCGCGGGTCTTGTCGCTGCGGCTTTGGGCGCGGAGGGAAGAAGCGAAATCTCCTCCGTCCGATACATTGACAGGGGGTATGAAGCCATTGAAGCTACACTTTCATCCTTGGGTGCCGATATTGTCAGAGTTTAATAAGGAATTGCCTAATTGCTCGGAAATTAAATCCTGATAAAAATCGCAAAGCTCGGACGCAATTTCGGCTTGGTAGCTTTCAACGTGCATCATAACGCCCTTGCCGGTCTTGACGGGGCGTATTAAAACTCTGCCGCGATTATCGTTAATGACAACGCCGTCCCCCGAGATTTGACGTTCGCCGCACATACGCCTCAGAATTTCTATTGAATTCACCCTGTCGGAAGATTTGCCGTTTATTGCCACGAATCGGTTGGACGTAGCAAATTCGGGCAGTTCCTCTAATGCCTTTTTAAGAGTTAAGCCCGAAGCGGACAGTATGGCAAGCACATTCAGCATTAATGCCGCCGCATCGTAAACGAAAGGCATTTTTACAGCCAATTCTCTGGCGGCTCTGTCCGATATTTCGGAGCGGGAGGAGGCACAGCCCGAGTATCGCAGAACAACTGCGCCGTAACGCCCGGCAAGCCTGTCGGCTACTGTGGGAAAGTCGTAGGGCAGGGCTACATCTTCGCCCCTTCGGAATCGTTCAAGGCAACATAAAAGTGTTAGCTTTTCATGGAAAACGTAGCCTGTTTCGTCGGTATAGGCGGAGATTTTGCGCCCGTCCGCGCTGATATGAAACACGACAGGCTCGCCGTTTTTATCATTTATCCCATTTAGAATTTCATTGCAAAGCGTGCTCATTCCGAAGCCGGAGGTGTTTACCACCGCCCGTATGCCTTTAAGGCGTTCGGGTATTTCTTTTTGCAGGCTGATTTTATAAAGCTCGTTCACGGAGGAACATTCCTTTTCGCCTCCGAAATGAGCAAAGCCCGCTCGCCTGTATTCGCTTCTGTTTAAGCCCGCTTCGATTATTTTTTCCTCGCGCCTTGTTAAGGACAAGCCGTCGGACGATATAAATTTCAATTTAGCGGTTACTCCCGCATCGACATAGCAACCCGCAGAAAGCTCGCAGGCTCTGACGCAGAATGACAGCCCCGGCTCGGAGGTCTCCCCGAAAAGCCAAGCCTCCCCCCCCGATGACATTACCCCGGAAGCAACAGCAAAAGCCAATGCCTTTGATGCGGGAGCTTCGTTATAACCTATTCCGATTTTTGCTTCATGCTTTTGGCTTTCGTCCGAAAGCCCTCTGAGGCTCGCCATCGCACTGCCCAGGACGGAAGCGATTTGAGGGGTTATTATGCCGTTGGTCTCCCCCGTCACCCCCTCGTCGTCGATGACAAGGGGTTTTTTGAATCCGTATTTTATATCGTTGGAGGCGAAGGCGCAGGGTTCAATCTGCCTTTCGTTCCATATTTTTACGTTTTGAGCTATCACGGCGTTTTCGCCTATTACCGCGCCGCCGCCTATTACCGCGCCCTCATAAACGCCTGCGGACGACAGCACCCGCGCCCCCTCTCCGATAACGGCTTGGTTCACCGTTGCCCTCTCGCCGATATAAGCACCGCTTAGTATAATACCGCCGTGAATTTTCGCTCCGCGCGCTATGCTGACGTTATCGCCTATCACGCACTCAGCCGATACTGACGCGCTTTCGGATATATCCGCCGTTGCAGACACGCGGTTGGCGGTTGCATCGGCAAACGAAAGCTCGCCCTTTAAGACGGAATATGAAGCCGCGATATAATCCTCGGGAGAATTGACGTCAAGCCAAAAGCCTGTTTCTGTAAAAGCCAAAACCTTTACACCATCTTTCAGCATACGCGGCACGCAGTCCGATATAATATCCTCCCCGTATTCGGAGATACGCCTTGCAAGCTCAGAGCTAACCACCATAATCCCCGTGACCGCAAGATTTGAAGCGCAGCTTTCGCGCGGTAAATCCTCGCTTATATCGGTTATAAGCCCGTCCTCCGCTATAGCTACCGTATAGTCGGAGGGGCTGTCAGTTTTCTTTACTATAAGTGTAATGTCTCCGTGATTATACTCATGGTGCTTGATTGCGGCTTGCAGGTTAAAATCAAAAAGAACATCAGAGCAAAGCACGGTAACGAAGCTGCGGTTAACAGCCGAGCCGTTGCCGTCAATATCAAGAGCCGCCTTACTTAACGCCGCGGCTGTTCCCGCGGGAGCTTCAGACAGCGAAAAGCGTACATTTCTGCCGTCTGAATACTCGGTGATTATATTTGAAAATCGGTCGGCAGAAATTATACAATCAGTATAGCTATATCTTTTTAATACCCTCAATGAATATTCCAGTAACGGTATGTTGCAGACCGTCAGCATTGCTTTAGGCTTAGAGCAGGTCAGAGGTCGAAGCCTCAGCCCATCGCCGCCGGCAAGGATTAAAGCTGTCATGATTTTGTTTCCTTCCTTCGCACGTTTTAGAATATTATGAGCGTTTTATTGTGAAAAATACAAAAAACAAAATGGGGGTTGGGTGGGGAATTAAGCTTTTTGCGACAATTGGTGTTGCATTTGTAATTACGGGTTATATTAAAATTACAGCACATAAAAGCACTTAAAAAGCAAAGTTTTCCAAGCAATATCAAGAAAGTACAAAAAAATGTATATGTTACAATGATATGGTCTAAATAAAAAAGAAACTGAACCCGAACTGTGGTATAATGGTAAGTGCCAAGCTAACCAAATAACAGAAAGGGACGGTTTCTATGAAAAGTATAGCACAAAAGGCACTAAAAAAGCAAGCCTCTGAAGAAAAAAAGAAGGCGAGAAAAAAAGAATGTGTCGTAAAATACGCATTAAAGCACGGAAAAAGCAAGGCTGAAAAAAAATATCGTGAATCACTCTCAAACATCAAGCGGTGATGCAAGCAGTATGACGGGACTTGGCGGTCGCTGATGAACAAGTCACGCCAACCGCACAGCCACCCGAAGCAACACACGATTTTTGAGGAGGCGGACATTCAAGAAGTATGGACCAGTTTAACGAGAAATTATCAGAACATTTAAATTAGACAAACACAAAACCCATGCGAATTTTCAAGGGAAAACCCCCGACCGAAAAGCTTGCCGACTATATTTGGCTCATATAATTGTCACGGCGTACCGCCGATGAGGGTTTCTACCCCTCAAACTCCCCGCCAAAGGGTTACGCACCCTTTGGAAACCGCGCAAGCTGATGTCAGCTTGACCACAGGAATATTAACCGCTCTTGCCATTTGTTAAGTTTTTTTGAATTTTAGACCAAATGATTGACAACTGCAGAAAAAAATATCGGGATTTTTAAAAAAAGCCTTGACATACTGACTAATATATGTTAAAATAACATGTATTAGTGCGAATGTTATACGCGGAGAAGTCGCCTAGCCCGGTTTATGGCGCACGACTGGAACTCGTGTATGGGTTAATAGCTCATCGAGGGTTCGAATCCCTCCTTCTCCGCCAATCTCGGTTCATATAAGAACCCCGTTCAAACGCCGTATAGACCCATATATTTTAACGGCGGCTACTTTATCACGGTAATCTTATAAAAACAAAATCAGAATAACGCTCTCGAGTAAGTCGGGGGCGTTGTTGCTTTTATGGGAATAATTGTAAGCTCCGATTTTGAGAAGCCTTGTGCTTAAGTTGTTCAGTTTTCAGGATAACGCTGCAAGCAGCGTTCGGGATATATTTTGGTAAAGTGATAAAGTGGGACTGGTTGTATTTTACGGGTTTAGAGGTGAACCTGACGCAAGTTGAAAATTTTCAAAGAATCGGGCGTTGATTGAGCAGCACCCGATTTAATTATGTTTAGAAAGGGTGAAAAATTCAGAATATGGACAATAACGGCTTCATTATGTTAATCACACACAAAGCGTTATCTTGACGGCGAGATTATTGAGCAGAGCAAAAGTAATTTTAAGGAAAGCAGGTGCGATTATGAATTACAAATTTGAGTCATCATGGAACAGATATGTTTACCCCGAACCTGAAGCGAGATTTGCATGAAACATGGAAATCACGGAATTGTTTGATAGGGCAGATTTTAGCCGGGATAAACACGCCGCAAGCGGGATTCCGCTTTTAATTGACAAGACTGATGCCATCGTAAATAATGAAACGGAACACACAATAATATTTGGGGAAACAGGCTCAAAGAAAACGCGATGCTGTATCCGCCCGTTAATTACAATGCTTGCCGGGGCGAGAGAATCTATGTTTGTCACCGATGTTGAGGGCGAATTGTCGTCCGACCCGAAAATGATTGGTTTTCTGAACGAAAAAGGGCACAATACGGTGTTTATCGATTTCAAGAATTTTGACGGCGATGGCTATAACATCTTTGAACACGCTTTTAGGCTATATTGCGCCGGAAAAACAGACAAAGCGATGGCGGCTGTTGTTTCACTCGTAAACGCGCTGATGACAAAATATTCTGCAGACAATGACCCAATTTGGCACATTACGGCAGAAGAACAGCTCATTCCGACCATACATATCCTGTTTGAAGTCTGCCGAAATAAGCCGGAATACCATAAATATATCAATATTCTTACACTTTCAAATTTCTGCAATTACAACGGGACAATGCTCTTGAAACATATTGTAGAAACTTACTGGGACGATATTAATAATTCCTCGCTTTCGATGTTAAGGGGATTTTATTCGATAGCCGCCGCAGAAAAAATGTTTTCGAGCGTTTTAGGCTTTACCTTAAGTGCTTTTAAGGATTTTCTGATGCAGGAAAAGTTGCTGAAAATGCTGTCTGTATCTACATTTGAAGTTAACGATATGTATACAAAACCAACTTGTGTTTTTCTGATTATTCCGGACGAAACTTCGGCTTATGACGAAATATCCGGCTTGCTGATTGATACGTTTTACTGCCAGTTGCTTGATGCTTTTTCGGATAAATATCAGAATAAACAAGCTCCTGATTGCCGTATTAATTGGGTTTGTGATGAGTTTTGTAATTTGAGAATTAATGACATGAAAGCGAAAATCTCGGCAAGCCGAAGCCGCGAGATGCGGTGGTATCTTGTCTGCCAATCAAAAACCCAATTAGAATCGGTGTACCGCGAGGCGGCTTCTACAATTATAGGGAATTGCAAAAATACGTTATTCTTACAAAGTTCCGACATTGAAATGCTTAAATATATATCTGAAATGTGCGGTAAAACCTGCATTACCGATAGGGACGAGGACGAGCCGATAATCTCTGTAGAAAGGCTTAAAGCACTGAAGAAAACGCGGGAACACAAAGAGGCTGTATACTTTCGCGATGAATTAAAATATCTGACATTGCTGGCTGATATTGACCAATATGATTTTCTGAATAGTTATGCTGATTATCAAATTAAGAATATATCCAAGCTAAGCGAACTTACGGTTGAATCTTACATGCCGCTTGTGTTTTTACACGATTTGCAAAACGAAGTTGTACCAACGCCGTTTCTAACGGAAACAATAAAGAAAGAAGAGGAGCAACCATATGTATATTAAGAAAGTTGACAAAAGCGGTAAAGATTTCGTGGATTTAACATCGCATATCTTTGCCGAAAACAGAAAAATATCCATTATCGGTGAAATAACCGACCGGACCGCAATGGAGACGGTCTTTCAGCTTGAATATCTTGATAGCATAAGCGATGATGATATTCGCATTTACGTTAACAGCCCCGGCGGGATTGTTTCAGCAGGGCTTTCTGTTGTTGACGCAATGAATCGCTGCAAAAGCGATATTGTCACAATCTGCACCGGAACCGCCGCAAGTATGGGGGCTGTAATCGTTTCCTGCGGCAGTAAAGGCAAGAGGTTTATCACACCTTTCGCCGAGATGATGATACATCAACCTTTGGGCGGTGCGGTCGGTCAGGCATCGGACATTGAAAGACAGGCGGCGCATATCGTTCAGACAAAGCAAAAGCTGACCGAAATACTTGTTGCTGTTACCGGAAAGTCTGCCGATATTATAACCGCAGATTGCGACAGGGATTATTACATGTCGGCGGCAGGGGCGGTTGAATATGGGTTGGTGGACGGTGTGGCGGAATCAAATATACTATAAATAATATTATAAAGGAGCAACAAATTATGAACACAATAAAATGCACCATATGCGGCTCGGAGCTTGAAATTGAAAAGGCTCTCGAACAGCAGGTTGAATCAAGAATGTTGGCGGAATATCATCAGTGGCATCAACAGGAAATCGCGAGGGCGAGAGCCGATGAGCAAGCGATTGCCAAGGCTTTTATTGATGAGCAAATCAGGTTTCAAATTGCCCAAACCGAGCAAATCAGGGAAGATGTCAGAAAACAGGCGGACGAAGCTCAGCGTTACAAGGAACTGGAGCTACAAAAGCAACTTAATGACACAAAAAAGTGTTGGATGCCGCTATGAGAAAAGCCGAACAGGGCTCAATTCAAATTCAAGGCGAGGTTTTAGAGAACGAAATGGAAAATCTTCTGCTAAACGAGTTTCCGGCAGATACCATTAATGGAATTAAAAAAGGTGTAAGAGGTGCCGATGTCAAGCAGATTGTCAAAAATAAGCGGCTTGAAGATTGCGGTATAATGCTGTGGGAATCAAAAAATGCGATGTGGTCAAATGACTGGATTGCTAAACTGAAAAACGATATGCTTGATGCGGGTGCGGCTATTGGTATACTTGTTGCCAAAAACATGCCTAAAGAGTTCGGCGAGATTCATAATCTCGGAAGTAACATCTGGGTAGTCAGACCAAACCTTGCCCTTGCACTCGGAACTGCCCTTCGGAGCACCATTTTGCAAGTTTACACGGCGAACCACAACTCCGTTAACAAAGATGCTAAAATGGAGCGGATATATCAATACCTGACGGGGGCAGAGTTCGCTAATCGAATTAGGGTTATAATCAGCAATTACAGGATTTTGCAAGACGAAATCGAAAAAGAAAAGCGTTCTGCCAACCTGCGTTGGGGGCGGCAGGAAAAGGCGATTCGCGGTGTAATTGACAATGCTCACAGTTTCTACGGCGACCTTCAGGGTCTGACAGGCAGCGACTTGCAGAAGTTTTTGCTGATTGAAACAGAAACTGCGGAAACTGCCGCATAGTCATATTTATTTGTTTGGTAAATTGCCTGTAAAAATATCATTTTGCCAACCCGCATTTAACGGCGTGGGTTGGCTTATTATTATGTGGAATGGAGAGGAATATATGCCGGATTTTACTGTTTTTATCAAGTCAGAACAGCAGAAAATCATTGAGCAAGCGGCGTTTACTGCGGACGAATTATTTGTTTTTATTCAGCGTTGTAAGGGTTTCAAGGCGGTGGAAATAATGTTTGAGTTTGAGAAAGTTGGGGTGCGATGGTCAATTGATAAGGTTAAGCGGTTGTCGGCGAGGGTTACGGGGAAGACTAATAAGGTTTTGCGGGAGGTGGTTGCGAGGTTGGGGTGATTTTTTTGTTATGTGGACATTATTCTTATTTGCACTTCCGCTCCGCAGAAAATGTCGCTACACCTAAAACAACAACCGAACTCACAAAAATCCACATAATTATATGAACAGAATTACCCGTTTTCGGAAACGCTGAATCGCCCGTCTCCGCAATTTCAAAAACGCTATTAACGGCGGAAACTCTGCCCTCAGCCTCCGATTTTATGTTGGGTTTAGTTTTTAAGTAATTCACAAATGCATCGGCATCACCGTCGTAATATACCAAGTTTTGACCGTTCGCCAACATATCATAACCATCGCCGCCGAGTGCCAAATACTCAATCGTTGAAACGGTGTAGATTTGTTCCGGTTCAAGAAAACTGCCGTCCGACAACTTAACTGTGGCAATCCTTTTCCCCGATTCCGCAACGGGGTCAAACTCAAATTCCAGCCCCGCAACTTGAACATACGAACCCGCTAATTCAGGGTATTCGCTCACGCCATGTTCCAACGCTTTCAGAATATCCGCACCGGAAAGTTGGACAGTCACAACTAAATTCGAGAATGGCAAAACCGTCAAAACTTGCCCCATTGTGATTTCTCCCGGCTCAATACTCTCGCGAATACCGCCGCCGTTATAAATCGCAATTTGTGCATTTGTGGCATGTATGAGCGAATCGGTTATTGCGTTTGCCAAGTTGGTTTCTGCTTTGCGGACAAACTCACGCTCGCCCTCCAACCACACCGGAGTATAACCCACGACAACCGCAGTGATTGCCTCAATTTTTGTTTCCTCCATCTCAATTACCGCAACTATTTTTTCATCGGGAATGAGGTCGTTTTTGTCAGTTAAATCAATTGTTTTTGCTAATTTAGAAACATTTCCATTTCTTGAAGATAGATAAGTGTTTGAGCCATCTGTTTGAGATTATGATGTTTCGCCCAACGCTCATACCCCGCCCCTTTGCCTTGTTGCATTTTGGTTTGAATATCAATCAGCAGGCTCGGCTTGCAGGTCGCAATCACTTCGGTAATCCGCCATGTCGGAGATGATGACAACCGCTTGCCGGCAATACGTTCCCGAATAGCCA
>WRLG01000018.1 GCA_009777725.1 Oscillospiraceae bacterium | reverse complement strand
GAAACTTCAAAATATCAACACCTATGAATGGTTTGAATTGGATATGAATCTTTTGGCGCATGACAGGGTTGTGATTGACACAAATAAGGGGCGGAAATCGGTCAAGCTGGTTCGCGGCGGGGTTGAGACGAATATTATTAATCATATGGTTTGGGGGAGCACTTTTTTGCAATTGGAGCCGGGGGTTAATGAGATTGTTTGCCAAGCGGGAACGGGGATTAAGTCGCTTTCGGTTACGATTAGGTTTTCGGAGAGGTATGGGGGAGTTTAGGCAATTGACAATTAACAATTGACAATGAACAGTTGACAGTTGACATTTTTGGGGGTTTTTAAAGATGTGATTGTATGTTACTGTTGAGGTGTGATATAGTTATAATCAAGGAGTTGATTTTATGAATGTATGTAAGATGGCGGCGGGGGTTTACCCCGAAATTTCGCTGCCTGGATTGAGCGGGGATTATGCTGATATTGAAAGGGCGGCGCGGATTTTTGCGGGTGACACGCCTTGGAAGACGGCTAAAAAATCGGGGCTTTATCATTCGGGGACAAGGAGTATTCACACGATTGGGACGGCGAAAATCCTCTGTGATTACTTTTCGCAGCTTATTTTCTCGGAGCAGCCGAGCTTTTCCGCGAGTAATGCCGAATGTCAAAAATTCCTTGACGGGGTTTTGAATACTTCGGGTTTTTGGCGGCTTGCGCCGGAGTGGCTTTCCTTTTCGTTCGCGTTGGGCGGAGGTGCTTTAAAGGCGCGGCTTTGCGGCGGGGAGGTTATGGCGGACTTTATTAACGCCGACAGGTTTATACCGATTTCATGGAGCGGGCGCAATATTGACGGCGGTGTGTTTTGCTCTCAAATGCGGAAAGGCGAACTTTGGTACGTTTTATTGGAACGGCAAAGCCGAAACTCAGACGGGGAGTACTTTATTGAGCATAGGCTTTTTCGGTCTAAGACATTTTCGCAATTGGGCGATGAATGTCCGCTTTCGGAGCTGTATCCCGATTTGCCGCCCTTGGTGATTTGCCCGGATGCGCCTCCGCTTTTCGCTTACTTCCGCCCGGCGGGGGCTAATAATCTTCATCCCGATTCGCCGGTCGGGTTGTCTGTTTTTGCAAATGCCGTTGATACAATTAAAGCTCTTGATGTTGCGTTTGACAGCTTTGCGCGGGAGTTTATTTTGGGGAAAAAGCGCATTATCGTGCCCTCCTCCTGCGTGCAGACCGTTGCCGATATTGCTACGGGAGAGCTGAGGAGGTACTTTGACGCGGACGATGAAGCTTACGTTGCCTTAAAATGCGATGAGGAATCCGATTTGAAAATTATCGACAATACCGTAACGCTTAGGGTTGACGAGCATATCAAGGCAATAAATGCTCTGCTTAACCTGCTTTGCTTTCAAACGGGGTTATCGGCGGGTGCTTTATCTTTTGATGAAATAAGGGGCGTTCGCACGGCAACTGAAATCCTCTACCGCGACAACAAGACTGCCGCCGCCGCAAAGGCAAATAAAAATTTGCTCACGGAAGCCTTTGAACCGCTCGCTAAAGCCATACTTTACTTAGGTGCGGCAAGCGGCGCGATTCCGCGTGACAAAGCCGCCGAATGTTCGGTAACGATTGGTTGGCACGATGGCATTGTATGCGATGACAACACGTTAATTGACAATAATATTAAGCTTGTGAATGCAGGGCTGAAGTCAAAGGTTTCCGCTATGATGGAAATTTTTAAATGCGATGAAGAAACGGCAAGAAAGGAGTTGAGTCAATTGACAATTGACAATTGATAATTGACAATTAATTTAAGAGGGCGCGCTTGTGCGTGTTTGGCAGGCAAGGAACGTATTCGTGGAGTGCGGAAACGCACATTCGTAGGATGCGTATTTTTTATTGAACAGGCTCTAAGAAAGGAGTGATTATTTTGACGGAATATGGTTTTTTTTCATCAATGGACGGGGACAGGGTTTACAGTGATATTGATTTCGCAAATTATTACAAGGCTTTGGTTTCAAGCGGGGTGATATTGTCCTCCGCTTCGGCTTTGCAGGTTACGGCGGGGGTTAATATGACGCTTAATATCGGAGATGGAGGGGCTATGCTCGAAGGGCGTTGGTTTCGCTCTAAGGAGGGTGAAAAGGTAACTCTGCCGAATGCGAACGGAGTTAATCCCCGATATGACAGAGTTGTCGTTCGATGTGATTATGCGGACAGAAAGGCGGGATTTGCGGTTATTTCGGGGACGCCTGCGGCAAGTCCTCAGATTCCCGCAATTGTTAGGGACGGGACTTATTTTGACATATCGCTTGCCGTTGTTTTAGTCGGGGCGGGCACTACGAGCATTTCGCAATCGGCTATCACCGATACCCGCGCAGATAAAAATGTTTGCGGGTTTGTGACGGGGCTGATTGACCAGATTGATACGACGGATTTGTTTTTGCAGTTTGAGGAGCAGTGGCTGGAGTTTACCAGAAGCTTGGGGGGCGCAAATGTAACTATAACTACCTTTGACGCTCAGGCTAGGGAATGGATTAAGTGCTTAAGTCCTTATAATATGTGGGTGAGAAGCTCGGGCTTAAGCGGAATGATGAAAGTGGGGGTATAATGATGACACCAACAACAAGCAGGTCTTTAAGGAGAGTATTTACATCAAGCGGGACATTTACCGCGCCTAATGACGGGTGGTATAAGGTAATTGCTTTGAGCGGCGGGGGTAACGGCGGGAACGGAGCGGGTGCTTCGGGTTCTTCTCAGTACGCCGGAGGCGGCGGTGCTTCGGGTTCGATTGCAATCTCATGGGTGTATTTGCTTGCGAACACAAATGTAAGCACCACCATTACAACAACCACGACTGCGGCGGGAAGCGGAAACAATGTCAGCTTCGGTACATATCTGACTGTAGCGGGCGGCGAGGGAGGAACAAATGCAACCGCCTCAGCAGTAGGGCAGGGCGGACGCTCGGCGCACTCCGTATCCGTACTCAGACCGACCGTTCAAGATACCTTCGGTGTCGGCGCAGCTCAATCAAAGAGCATTGAGGAGAACTTTGAAAAGGAAATTTTACCGTATTTTATCCCGGTCGGCTTTAAGATGAGAACGCAGAGTGCCACGAACATGACGGAGGTAAGTGCTCAAACCTCGCGCGGCGGAGACGGGGGAACCGGCAACAGTGCCAACTCAACACAAACCGGCATCGGTGCCGGCGGTCCGGGCGGCGGCGGCTTTAAAGTAATCGGGCAGGGCATTACCGTTTACGGAGCGGGCGGTAACGGCGCGAACCGAACAGGCGGAACTGACAACAGCCGTGGAAACGGCACTGCCGGAATCATAATAGTGGAAGGGTAAGGCTGTTAATAATTAACAATTAACAGTTAACAATTAACAATTAAAAGGAGGTTTTTTTATGGTTATGTTTGCCTATGTAACCTTTGAGAATTTAGTCGGGGGTTATGAAAAGGAAGTTGACGAGAGAGGGTTGGCGTTAGACGAAAGATACGCGCCGGATTATGTTGCGCGGCTTGTTCGGCTGAATGCTCAGACGGAGGAAGAGGCGGAGCTTGAAGCTCCGATTGGTTGGGTTTATGACCCTAGCACGGGAGCTTTTAGCGAGCCGCCTTCGCCGCCCGAGACAGACAATGATTCAGACAGCGAAGCGGATATGATTCCGTAATGGCGGCAACCTGCCGCCTGTAAAACAACAGTAGGATGGTGATTTTGTGGCTAAAATGAAAGCTTGGTTTATAGCGGCGGGGGCTGCCTTGTCGGGGTGGCTTGGGATTCTTGCCGTGCCGATGGCAATCCTCGTCATCAGCAATATTATCGATTATGCAACGGGGATTGCCGCGGCAAAATATCGCGGCAATGAAGTTAATTCAAGCGCGGGGCTTCGGGGGATTGTGAAGAAAATTTGCATGTGGCTTTTAGTTGCCGTAGGTATGCTGATGGACAGCCTGCTCGCTCACGCAACGGTTCTTATTGTTCTTGACGTTGAAACGCATTTTGTTATTGCGTCCGTTGCCGCTCTTTGGCTGATTGCAAATGAATTCATTTCCATTTTGGAAAATATAAACGACATCGGTACTCCGTTGCCGCCGTTTCTTATGAAAATGGCACTAAGCATCAAATCTCAAGCCGAAAAGCAGGCTGATATAAAAACCAAATAAGCAACTGCTTATTTAAAATATTTTTAATTTGCTAAAATATAGCCGTTCAACCTTAAATCAATTGTTTTTAGGTTGAACGGCTATACATGCAAGGGAAGGAAATCACAATGAAAATTCAGGAAATGTTTTTAACGGCAAACCCATTCAGCAGACCGGGTATTAAGCTCCAAAAGGTAACAAAAATAGCCGTGCATTACGTAGGCAACCCGAAAAGCACGGCTTTGAATAACCGAAATTATTTTGAGAGCTTAAAGGATAGGAAAGACCGATATGTTTCAAGCCATTTTATAGTCGGCTTGGAGGGCGAGATTATCCAGTGCATACCGCTCAACGAATGGTCATACTGCACAAATCAAGCAAACGGATATTCAATCAGCATAGAAACCTGTCACCCCGATACTACGGGAAAGTTTAACGATGCCACGGAGAAATCGCTTGCGTGGCTTACTGCTTACTTATTGGACAGATTCGGACTCACGGTAAACGACATTATACGGCATTACGATGTTACGGGGAAGCAGTGCCCCTTATATTATGTTACCTCTTCGGCGGCGTATTCGCGCTTTAAGGGCATGGTAGCGGCGGAGCTTGCAAAGCTTAGGGGAGGGGAGGCAAGTGTTCTGCAAAATGAATTTGATACGGTCAACACGCAAAGGCTTTATTATGTGCAGGTCGGGGCTTTCAGCGTTCGCGGCAATGCCGAAAGCTTTCTCCTTGAAGTTAAGAAAAAATACGGCGATGCTTTTATCAAGCCGTATAATAATATGCTTTACGTACAGGTAGGCGCGTTCGGCATCAAGAGAAACGCTTTGAATTTCCTTGATTCCGTAAAAAAGGATTATACCGACAGCTTTATTAAGGAATTTTAGTTTCAATTGACAATTGATAATTGAAAATTGACAATTAGGGATTAAGTATCCTTTTTTGAAATAATTGACAATTGTACATTGTCAATTATTTTAAGAGATGTTTGCTATATGCTCGTCAATCGCGCTGATTAGTTTTGCTTTCGCCTCAAAAAGCGCGGCTCCGGGGAATTGGGCGGCAGCCATTGTTTGGTGTCCGCCGCCGCCTAATTTTTCCATAATTACATGGACATTCATCCGCCCCAATGAACGCGCCGATATATTAACTCCCTTAGAGGTGCGGAAGATGACAAAGCTGGCATCTACGTTTTCGATTTCAAGAAGCTCGTCCGCCGCTTGGGCGGAGGCTATGCGGGTATCCGCATCCGGCTCATCATCAACCGATATGGCGCAACGCTCGTAGATTTCGGCTGAACAAATCAGCTTGGAGCGTTTTTGTATACACCCCACGGAGTTTGCGAAAAGACCCTTTACCGCCAGCATGTCCGCGCCGAGTTTGCGGAGAAAGGCGGCGGCTTGGAAAGTTCTCACGCCGGTCCTCATGATAAAGTTTTTAGTATCAAGCATGATTCCTGCCAGCATGGCATCGGCGTAATAGCTTTGCAGTTTTTCTATGCCGCTCCAATATTGGATGATTTCAGCTACGATTTCGCAGGTGGATGAGGCGTAAGGCTCGTTATGAAAAATAACGGCTTTTTCTATATGGTTGACGGATTGGCGGTGATGGTCTATTACCGCCACTTTTTTGATTCGCTCCAAAAGCTCGGGATATTCAACTGTGTCCTTACCGTGGGTGTCGACTACGATTAGGAGGGCTTCATCGTCGATTCGTTTCAAAGCTTCGTCCATCGTGACGAATATATCGTCCTCACCTGTCAGATTATCTTCAAGGCGGTGTATAATCGCGCTTGCCAGCGTATTGTTCACATTCGTCACCATTCGGACATACATGTCCGGCTTCAGTATGCGAATCGCTCCGCAAAGACCCGCGCCTGCGCCGATGCAGTCCATATCGCTGTGTGCGTGACCCATCAGATATATTTCAGAGCTTGTATTGATAAATTCGGATAACGCATTTGCCACAATTCGGATTTTAACCTTGGTATTCTTCTCGATTCCTTTGGATACTCCGCCGAAAAATTCAAAGTCGGAATCTGATTTAACCGCCGCTTGGTCGCCTCCTCTGCCGTGCGCCATCTCTAATGCTTGACGCGCAAGTTTTTCGCTTTCGGAAAGGTTAGACGAGCTCATGCCTACGCCTATGGAAAGTGTTACAAGCGATTGCTCCGAAACGGGGATTGCCCTTACCGAATCAAGGATTTTAAAGCGGGCTTCAATGATTTCTCTCAGGCGGCGTTCTTCTAAAATAACAAAAAATCTGTCACTGGAGGTTTTTTTCAAAACACCCTTATGCTCCTCAAAATATGCTTCAAGAAGCCTTTCAACCCGTATCATAATACGTGCTTTTTCGTATTCCTTTTCGTTTGCAAGTATGTCCTCATAATTATCTACCGATATAAGCATTACGGATGGCTTGGAGTTTAAATATTCCGTTTCAAGCGCGATATAATCGCTCATATCTTCAAAATAAAGCAGGACGATTGTCGATACGACCTCGCCGGAATTGAGGTCCAGCTTTTCGGAGGCGACCGCCGTAACCTTAAATTTATCGGAGCGGAGCTCAACCGCTGTGTCCACATTATCCATAACAGCTTCCAGATTAATATCGGCGACCTTGCTGACGTGAACCCCAAAGGCATCGGGACCGTAGATTTGCTCTGTAAACGCCATGTTATACCAGATGATGATACCCTCATCGTCTACAATCGCGGCGGGGGCGGGGAAGCGGTAGAGCGCGTCACGCTCGGTAAGGTCAAGGTGTGATTCCGTTTCCGTTACAAAACGCCGCATACTTCTGCACACGGCTTTGAATGATAGTAAAAACGCAATCGCGGACAAAGAAATCAGCCCCAGAAGAATCCAGAAACTAAGCTCAGAAACAACCCCGTAAAGCGCGAACGCGCAAATCAGAGACACGCTTACCAAAACCATCGATATTATAAGAAATACCGTCCATCTTTTACCAGTCATTTTCAGAACTCCCGGTCATAAAAAATATCATTCATATTGATTTCACAGCCTGTAAGGACATAAGAGGGAATGATGTCTTTATCGGAATATCTTGTCATATCATAACCCTCTTTTTTAAAGATAACAACGTCCGTCAGCTTGGTATCGGGTTCTACAATCCAGTATTCGCGCACACCTGCTTTTTGGTACATTTTAAATTTATCAAGCTTATCCCGTCTTGTAGTTGACGGAGACGATACTTCAATGACCATGTCGGGCGCGCCTATACAGCCTGTGCCGCTCAGCTTATTACTGTCACAGATTACCACTATATCCGGCTGTACTACCGTATCATCGCCCTCATCCGTATTCAGCCTTACGTCAAACGGAGATGAAAAAACCTTACACGGCTTGCCTTCAAGAAATGCTCTGATTCTAAAGAATAATTCCCCCGAAACCATCTGATGCTGCCAAGCCGGAGCGGGTGCAAGCATAACCGCTTTGGGAGGTATCTCATCGTAGGGCTTTCCGTCAACGTAGGGAATCCCGTCTATCAGCTCGCATTTGAAGTTTTCATCCCATGTTATATAATCCTTATAGGTATAACGCGGCTCTTCTTTACGCAGGGGGCTCATAAAATGATTCACTCCTCATTTAAATCAATTGACAATTGATAATTGAAGTTGAACAGGGCTTAGAGCTAGAGCTCCATGATAATCGGCAGTATCATGGGGCGGCGTTTGGTTTTAACGTAGATATACTCGCTCAGTGCGTCTTTCATCTTTGCTTTTATGGCGTTCCAGTCGCGGATATTGCTTTCAAGGCTTTTATGAAGCGCGTCGGACAGTAATACCCGCGCCGCATCCATAAGCTCCTCCGATTCGCGGACATATACAAAGCCGCGCGATACAATGTCCGGTCCCGACAGCACCGAGCCGTTTGAGGTATCTATTGTGGCGACTACGATGATGATGCCGTCTAAGCCCAAGTGCTTGCGGTCGCGCAGAACTATAGAGCCTACGTCTCCTACGCCCAAGCCGTCCACAAAAACCCTGCCCGCCGTAACTTGAGCCGTAACCTTCATATCGATGCCGTCCGATTCAATTACGTTGCCTGCGCCCGGTATAATCACATTGCTTTTTTCAATTCCCAGTTCATATGCTAATGAGGCGTGTTTTTTGAGGTGTTTATATTCGCCGTGAATCGGTATGAAAAATTTGGGCTTTACAAGCGACATCATCAGCTTTAATTCTTCCTGACAGGCGTGACCCGAAACATGGACATCGTACATTGATTCAAATATAACCTCCGCACCCGAGCGCATAAGCTCGTTCACTACCTTGGTTACATGCTTTTCATTGCCCGGAATGGGCGTTGCGCTGATGATGATAAGGTCGTGCGCCGATATGGAAACGTCCTTATGCTCGCTCATAGCCATTCTTGTCAGAGCGGACATAGGCTCGCCTTGGCTTCCCGTTGTAATCAGCACGATTTTTTCGGGCGGGTAGCGGTTCATATCGTCAATGCCTATGATAATCCCGTTCGGGACTTTTAAGTAGCCAAGCTCCATTGCCGTTTTTATGACGTTTAACATGCTCCTGCCGAATACCGCCACTTTTCTTTTACAGCGCACCGCACTGTTTACGATTTGCTGAACCCGGTGTATATTGGAGGAAAAGGTTGCGATTATGATGCGCTTGCCCTCGGCATGGTGGTCAAACAGCCGCTCAAACGCGTATCCGACCGTCCTCTCGGAGGCGGTATGACCGCGCTTTTCGGCGTTGGTAGAATCGGACATCAAGGCTAAAACGCCTCTGTTGCCCAGTTCACCGAAGCGGGCAAGGTCAATCACGCCGCTTTCTATGGGGGTATAATCCACCTTGAAGTCACCCGTATGAATGACGATTCCGGCGGGGGTATGAACCGCTACCGCAACGGCGTCGGGAATTGAGTGGTTTACCCGTATAAACTCGACCGCCATACAGCCCATTTTAACGGTTTGGCGCGGTTTTACGACATTAAGCTCCGCGGATTTCAAGAGGTTGAATTCGCTCAGCTTGCCTTCTATAAGACCGATGGTAAGCCTTGTCGCATAGACGGGGGCTTTCACCTTTTTTAAGAGGTAAGAAAGCGCGCCGATGTGGTCCTCATGCCCGTGGGTGATAACGATTCCGCGCAATTTGTCGGCATTTTGTTCAAGGTAGGTGAAGTCGGGGATTACAATGTCTACCCCCAGCATTTCGCTGTCGGGAAAGGCAAGCCCGCAGTCTACGATAAACATGTCATTCGCGCACTCAAATACCGTAAGATTTTTGCCGATTTCGTTAAGCCCGCCCAAGGGTATAATTTTCAGCGGTGTTTTTTTTGAGGAACGATGATTAGTTTGGTAGCCCTCGCTTACCGCGGCTTGGGCTTGCACTGCGGGCAGGGGCTCGGGTAAAGCCGCTGACGCCGCCGCTGTCGTTGCTGTCGTCGCTGTCGTTGCCATCGTTGAATGAGTGCTGTTTTCGGGATGATTTTTTGATAAATTGGATTTTTTAGAGGGATTTTTTTTGGTAAAAAAGGCTCTGCTTTTGAGCGATTCCGTTCTTTTGGGCTGCTGCTTATTGAAGCCCTGAGGATTTTCGTTTTTAGTCACTTCTTATGACCATCCTTTCCTTTGCGCCTTGGATTTGTTATATTACCAAACGCAAACAAACCGCCTTAGTTAACGGTTTTTCAATTCTCAATATAGTCCGAACATAATAATTATTTTTATTATACACTAAAAAATTGTAATTGTCAACTGAAAATAAAAATAATTACGTGATTTTGACAATGACTTGACCTATGCGCGGGTGTATGTTATAATAAATCAAGATACCATAGCTTTTGTTTATCATGTAATTTTGCTCAAAGTTTTATAGCGTGTTTTGTGCAAAACGTAAATTTTCTTGAAAGGGATTATCTGAATGAGCGTTGCGCCTATTGAGCTTAGGTACGATGTTCATTTTTATTTTTTGAGAGAAAGTACCGACACGTAACGGGTGCTCAATAAAATATCGCTGTACATTTCGGGTAGGAAACGACAAATTTCGCAAGGGTTATGGTATAATGTATTATACTTATAAAGGAGACGGATTATGTTAGGGCAGAGATTGAAGGGGCTACGTGAAGACAACGATATGACCCAAGAGGATTTAGCTGAAAAATTAAATGTATCATTACATACGGTGGCGAAATACGAAAGAAACGAGCGCGAGCCTAACGACTCGATGAAGGTAGAGATTGCTAAGATATTTGACGTATCGCTTGATTATCTTGTGGGGCTGTGCGACCAAAAGTGCAGCTATAATCGGGTAAATTCAATTTTTGTCCCCTACACGCTTGATGATGAGGGAGTTAGGAAGATACAGGAGTATATTGATATGGTAGTGGGGTTGAGGGAGAGTAGGGGGAGGAAGGTTAAGGTGGGGTTGTGATATTTTTTGCTATTTAAAGTCAATAATAAATAACGGAGGGGTTAAGTATGACGAATACTATGGACTTAACTAAACTGCAAAGCAATTTGGATCGCATGGTGCCAGAAGCCATTTCCGCTCTTGAAGCTGAAAAGTTTTTGAGTATAGCTAGAGAGGTATTTGCTCAAAATGATTATAATAATTTTGAGTATAACTATTTTATTAAACTTGAAGAATATGATTTTCAAACAATATGTATGATTAAGAAAGGAGTGTGACCGTCGTGATAGACACGTTACATAAAGAAAGTGCATTATCAACGATATTTATTCACAACCACCCACATAACAATGTTTTTGATGAAAAAGATATTAGTATTTTCTTGGAATATAAAGCTTTATTAAAAATGTTAGTTTATGGGATTAATGGTAATATATATGTTTTAATTAAAAATAATCCTAGGCTATATTTTACTAATTATGATAAAATTGTTGAATGGGAATTATTATTTAGTACTCTTCCTAAATTGATTTTTTCGATATGGTACGAAAAAAATAGTACAACAGGAGAGCTAAAAAAGGCTTTACTCTGTGACAGTGTTGATAATATGTTTAAAATAAATTGTAATTTGTCTAAAATTTATTTTAACTTTATAAATGAGTTTTTAAGTGACAAAATTAGCTTTGCATACTTTCCTAATGATTTGGAGGTGATTTAGATGTTTGATTTTCTTTATGATAAAAATTTGCTTTCTGAACTCATAGATGATGTGGAAGAGAAGATAAATGAAGGCTTTTCATTCACAAATGAGTTATCACGAGTGTTTGACGAAATTGATAAAATGTTTGATAAGCGAATAGCAGATAATGAAGAGGTTGAGGATTGGGAAACATGGGAAAAATCGGAAAACAGCAGCACCTATAAGCCCTTTATTATACATGTAGGACGTAACTTTGCACATCGCTATCGCGACATATCAAAAGTGAAATTTAAAATGATTTCACTATCATCTAATATTTTAAAACGTGAAAGGACTAGCTAATATGAAAACAATCAATTTTTACTCTTATAAAGGGGGAGTAGGCAGAACCCTTTTATTGTCTCAAACGGCACGTTGCCTAGCGGCGTTAGGAAAAAAGGTGGTTATAGCTGACTTTGATTTTGATGCACCTGGTATCCCTTTAAATTTCGGGGTTGACATATGCGAGGTTGAAGGCGGTCTTTACAACCTAATTTATGATGAGGTCTATCCTAGCGACAATGAAAGCCCAGAAGAGCGTAACTTTAATGAACGCCTTAGTTCGTATTTGAAACCCGTTAAAGAAATCTACGGAAAAGGAAGTGTACACATCCTTCCGAGCGGTTGCGTTAGCTTGGGCTATTGGAATAATATATTTCGTGTTAAATGGCTTCGACTTCTCTCATCAAAGTCTTCTGAAGAATCAAAATCATTATTTGTTCAAATTGTCAATGACAATTTGAAACCTGCTCTAATAGATATGGGAATAGACTACTTTCTCATTGATTCAAGAGCAGGGATAACCTATTACAGCGAGATAGCTCGTGAAATTGCCGATGTTGAAGCGGTTGTTTTTTGTCCTAACATAGAAGCTATTTTTTCTTTAAGAAATTGGCTTTTGCCTTTAATTACCGCTAACATAACTAATAAAAGGGTAGAATTAGAAGAACCCATAACAAGTCGCAAAGATAATGTTTCTGAAGTAGAATCGGAAAGCTTATATGTATTTGTAGCAAGTCGTATGCCACCAGAGTTGCCAGACAAAAAGAAAGACAAATTGTTAGAGATAAAAAGGCTGATAAAATCGCAGTTGGAAAGCGATATTTTTGAGTCAACAACGCTTTTAACTTTCGATTCGGATATGGAAACACAATTAGACCCTAATATAAGGTCTATGGATGAGCGTTATAAAAATGAAGCAACACCTAAAGTGTTGTTTCATGAGGAAGTTTTAATGATTCTTGCTTCCTTGTGTCCTGAAGTATGTGTTGGGCTATGTACAAACATCTCAGAATCTGATAAGTATATTAAGCTGAGGAAACAAGCTCATGCTTTGTGGAAATCAATTTACGGGTATGATTTTTCGATAACATATGAAAACCGTTTGTTTTCATTTTTTATCGGGGAAATGTTTAACCCTGATGACGAAAATCGTAATATTGCATTTAAAGTTGAAACATTTCTTAATTTTCTTAGTGATTTTCATAAAACTTTGGCGGAAGATTTGTTTGAAAAAGATTTAAATAAAGCTAAACCTATAATGGACCGAGCACTGTTTAATGCGGGCGAGCGATGCGGTGCAGCTTTTGGGACATCGCTTGCTACAGAACTTAATAGCAAAAAACGATTTGGAAGCGATGAAAAAAATATTAAAATTTGGTGTGAATTTGACACGCGAGCTGGTTTTGGGAAAATGACTTATGGGGAAGGGTCTGTGTTGTCAGTAGAAAATCTTTTCCTTTTAAATCCAAGTGGCGATAAGGTTCAAGATTATACGGAATTTTTTAAAGGCTACACTATAGGTGTTTTAGAAAATCTTTTGGGCAAGAAAGTGAAAAATGAGTTAAAAAACACTGGCGATGGCAATACCGTTAAATATAAAATCGTATTGGAAGAAAGGGTGGCTGTGCCTAATGCAAACTAAAAAAAAAGTTCTCATGCTCTGCACCGGCGGAACAATAGCAATGCTACATAAAGGCGGAGACCCCAAAAAACCGCTTACTCCTGCTAAATGGAAAGAAATAGAGGCTCACTCTCCTGCATTAAAGGAGCTTAACTTTGACGTTGAAACGCAGGAAATGGAGCTAATTGATTCATCGGATATGCACCCCGGCTATTGGGCTGATATAGCCAGAAAAATTAGGGATGAATATGCAAAATTTGACGGGTTTGTAATTTTGCATGGCACTGATACGATGTCGCATACAGCCTCCGCTTTGTCATTCATGCTCGAAAACCTTGACAAGCCCGTAATTGTCACAGGCTCTCAGCTACCGCTTGCTAAACCGCGAAATGATGCGGCGCAAAATTTGGTTACGGCATTAACGCTTGCGGCTTCAGATGGAGTGCCTACCGTGCCGGAAGTTTGTGTATTATTTAATAATAAGCTTCTTAGAGGGAATCGCTCCCGCAAAGTAAGTTCAAACGGGTTTGCGGGCTTTGATACGCCTAATTTAAGACCGCTGTCCGAAATCGGTGAACATATTACTCTTGATACAAAACTTATTAAGAAACCTGCAAGCGAAGGATTTTTCATTAGTGAGTTTTTAGACCCGAATGTTTTAATTTTCGATATTTTCCCCGGTATCAGCCCGCAAATCTTGCGAAGCGTTTTTTCAATTGAGGGATTAAAAGGTGTTATTTTACGGACATACGGCACTGGTAACGCTCCGACAAGTGATGCGCTTATGAAAGAAATTGAACGGGCTATTGAAAGGCAGAACATTGCTGTTGTTAATGTTACCCAATGTAATCAAGGCATGGTTGAGATGGGGCTGTATGATGCGAGCGTAAAGCTTTCACGCGCCGGAGTTATAAGCGGTGTTGATATGACCCCCGAAGCCGCTTTGGTTAAGATGATGTTTTTATTGGGGCAAGGGTATGACCGCGAAACGGTAAAAGAATTAATGCAAAAAGACCTCCGCGGAGAGCAAAGCGTTAACGTGTTTAACTTTATATATGAACTTAACGAAACAAAGGAAAGCGTTTGTAGCTTAAAAAACAAGACCGTTGCGGCAGGATTCGTAAAGGATAAAATTAAAAAGGCAAGTATTCGTTTAGGCGGCGTAAAAATCACTAGCGGGGAATCTCCAAACTTAGCATTTTTTATGAATTACCCCTCTGTTACTAAGGACACTCCGACCGACATTGCACAATGCCTTGGTGTAATAAACAGCGTTAGTGATGAAACCGATTTTATTTTAGAATGCACTCAAAAGGTTAAGCAAGTTATTATTCCGGGGCGTCCCGTTCAGCTCACAGTTGTAGCGCAAAACGGTGATATTTCTTGGGAAACGATTGTATTCTCAATTTACACGGATGCAATTGATTAATCAAACTAAATTCATACGGTTGCCTTCGGCATTGCCCAAGTGCAACCGTATGAACATATCGGGGGATTCATGCTATGATTGGGATTCATGCAGACATTGGAATAATTTCGGAGATTGATTATTATATCTCTAATGTTGCAAATACAGAGAAGTTAAGCGGTTGCACGGTGCATTTTCCGAAAACATCAAATGTGAATATGATGATAGTTGCGCTTTTGCAAAAGATGAGAGTTAAGTGCATTTTTTATGAATATGCAACAATAAGCCACGGCAATGATAGGGTAGTTTTGGCGGGCTCGGGCTTTAGCGCGGTTCATTTGAAAAGGGAAACAGATATAGTTGTCAACTCGGGTGCGGATAATTGGGAAAACTATGAAAACTGCATTACAATAAACACTTGGGAATACAAGGATAAGCCTTTGATTGATTCGGAGCTTTTCGTCAATAGGGATGAGTTATCGGCTAAACTGAAAAATCATGATGAGGATTTGTTTTTGGCGGTGCAGGCTGTGGGCGATATATATAATAGCGTTGTCGGTGGGACTTTTTCGTAAGTTTCTGCTATTTTAAATACATGAAGGAATTTATTTATGGAAACTGTTGTTACTAAAACGCTTCATGGATTAGGAGTTAAGTTTGTTGTAACTTCACATCAAAACCCTGCTTTAACGTGCGAAGAGGTTTCAAAAGAGCGAGGCGTAGCATTGTCGCAAGTATTGAAATGTATGGTTTGCAGTGACGAAGAAGGGCATTTTCATATTATGCTGATACCGGGCAATAAAAGACTTAGCAAGATGAAGAAAATCAGGCGCATTGCTAAAGTAAAAAAGCTTGACTTTGCCCCGCGCAATGAATTAAAGGATAAGCTGGGCTTAGTGGTAGGCGCGATTTCTCCTTTCCAATTTATGGGGAAGGCTAAATTTTATATAGACCAAACTGTCCTTGATGAAGACATGATTGACATAAGCTCCGGCTCCCTGAATGCCGGAGTTATGATAAAAACCAAAGACTTGGTCAATTTACTCGAACCTGTAATTTGTGATATTGTAGACAACAGAGAATTAATTTATACCTAAAGCCTTGCAAATTCCTTAATATATAAACAGCAAACTACACAAAATATACATTTTATTTTGTGTAGTTTGCTATTTTTCGCAAAAAAATAGTGACAAATGAAGAAAAATAAGGTAAAATACTATAGTACAATAAATTTATATTAGGAGGCAATTTATGAACATCGGTTTGAAAAACAAGGAAGAATCAGCAGGTAAAGCAAGCTTCGGCATAAAAAAAGCAATCGCCCTGCTGCTGGCGGGTGCTATGAGCATTTCGCTTATCAGTATGGCGGCGGTGGCGGAAGAGGAAGAACAAATGGCGGGAGGAGCAAGTGCAGCTGAACCTGATTATTTGCGCGATTCATCGGGCAAAAGAATTGGCGTTAAATCGGTAAAAATTGATGGTACGACTTACTTTGACATGAACGGCGGCGTAAAAAAAGAATACCCGAGCGCGCAATCGATGTACAGCCAAGCCTTGCGAAGCTCCCATGACAGCGGCACGCCCCTTGGCTACTGGTCACAGCTTGCATATCTCATCTTTAAAGCCAATCCGCTATATTCTACATACGGCTACGGTGCTAAAAACGATGACGAATTTGATAAAGCAATGGGGCGGAATGAAAATGACAGATGGCCCGATTTAATTGATGATTTTCAAAAAACATCACGCGGCGCGCGGGATAAAAGCAATGCGGCGTGGGTTAGATATACCGGCTTAGCTTCCGCTAACTCCCTATCCTCTGTAAGGCAAACCATGGCGGAAGAGGTTTCCAACGGCATAGTGCATGTATCAGCCGCGAATGTGCTGAGCCATAATAACGGCGGCGCATGTCTTGAAAAGCTTAACGACCCTACGTCGCGCCCTGTTCTTTACACCATAGTAACGTCAATCGATAAGCATGGCGGCACGTACAGATATGATTATAAATCCTACGGCATAGCCTTTTATGATTTCACCTTGACGCCCGTAAACGATGATAGCCTCTCATTTATTACGGCGGCGGAGGGCTACGGCTCAATTGAAGAAGCGTTTGAAAAGGGAGCAAAAGGCGTTACCTATAAATATGTACCCGACCAAAAGCCGGATGTAAGGAGCTATACAAACGAATCGGCTGCTGAAATGACTGAGAATACATCGCGCGATGTATCCATATCCGAGACGATGTCAAACAGCGTGTCTACTACGACAGGGCTTAAATTTACTCAGTCGCTGACACGCACAATTGAATTGGGACTTCTTGATATGTTCAAAGGCACTTTAACCAGACAGTTTACCGCTGAAGAACTGTTTCAATTTGAAAGGAGCACCTCGAATTCTAAAACGCATAACGATAATATTACATTAAACGGAAGCATATTAATGCCGCCTCATACAGGGGTGATTGCCGAGCTCTCCAAAGGTACTACTACGGAATCAACGGACTACAACTGCCCTATGGCAATCAACTATAAGGTCGTTATCTTCTCCATGGCGGGCGATGTTTACACCGCTATATCACCCCAAGACTGGAGCTTCCAGCGTCATTTTACCACAACCTTCGGCGAAATGAGCGGAAGTGCCGCCGCCGACATAAAAGCCAGCCGCAACGGCGACAGTCTTGCAAACAACACCTACGGCTGGTCAAAAAGCACTTCAAACCCCGTAAGGTCGCTTGATTGGGGTACGGTAAACGGCAAAACAGCGGCAAGCAAATCGAGAAGTGTCTCCGGCTCTTCAAGGATAGGCAGCTGGCTTTCCGAAAATGTTCCGATGTCTACTTACGGCGGAACTATGACCAATACCTACCCCACTTATAACCTAAAAAACAGGGATTTGTACCCGCTCTATCCTCTGAGAGAAACTATGTTTACCTTTACAAACATCTTAAATGTAGAGGGCGCGCCTTTTGAAGTCAGAGAATATGAAATTGATACGGGCAACACCCTTAGCCTTGACGGTACGCTTATCGGACTTAAAGGCTATAACGGAAAAACAGAGCAAAAAAACCATATTCTGTACTACGGCTTTGAGCCTAAATTCGGCTCGTGGGTCATGACGGATAAAAACGGTATCCCCGTAGGGAATACAACAACGCAGGGCAATAGTACGGTCACCGAAACCGATTACGCCAAGCTTACCTTTACTAAGTCAATCAGCCGAATTGTGCTTGAAACCAAAAAGCCGGGCGATGTCTATCTGAAATATGTAATTGACGATAATGTATACCGAAGCGACGGGCAGACGAATTACACCAAAAACAGCGAGCTTACCAAAACGGCGACCATACACGTTCAAGTCAGCGACCCCGTACACGATGGAACGATTGAGGTAACGGGAAGCGTAAACGGCACGCTCGGAGATGTAATAGACCTTAATTCAAGCGAAAGCGGCGTAAAAGCCATTGTTTATGACAAATCCGGCAAGGAAATCCTCGTTGAGCAATCAAGTATCACTTGGGAGCAGAAAAACCGTGCGGGATTAACGATAGACGAAAACAACCTTATGACGCTTGACGAAGTGGGCGATTTTAAGATTCGTGCTTGCTATATGGGCGTTTGGAGCGATTGGGTTGACGTTACGGTAAAGGTTGATGCAAAGGAAGTCACAGTCATCTCGCTCTACGTAACCGCGCCCGTAGAGGGCAAAACACCCAACAAAATCGCCACCTCTGACGAGGAAGGCTATACCTGCGATGTCGCTTGGAATCCGAATGACCGCCAATTCCGAAGCGGGGTTTATTACACCGCGAATATGACGATTACGGCGGAAGAGGGCTACGAATTCGACGATGATGTGGTGATTACCGTAAACGGCGAAACGGCGAAAATTGTCCGACATACCGCAACTAAAATCGCCATTTCATACAACTTTGATGCGACCCCCTCATTATCAAGCTACGCTTATGACGATTCATCCGGCGGATACGATGAACTCATCGTATTTGATGAATATGATGTATGCCTAATCAATGACTTGATGTCCCCCGTGTTTGAGCCTTTCGGGAATACGTTGGTTGAAATTTTTGATGGGGAATAGGGGGAACGCTCCCCCCTCGCTCCCTCCGCCGCCTGCGGGCGGCACCTCCCTCTGAGAGGGAGGCTTAGGGGTTAGCCCCCCTCTTGGAGGGGGGTGTCAGCGTAGCTGACGGGGGGAGGGAGACCTAGGAGGTATTCGGGACGATGTGCATGTGCGGGACGGGCTTGCCCGTCCCCTACAAAATTTCCACCTACACAATTAGGGTTATGTAGGGGACAGGCTTGCCTGTCCCGTGCACACACGCAAAAAAAAAAAAAAAAAACGCAGACGGGACAGGAAAAAACTGTTGACAAACAAAGAAAAATAAGGTAAAATACTATAGTACAATAAATTTTACGAGGAGGAGCTTTTATGAAAAAGGCAATCGCCCTGCTGCTTGCTTTGGCTATGAGCGTTTCGCTTGTTAGTATGGTGGCGGCGGCTGAGGAGCAAGTGCCCGAAGAGCAAGGTCAAGAGCAACAAGAGGAAGAGGAACAAGAGCAAGAGGAGAAAGAAGAGCCGGAAAACTCCGAAGAGCCGCAAATGGCGGGGAGCTCAACAGAGGTTGATTATCTATTAGACTCAAACGGCAAAAAAATCGGCGTTAAATCAGCAAAAATTAATGGTATTACTTATTATGACCTTAACGGCGGCGAGAAAATGGCGGACGACATGGAGCCTGCAGAGCTTTACAAGAAAGCCATGTGGAGCGATGCTTCTGACGGAGGCTCTTTGCTTGGATATTGGGCACAAGTCGCTTATATGCTGTTTAAAGAGCACACGCACTATACCGTATACGGGAAAGGCGACGCGCGGGATACATTTGACCAATGGAAGGGCGGGAAAGAAGTAGGACAAGGCTTTCATGACATACAATGGCAGCTCACTTGGACGCAGGACAGCAATAAGGCATATGATGGTGACGGGAAAAACAATAGCCCAAAACGCCAAGACCATATGAATATTAAACAATTGAAAAGCGCAAACTCACTTAATGACGTGCGCCGCGCAATGGCAGGTGATATAGCGTCGGGTATTGGTTCGTCAACTGATAGAGTTCTTGATAGTATTGACGGTAACGTGGGTCTGCCTTTGATGACCGACACGACCAGAAAAACGGTACTTTACACAACTGCTACACATACTTATTGGTCTAACGATTTTATGAACAACAGGTGGAAGTTTAACGCCTATGGTTTGGCGTTTTATGATTTTAAGATAACCCCCATACTGGATAGTGGGTTGGAAATAATTACAGCGGCGGAAGGTTATAAGGATATTGAGGAAGCCGCTAAAAATAACGTGCAAGGGGTTAGCTACCAAATTACGGACAAGGAAAACTCTCTGGCAGTTTCACACACAAACCGCACCGGAGTTACAACAACGGAGGATACATCACGCTCTGTAAGTGTCACCCAAACATTGGAAAACCATGCTTCTTTTCACCATGATTATTCATTTACGGAATCGGTGAACACATCCTTTAATTTTAAATTTACGGAATTATTCAAGTGGAGTTTAGGATTTGAGTTTTCTGCCTCACAAATGTTTGGCTGGGAACATGGTTCTTCAGTTTCTGATTCTCAAACCCACACAGATACTGTCGCGTCAAGCATAGACCTGCCGCCGTATACAGGAATAGTCTCTGAGTTATCCACAGGGTTTATTACTGAATCTACCGAATATAACTGCCCTGTAGAAATCACCTACAAAGTTGCAATCTTCTCAATGTCCGGCGCGATGGCACCGGGCGATGGAGGTCAAGAGCATTGGGGTCAATACAACCAAAAAAATTCAGTCTTTATTTTCGGCGACAAATACGGAGATGCCGCCAAAGACCTCAGAGAACAACAATACAAAATGTATGCAAAAACTGACGGCAGTGGGGAGAAACCTGTTTACTCTATTTCAGACGCTGCTTGGAGTAACTTCAACAACAATCAAGCATACAGCAAGCAAAATTCAGGGCAGTTTGCGAAACAGTTCAGAAACGGCAATGCGTTGAAAGATACGCTGTATAACAACGTCCCTATGTCAACTCATGGTGCTGAAATGTCAAACACCCTACCGTCATACGGCATAGAGTATCAAGGAGATATTTATCCTCTGAGGTCACTTAAACATGTTATGTTTGCCGATTTAAATCCATACGGCACTGCTGATTTACCCGCCTACGGAACAAAGGAAATGGAAATGAAGGTGGGTGTAGACCTTGTCGCTGAAAGCTCAAACATAGGGCTCAGAGGCTATATTGATGTTCAAGACCAAATTAACCGCGTGAAATATTACGGATTTGACCCTCAATTCGGCTCATGGATTTTAACCGATGAGTTCGGAACGCCTCTTAGTACTCCAAAAAGTAACGGAAACGAAATAATAACCGAAACGGCTTCAGCAAAGCTTACTTATAATAGTGCCAACACCAAGTTTAAGCTCGAAGCAAAAAAACCCGGCATTATATACATGAAATATCTGATTGGCGAGAGTACATACACAAGTGATGAACAGAGGGGAACGTACACGAAAAATTCAGACCTTAGCGTAGTAGCAATGATTAAGGTAACGGCGACAGAGGTTATACATGACGGAACAGTAAGAGTAACAGGCAGTGTTTCCGGCTTGGCAGGCGATGTAATCGACCTTAACTCACCCAACAGCGGCGTAACTGCAATGGTTTATAACAAAAACGGAATAGAAATTGCGGTTAACCCAACTGACATAAAATGGGAACAGGAGAACCTTCGCGGCGTATTCATAGACGAAAATAACCAAATGACGCTTCAAAATGAAGGCACTTATCACATTCGCCCAAATTACCACGGGAAATTTAGCGATTGGGCTGACGTTATCGTAGCGAAACCGACCGTAACCGTAACGGGCAGTGTTTCCGGCTTGGCAGGCGATGTAATCGACCTTAACTCACCCAACAGCGGCGTAAGAGTAAAAGTCACTGACCCGACAGGCAAAGAAATTAGGGTGAACGCCTCTGACATAAAATGGGAGGCACGCGAGATTGACGGAATAAGCATAGACGAGAATAATAAAATGACACTTGAAAAAGACGGCATTTACGGCATCCGCGCACGTTACGGCGGGGTATTCAGCGATTGGGCGACCGTTACCGTAGGGGAACTTAAAGTAACCTTAACGGGTGAAGTTTCCGGCACTGTAGACGATGTAATCGACCTTAACTCAGCTGACAGCGGCGCAATCGTAAAAGTTTATGACCAAACAGGCAAAGAAATTGCGTTTAACCGATCTGACCTAAAATGGGAGAAATACTATGACGGAATATCAATAGACGAAAATAATCAAATGACACTTAAAGAGGCAGGTACTTATGGTCTCCGCGTATGGTATGGTAAGGTAAGAGCCACCGGTATGGTGAATGTTGTCGTAAAACCGAAACCTCCTGAGAGTATTTCTGAAGTTAACATTACTATAACCCAAGCCGTAGTAGGCGACCGTATCTCAAATGTAAAAGTAGTAGTAGATAGTAACGATTATAAAGGCAGTATAATCAACTGGTTTCCTCAAACTACTTCATCCGATACATTCGAGGAACGAACTTACGATTTAAACACTTTTCTTTCAGTTAACGACCGCACAAAAGCGGTTTTTGACCCTGATAATATAATCCTCACCATTAACGGCGAAGAAGCGACAACCATACAATATATTAATAAGAGCCCGGACATAATCCAATTTCTTTATTCTGTAACTCCTTTGCCTGTTGCAGGAACAGTAAGCGTAACGGGCAGTGTCAACGGCATGGTAGGCGATGTAATCGACCTTAACTCAGCTGACAGCGGCTTAACCGTAAAAGTTTATGACAAAGCGGGCAAAGAAATTGAGGTTAACGCATCTGACATAAAATGGGAGCAACGCGAATCGGGCAAAATAACAATAAACACAAATAATCAAATGACGCTTAGGTATGCAGGCACGAATGCTATCCGCGCACGTTATGATGGGGTAACAAGCGATTGGGCTGACGTTACCGTATCGGACTATAAAATGACCATAACGGGCAGTGTTTCCGGCACTAAAGGCGATGTAATCGACCTTAACTCACCTAACAGCGGCTTAACCGTAAAAGTTTTTGACCCAACAGGCAAAGAAGTTACGGTTAACGCATCTGACATAAAATGGGAAGACACAGGAGTTAATGAAGGAGGAATTGACGGAGGAATATCAATAGACCAAAATAACCAAATGACCCTTAAAGAGGAAGGCATTTATATTATCCTGGCAGACTACTACGGGGGAGTTGATTTGGCTGAAGTTACGGTAGGCTCAAAAAAGGAGATTTCAACCATCTCCCTTTACGTAACCGAACCCGCAGTAGGCGAAACCCCCGACAAAATCGCAACCTCGGACGAGGAAGGCTTTACATGCGATGTCGCTTGGAATCCGAATGACCGCACGTTTAAAAACGGGTATAACTACAAAGCGAATATGACGATTTCGTCTAAAGATGGCTACGCATTTGATGATGATGTCGTGATTACCGTAAACGGTGAACCGGCGCAGATTATCAGACATGCCTCAACTAAAATCGCTGTCTCATATGACTTTGGCATTGCCCGCAACCCCTTGGATTCCTCTGAATACGATGACGACCCAATGGACGAAGGCGGCGGCGTTATCGTATTCGATGACAATGACGATGACAATGACAATGTATGCCTAATCTACGACTTAATGGTACCCGTTGCGACCCCATTCAGCAATACGCTGGCTCAAATTTTCAGCGGGGAGGAATAGGGGACACTCCCTCCGCCGCCTGCGGGCGGCACCTCCCTCAAAGAGGGAGGCAAAAAAGCTCCTTGCCCCCCTCTCAGAGGGGGGTGTCACCCGCAGGTGACGGGGGGAGCGACTTTGACGGGGGAGCGAACAATTGCATGATTTATTCTGGTAAAAAAAAATTCAAATTTTATAAGGAGTTGTTTTTTGTGAAAAAAAATAATAAGAAGTTGACCACGATTTTGTTGGTGTTTGCATTGGTATTGGTAGTCGGAGGCGTATATGCGGCGGCAACCGGGGTGCTTAGCTTTGAGGGCGTAGCGAACCTGAACGAATCGCCGGTTGACAATGATTTACTGCTTGAACTGTATGAGAACGATATTACCGTTAACTCAAACGATGGTTCAACAGGAACAATGGAAATCAGCGCGGACAGACAGACGGCACACTTCACGGTAGACCTGTTAGCACCGGGTTCAGAGGTATTCTTCAGCTTTGATGTAAGGAATACAGGGACACTCGATGCCTTCCTCTACGATTTCAACTATAACAGCGAAACGCACAGCCAAATTTTAGGCAGTATCCTTGAATTCAACGGAAGCTATCAGACCTTAGAGAATTCAATTATTTACAAAGGCGATGAGGTGACGAATCTTACCTTTGGTGTGAAGTGGAAGGACGACGCAGAGGATTTTTACGGGGAGCAGGTTGCTTTCAAAATCTCCATATCTTATGTGGATAATCAATTTTACCTGTCAAGGATGCAATAAGAGGCGTTCTTCATAGCTTCGCTTAGAGCGGAAACGCGGCGGGATACCTCCTTAGCCGCGTTTCTGATTAAGTAATATACAGTAGAGGTTTAAGGTATGAGAAAGAGCAATGAGCTTACGGCAGTCGTAACAGCGTTAGGGATTCTGGTTACTACGCAATTGATTTTTTTATTTCTGCCGCATAGGGAAGTATTGCTGTTTGTCCGCTTGCGCCCTTTGCTTTACTTATTTGCTTTACTGATATATACACCTCTGAGCGGCGTTAATGAGCGACCGATTCCGAAAGCGAGCGTGTCGAATATTGCCGCGGGTTACGGGGCGTTTTTCTATCTGGCGGCGTTAATCATCATGGGGATGATTTACGGCTTCGGCATGAATTCGGCGTTATGGGGCTTTCGGGTAGTGGTATACGACCTTTGGGTATATGCCGTCACAGCGTTATTGTCGGAAATTTTAAGGTTCAATATGATTAGAAACGCTAAAGCGGAGCATAGGGATAAGGTCGCGTGGTTGTTGGTATTCATCATTTACAGTTTTATACAGCTTGATACCCTGCGCGCTTTTATGAGCGATATGAATTATGCGAATTTCACGGATTTCTTCTTTACCGCCGTTTTCCCCGCAGTGATTCTGAATGCGGTATTGTGCTATATGGCTTACGAGGGCGCGTTATCATCGTTGCTGATTATACGGGGGATATACCTGCTAGTCCCCATTATATCGCCCTTTATGCCGAATATGCACAAAATCGCGTGGGCGGTTATAACCTGCGCGCTGATGCTTGTTACGGTGAGCGTTTATCATGCAATCATGTGCGGCAGTCAAAACAATGGCGGAAATAGTTCGCGAAGCCGCCAAAGAGAGAAGATAAGGGAAAGTCTTAGGGAGGAATCTAACTCAGCTTACACGGTTAGTACAGTGGCAATTGTAATCGTCATGGCTTTTTGCCTTAGGGCTTTCGCGTTCTTCCCCGTTACCATTCTTACGGGCAGTATGACGGGGACAATTGATAAGGGCTCTGTTGCTTTTGTGGAAAAGGTTAAACCCGAAGAGGTAGCGGCAACAGTGGTGCAGGGAGATATTATTCTGTTCAGACAGCGCAACGCCGAAGTGATGCACCGTGTAATCGAAATACAATATTACACCGGGGGCGAGCCCTTCTACATCACCAAAGGGGACGCTAACGCCGCCGCCGACCCCTACCACGTAGAGCAAGGCGAAGTGCTCGGCATTACCAAGGCATATATACCCTATTTAGGATACCCTGTTGTATTCCTCCACCGGCTCATTTAGCACACAGGGTTTTTGTCACTTGACAAGACGGTGGGGTAATCTTTATAAAATCAATTATCGGATAGGTGAGTTAATTGTTTAAATCAAAATTTTACGGATTTTTAGTTTTTATATGCGCGCAATTTATTATATGGACATTTGTCATTGTACTGGTGTCCGGCAAGCCCGTGATGTTTAATGCGAGGGGCGAAAACAGGGTAACCTACGATATAGTTTACCTTGATAATGACATATTCAGCGATGAGGTCAGACCGCAGGGGACTTACGATTTATTGTCATATACCGATTATATTGAGCTGAATAACTCTTTTTCCGCCGAATTCAGCGAGGAATCGGACACTTCCTATTGGTATACCGCAAAGGAAACCTTTATCATAAAGCATCAGCGAACCTCCGATAACAATACAAACCCAATCGTATATTCAAAAGAAACCATTCTTTCCGAATTAGCGGGAAGTGTAAAGGGGGAGAGTATGCACTTCGGCGGTGAAAATGAAAATACCCCCGGCGGCTTATATGTTGTCGATTTTGACGAGCATATTAAGCTTTACGAGGATTTTATAAATCAGCACCAGAGAATGCTGGATACAAGGGATTTTAACATAGATAAAAATGTTCACTTTACCGCCGAGCTTCTAATTGAATTTACCTATGACATAAAAAGCGGCGGCATAAGCCAAGCTGTGACACGCGGCGTAAGGTTTCCCATTTCGCTGGAGGTTTACCTCCCTGAATTTACGGGGAATCAAAGCTTTTCCTCATCCGTTGAAACGGGGAGAATCAACAGGAACCTTACCGCTTTAACAATAGTCAAGCTCTGCCTTTGGTTAGCGGCGAATATTTTCGGGATTTATTTCGGCATAAGGAAGCTGCTGTCATACAAATCCAAGCAAATCAGAGAGGCAGATAAAATCTTAAACAAGTATTCCGATGAAATCATAATGTCTGAAATCCCCTTAGATTTGTCCGCCTTTAAAATCATTCCCGTGCCGCAGTTTAAGGAGCTTTTAAAGCTTGCCATCACGATTAACAAGCATATTCTTTGCTACAATAATAATGATAAGGTTGATTTCTGCGTTTGCGTTGATGGGTATGCTTATCGTTTTGGGATTGATTATGAGGTATAAAATCGGGCTAAGCCATAAACCATGGCTTAGCCCTCAAATTTAATCTTTAACAAGTCCCGCTTTATTGCGTTGCAACGCCGCTCCAGTTTTCAATCTCTCCTGTGAAGATTTGCCTTACCATCTCTTTTGACAGGTCGTTTACGGGGTTGCCGTTGTTGACAATTACGGCGAGACCGTCTATGGCAATTGCTATGGAGTTAAGCTCCGCTAACTCGCTGTCTTTAAGTTCGCGGCTTGCCATGCCGATGTCGCAGGTGCCGTTTATTGCCGCCGTCATACCTGCGGAGGAGTCGCTCATTTGAACTTCAACTGTGGCGTTGGGGTTAATTTCAAGGTAAGCTTCCCTTAACCTTTCCATAATCGGAGTAACCGAGGATGAGCCCGATACTACAATTTTTCCTGCGGGCTGACTGCCCTCAAAAGCGGGAGCGTTCCCGTCAACTGCGATATAACTGCCCTCAACCACTGCTTGACCCTCTGCGGAAAGAATAAAATCTACAAAATCCTGCGCCGCTTCCGAGATACCGTCCTTTTTTGTCGCGATGTTAAAGGGTCTTTGAATTTGATAAGAGCCGTTTTCTATATTGTCTACCGAAGCCGCCGCTCCGTCAATGCTCAGAGCCTTTACGCTGTTGTTTAAAGAGCCCAGCGAGATATAGCCGATGGCGTAGGTGTCGCTTGATACGTTGGTCATCATAATGTCGGTTTTGTCGGCAATAATTGCCTCCTTGGTGGTCATATCGGTTCTGTTATCGCCGTCCCTTACCTCAACTCCGAACAACTCGATAAACGCGCCGCGAGTGCCGCTTCCGTCTTCTCTTGATACGACCGATATAAGCCTGCCGAAATCGAAATTGCTGTTCGCCGATTCGCTTTGCGGCGTTTCTTGTGCCGCCTGCGGATTGTTGTTTCCTGCGCTGGGCTGGATTTCGCCCGAGCTGCTCGTTCCGCATCCCGAAAGGGAAGCCACCATAAGCGATGCCGCCAACGCGGCTGTTAATATTTTTTTCATGATTATTTTCCTCCGTGTTTTTGTTTTTTATTTTTTAATATAATAAGATTATAACCTATGTTTGTAAAAACTACGTACATCTTCATGTAAAATCTGCGTAAAATTTAAAAAACGTGAAAATACACTACAATTTCACGTTCCGGCTTAATATTTATGGTGATTATAACGGGTTTCGCGCAATCCGCGCCGCACTTCGGGGGTACTTTTCGGGCGCGGGCTTTACCTTTGATATGACTATAATTGCGCGCCTTCCGCCATCCGGCAGTTTATATTCGCAAACCTTGGAAATTTCACCGCCTAAAATATCAACGGAGCTTTGAGCGGCTTTATAATCCTCGCCCGGACCTTTCATAGCAATAAACGCCCCGCCAATTTTTACAAACGGCAGGCAATATTCGCACAAAATCGGCAGGGGAGCAACAGCGCGGGCTGTAGCTATGTCATAACATTCTCGGAACGCGGGGTTTCTGCCCGCCTCCTCGGCGCGGGCGTGAACGCAAGCGGCGTTAAGCAATAGGCTGTCCGATACGGCTTTGAGAAAATTAACGCGCTTATTTTGGCTGTCAAGCAAGGTCAAGTGAAGGCTTTCGCAAAATATTTTCAAGGGGATTCCGGGGAAGCCCGCCCCTGTTCCGACATCAATCAGCGCGGCGCATTGGGGGGGAGCGGCGTATTTTAAAATCAGCGCGCTGTCTAAAAAATGCTTTACGGCAATATCGCAGGGGGCGGTTATTTTGGTTAAATTTACCCTCCCGTTCCACTCTAACAGCAACTCGGCATAACCGCGGAGCTTTTCATATTGCTCATCCGACACGGACAAGCCGCAGTCCGAAAATAATCCTTTAAACTCCTGTAAAGGCGGTATCACGGCAACGCCCCCTCAAAATTATTTTATTTTTCAATCATTATTATACCTTAAAATTTTTGATTTGTCAATAACCTGTAGGGCGCGACGCCCTACGCGCGCCCTACAATTCTTCCGGTTTTTCAAGAGGGTTATTGACATTTTAGGAAAAAAGATGTATTATAAAACTAGGAACTGTTATAAAAGAAAGGGTAATTTACATGAAAAATACTATTGTACTTATAATTATATCGTTAATTCTGCTATCGGGTTGCAGGGGTAGCATTGACCCCAATGCAAGGGGGAATACCGGCTTGGATTATATCAAGGACGACTTGGAGGAGATTTACCCTAATGCAAGGGGAAATACTAACAGTAACACCGTTAATGGAGGTTGGGTGGTTGAATCGGATGGTTGGATTTATTTTGCTATGAGTGGTAATTGGACAAACGCAAGCCCCGAGCATATCGGTATTTATAAAATGCGAGCGAATGGGAGCGAAAAAACGCAGATAATAAAAAATGAAAATGCTTTATTTTTGAATATAGCAGGCGAGTATATTTACTACACTTCTCATATAATGAGCGAAGACGACAGATTTGAGGACCAAGTTGGTTTTTACAGAGTAAATCTTGACGGGAGCGAAAAAACAAAATTAAGTAATGATTTTCTTGTAAATACAATTATCATCGGCAGTTGGATTTATTATAATGGCTATAATGAAGACGAAAAAACTCACAATATAACTAAAATGCGACTTAACGGAAGCGAAAAAACGACCCTGTTTGAACTTAAACCCCAAACCCCAATTTGGAATATAAATATTGAGGGTGATTGGATTTATTTTATCAAAGATTGGAAAGACGGGATATTTAAAATAAAAACGGACGGGAGCATTTTAACCCCCCTGTTTGAATCAAATTACAATCAATTACAGGTTGTTGACGAAAAAATGTATATTGTATCAAATTTTAATGTATTCAGCCATATGACAATAACCGACCTTGACGGCAATATTATTTCTGAATTAGACCAAGATAAAGAGCAGGGTTGGAGCGGCGAATGGAATGGTAAGGCTATTTGGGGAACGATAGAACCTTATAATTTTGATTTCAGAACTTATATTACCGATGGCGAATGGTTTTACTTTTCCGGGTTCGATGAAAGCCCTACTTACGGCAGTACCGTACATAAAGATGGTCCGGGTTTCTATAAAATCCGAACTGACGGCACGGAGCTTACTAAGTTAAGCGATATGTTTGCGTTTGAGCGTTCTATTAATCTTGCGGGTGATTGGATTTTCTTTTTCGACTTATTTGAACCCGATAAAGCTTATATGATGAAAAAAGACGGAACAGAACTTCAGCCGTTGCTTGATTATGGTATTGATTAATGATGTGTTAGGCAAAAAAATTTCAAAACCCCCTTCCGCTGTCTTAGCTCCCTCCGTCACCTGCGGGTGACACCTCCCTCAAAGAGGGAGGCAAAAAAACAAGCCCCCCTCCTAGAGGGGGGTGTCAGCGAAGCTGACGGGGGGAGCGAAGACGGCAGAAAGTCGCCCGAATAGATACAATTGTTCATTGTTAATTGAATTAAGGTTGTGTTGTTATGAAAGCCATATATGTTATACTGCTTTTAGCGGCGGCTTTTTTTTATCCGATGTATAACGATAATCTTTCATATATACTTTTGCTGACGCTTAGTTTTTTACCTGTAGCACTGGTTTTAACGCTTATGATAAGTCGCCGGAGTATTAAAATAAAGGTAAAATGCGAGCTTGAAGCCGCCGAGCGGGGGAGACCCTTGAAAATTCGCGTAAGGCTTATCAACCGCTCTTTTTTGCCTGTATCCGTCTGCGGCGTAACCATGAAATACAGGGCGGGCGGGATTGAGGGCACGGGGAAATTTCAAAAGCATAAGACAGGAATCCCAATTCCGGCGCGGAGCGTTGAAAGCATCATTATAAGCATGGAGGCGGAGCATTGCGGCGCGGTGGAGTGCGTTATCAATAAAGTAAAGCTCACAGACCTTATCGGTTTGCTCTCGGTTTCAAAAAAAATAGGGTTTTCTGAAACAATCTCGATTATCCCCGTGATTTATCCGTATGAAACAACGGTAATCAACAGCATGAACGAAGATTCGGAGAGCGGTGTGTATTCGCAGACACGCGCGGGCGGCGACCCGACCGAAGTTTTCGCGCTCCGCGAATACCGCGAGGGTGACTCGCAAAATCGTATCCATTGGAAACTGAGCGGACGTTCGGACGAGCTTGTCGTAAAGGAACTTTCCGAGCCCATCAGCAGCAGAGTTTTAATGATTCCCGATTTATCCTACTGTAAAACCAACACCGACGCGGACGCGGTTTTAGATGTATTCGCCTCAATATCCTACTTCCTTGCCAAAAAAAGGATTCCTCATTCGGTGGTTTGGCGGCAAGATGAGCTTACGGCGGCGCGGATTGAGGGTAAGGAGGATTTGTATGACCTGCTGGAAGAGCAGGTTAAGCATTTGAAGCAAGCAGGTCAAGACCCCGTAGCACTTCTCGAATATTTAAGCGCGGAGCATAACGCTTATAATGTCTACTCGCACGTAATCTTTATATCAACGGGGGTAAACGCGGCTTTTTTGAGGGAAGCCGAGATGACCTTGAATTCGGAAAGAATCAGTGTAATCTGCTTGAATAAAGAAGCCGAAAACGAAGAGCCGGAGCTTCTCATATCCGAAACCGCAGTATACTTCACCGATGTTCATCATTTTTACGAAGACTTGGCATCGTTTGCTATTTGAAGGGAGTAAGTAAATGAATGTCTCCTTAAAAAGCTTGAAGCGGAATAAACCCGAGCTTACCGTTACAGCCAGCCTCTATGTTGACCATAAAAAAAGCAGCGGTATTTTATCGCTCCTCGCGCACTTTCTGCTTATCCTTGCAGGTGCTTACGGGTCGGCATTTTCATTTTTAACCTGCTTTGATTTAGGATTCAGCAATGCTGAAATCTTCTTTTGGACTGTGCTTTTCTGCGCCCTCCTTACCGTTGTTTTCAGCCTGACCGACACCGCCTACCGCTTCTGCGCGGGGACAACCGCGGGGATTTTCCTGCTTGCCGCGTTTGCCGCGCGTTACCAAATCGCCGCGGGCTTTTTTAATATTGCCAATATCTATCTGGCGGAAGCGCGGCAGGTATTCCGTGACAATCCATTCGCCCCGATTGCCTACCCCGAGGAGGCGGCGAACGACATGAGGGTCTTTGTATTGTTCGTCGTGTTTTTAATCACGCTTTCCTTAGCCTGCGCGATAGCAGGAAGAAAGAAAAGCTTGATTATCGCACTGCCAATCACGGTTATCCCCGTTGAGCTTTGCTTTTTCTTTGGGTTTGTGCCTCATTATTCCGCTTTTATCGCGCTGGTTGCTTCGTGGGCGGGCATCATCGCATTGGACGCGTCAGTCCCCGACAGTTCAAGCTCTCATACCTATAAAAAAGCGTCGGCGCAGTGCGGCTTTGCGGCGGCGGCGTTGATGACGCTTTGCTTTATCATTGTTCAAATGTATATCAATTTAAGCGGGTATGAGCGACCCGCCGAGGTTTACAGCTTTGGGGACGATGTGTTTAGTTATGTTGAAAATACAACCCTCCAAAATGCTTTAAGCGACCTCGCCGCCATCAACCCCTTGAATTCTCTGGGCGCGAACAGGGGCGCGATTGACCACGGCAGGCTGGGGCGCAACGGCTCGGTTTCGTTCAGCAACCGCCCCGTTTTGAGCGTTACTATCCCCAAAAGCGAAGATACGATTTACTTTCGCGGCTTTGTAGGCTCGGTCTATAACGGGCAGAGCTGGTCGGAGCTTTCTAATGCCAAGCTCACGGAATTAAGCGCGATTTCAAACAATTCCGTTTCCGAGATGAGCGATATTTTTCTGCTTGAAAGCTATAACTTGAAGCTTTTAAACGCAGCCCTCCCCGAGCACGATTTTTCCGTAAGAAATATCAGCGCGAGCAGGGATTATCTTTATATGCCCTACAACCTTGTCCCCGAAGCGGTTTCGGCGTATCATATTGTGAATCATTCCCATTTCAGTTCGCAATCGTGGGGGTTCAATTATTCCGCCGTCTTTTACGACCCTGCCGAATACGGCGGCTGGTATAAATCAATCCCAAGCAGGGGATGGTCGATTTACAACCGCGAGCTTGCCCAAGATGAAGCCACTTACAGGCTTTTTGTGTATGACAATTATCTTACCCTGCCGGACGGCTTTACCGCCGCAGACAGGGTATTTACCGATGAATATTACAATTTTGTATCCTACGAGGGCGAGATGGAAGCCGCCGTTTCGCGTGAGGAGGCTTTGCAAAGAAAGCTTTACTATATAAGAAGATGGCTCAGAGACAATTGCCAATATGACCTAAACGCCGGAAAACTGCCGGACGGAAGGGATTTTATAGATTACTTCATAAACGAAAACCAAAGAGGCTCCTGCTCTCATTTTGCCTCGTCCGCCGTTATGCTCTGCAGGTATGCGGGGATTCCCGCCAGATATGTCGAGGGCTACATTATAAAGCCCAACGATTTCTCGGCTGATTTGGGATTAGGCTTTTCGGAAACCGTCAGCGTAACCGACGCGCGCGGACATGCTTGGGTTGAGGTTTATATAGACGGCTTCGGCTGGTATCCGATTGAATTTACCCCGGGCTACGGTAATGTCCAAACCGCCGTGACCACCTCTCCTTCCTCCGAGCCGGAAACAGAAACGACAAGTGAAAGCCTCACCGAAGAGTCAACGGAAACAACTACCGAGCAGAGCACGGAATCAGAAACCGAAGAGCAAGCCCCCGAAGAAACCGCCGAAGATGAAGAGGTAAGCGAAGCTTCAGAGGAGAAGTCGTTCGCCGAGACTGAATCGCCGTTGGGTTCGGAGGAGGAGGACAATAGTACGAGCCCTTTAAAAGCCGTGCTAAGCTTTGCGGCGGCGGTATTGCTTCTGATTTCGCTTTTGCTTTTGCGAAGATACTGTATATTGAAAAAGTACGCTAAAAGCGTACTCAGCGGCGCGGATACCAACGCGGCGGCGTTATGCGTATACAATAAGCTGATGCTCCTGTCTCACGCCTTAAAGCTGGAGGAGCAGGGCACGCTTACCTACAGCGAATATGCAAAAAAGCTGGCGGATTCGCCTTATCTGGATGAAGCCGCCGCCCTTGCCGTGACAAGCACCGCGCTGAAAGCGGCGTTTGACTGCAAACCCGTACCGAGAGATGAGGTTTTAGAGGCTTATAACCTTGTAAACGCCTCAGCCGCGAAGCTCTATGATGAATCCAACGGATTTAAAAGGCTTTATTTGAAATATGCTTTATGCTTAATCTGACGGCTTCTAACGCCCGCGTTTTTTATCAAATTCCTGCTGAACAAGCTTAACATCATCGGCATCCATTTGAGATTTCATCCAAAGTATAAAACTACCTATGTCATTTTCCGCCTCGGCGTTAAGTGCTTGAAAAAGAACGCTTTTATCATTTTTCCTGCTGTCATATTCGCTTCCCATCAGCTCACCTCCATGAAATAAAGGTATAGTTGTTCAAGCCCGAACCGCCTTATGGAATACCTTTTTCCCCTTTTTAATAATAACAAAATCCTCAATCCTAATGAATTGATTAGGATTTTCGATTTTAACCTCGTCAACCGAAATACCGCCCTGCGTGACGAGCCGCCTGCCCTCGCTTTTTGAAGGAGCAAGCCCCGTTAAAACAAGCAGGTCTATAATCGTAAGCTCCTCCTCATTAACTGAGGTAGAGGGCATATCATCACTCGCGCCACCGCCGCCGAATACCTTTCGGGCGGCTTCGCGGCATTTTACCGCTTCCTCCTCCGAGTGAACCGTTTTAGTCAGTTCAAAGGCTAATATCTCCTTTGCCTCATTCAGAGCCGCGCCCTGCATGGTGCTTTCCATCTCCTCTATTTCCTCTATGGGCAGAAAAGTCAGCATTTTAAGGCATTTCATAACATCGCCGTCGTCAACATTGCGCCAGTACTGATAAAAATCATAGGGCGGGCATTTTTCGGGGTCAAGCCAAAGCGCGCCCCTTTCCGTTTTGCCCATTTTATTCCCCTCTTTAGTACCGAGCAGGGTAAACGTCATGGCATAAACGCTTTTTTGCTCTATGCGGCGAACCAAATCCGTGCCGCCCAGCATATTGCTCCACTGGTCATCACCGCCCAGTTGAAGCTTAACATTTTTCGTTTTATACAGGTGCAAAAAGTCGTAGCTTTGTAAAAGCATATAGTTAAATTCAAGAAAGGAAAGCCCTTTGCCCTCCAGCCTTGATTTAAAGCACTCGGCGGTAAGCATTTGATTAACGGAAAAATATCTTCCGATATTCCGCAGAAATTCCAGATATTTCATATCTCCGAACCAATCGCCGTTTTTAACCGATTCCGCTTTGCCATCGCTGAAATCAATAAATTTAGACATCTGCCGGATAAAGTTTCCGGCGTTGGCTTCAATTTCTTCCGGCGTCAGCATTTTACGCATATCGGTTTTGCCCGTAGGGTCGCCTATCATGGTGGTTGCCGTGCCTAACAGCGCGAACGGCTTATGCCCCGCCAACTGCATCCGCTTCATCACGGTAATCACCAAATAATGCCCGATATGCAGGCTGTCGGCGGTCGCGTCAAAACCAATATAAAAGGATACGCTTTCATTGTTCAAAAGCTCCTCGATTTCCTTTTCATGGTTCGCCTGAGCAATCAAACCGCGGCGTTTTAATTCTTCAAATAAAGTCATGGAAAAAACCCCTTATCCTAAAGTCCTCAGTCCTCAATCCTCTTCGCGCACATAAACCCCAGCAGCAACCAGAAAAACGGTGCAACGGTAATCGCGCTTACGCTCCAAAAGCTTTGGAGCAGATACGCCGCAACAGCAATGAAAAGCGCGGGAGCAAACCAATTCTCACTGTCCCTAAAAAAATCGCCCATTCTGCCGATGCCTTTTCTTAAAGCAACCCAAATCAGCGCAAGATACGCTAAAAGCGATGGAATCCCCCTTGTAGCGGCAATAAAAAGATACTCATTATAGCTTTTATCAATGGAATCAATCGCATGGAACTGAACAAACGCAAAGCAATCCGGTCCTACGCCCGTCAAGGGGAGAGCGAGTGCCATGTCCATGCTGAGCGTCCACGCTATTTGATAAAGCGACAGCGGATTTACGGGAGATGGATTCCCTATTATCCAAAGGCGGAAAAAAGCATCCGACAAAGCGATTGCCTTATCGCGTATATAAATACCTTGAAACAGATAAACCAAGGTAAAAACGCCCAAAAGTGTGCCGAACAAGACCGCGAACCTTAGCTCGGGGGTAATCAGAAGCCCGCCCTTGAAGCTGAGCTCAACGCCCTTGGCGCGATTTAAAGCGACTATAACAACAGTCCCCGCCAAAGCCGCCCCAATCCCGATTATCGGCACTATAGACGATGTAAACAGCCCCGTAAGCAGGAACAGTACTGCGGCAAGCCCGTAAACGCGGGCGCGGATGATGCTTTTGTCAAAAATCGCGCCCATCACGGCAACGCCGCTGACAAGCGTGACAAACGAGCCGTAAAATATAGGGCTGTCCGCTAAGCCGCTGGAAAGCATTACGTTTTGAAGCCGCGTAAACGGTAAGTCGTTAAAATCGGAGGGGAAGCCCAAGCCCGGTATATGCTGTAATACAGCGTATACCGCTTGCAAAATACCCGCGCAGATTAAAATATCAAACACGCTCTTTATTGTTTTTTTTCTTGACACGCAGGTAGCCACAAGGAAGATTCCGAAATAAGCCAAAAGCGAAAGCAAGCCCTCATAACGCCCCTGCGTCCCGAAAAGCGCGGTTTTCAGATATTCGTCCCCGCCGCCTCTGATAAGGATTCCATAGTAAGAAACAACCGACAGCAACGCAATCACGCTGATTATCGTATAAGCGGGGTTTTCAAAAAATTTCAAATCAGCCCGAAGCATGACAATCAGGTAGAATAAAATCCCGGTAAAGCCGGTCGCGTATAAAAACGAGCTCAGCCAGACGGTCGTTGTGTTCGACAGGGTTATTGCCATAGCTCCCAGTTGAGGAACAATTACACAGCACAGCAAAACACCGTGTATCCATTTTTGAACTGTTTCGGGACGCATGTTTAATATAAAATTTGACTTTTCGGTTGTCCCGAATATTGTTTTAGGCATAAGTTACTCCCCTACTTGGCGTATTCTACCGCTCTGCTTTCGCGGATAATGTTAATCTTAATCTGTCCGGGGTAGTCCATTTCTGTCTCAATACGTTTCGCGATTTCACGCGCTACAACGACCATCTTCTCATCGTTGACCTTTTCGGGCATCACGATGATGCGAACTTCTCTGCCCGCTTGAATCGCAAACGATTTATCAACGCCCTCATAAGAGGAGCAAATTTCCTCCAGCTTTTCAAGCCGTTTGAGGTAGCTTTCGTAGTTTTCACTTCTCGCTCCGGGGCGCGCCGCTGAAATAGCATCTGCCGCTTGAACGAGAGCCGCAACGACCGTTTTCGGCTCGACATCTCCGTGGTGCGCCTCTATGGCGTGTAAAACATCGCTGTTTTCTTTATACTTGCGGCATACGTCAACCCCGATTTGGACGTGAGAGCCCTCTATTTCATAGCTCAAAGCCTTGCCTATGTCGTGCAGAAGCCCTGCGCGCCTGGCAAGGTTCGCGTCAACGCCAAGCTCGGAAGCCATCATGCCGGCTAAATGCGCCACCTCGATGGAATGGTTAAGCACATTTTGCCTGTAGGAGGTTCTGTATTTAAGCCGCCCTATAAGCCTCATCAGCTCGTGATTTATGCCGTGAACATTCGTTTCAAGAACGGCGCGCTCGCCCTCTTGCTTAATTTTCTGCTCAACCTCGCGCCTAGCCTTATCAACCATCTCCTCAATTCGGGAAGGATGAATCCGCCCATCGGTAATAAGCTTTTCCAAAGCAATTCTGGCAACCTCGCGCCGCGCTTGGTCAAAGCAGGAAAGCGTAATGGCTTCGGGCGTATCGTCAATAATCAAGTCTACACCCGTTAGGGTTTCGAGGGTTCGTATATTACGCCCTTCCCGCCCGATAATGCGCCCTTTCATCTCATCGTTAGGCAGCGGCACTACCGAAACAACGGTATCCGAAGTCTGGTCGGCGGCGCAGCGTGAAACGGCAAGCGATATAAGCTGACGCGCCTTATCCTCGCAACTGTCTTTAAGCTGCTGGTCATAGGCTTGAATTTTCAATGCTTTTTCATGAGAGAGCTCGTTTTCCAGCATTGAAAGCAGATGCTCCTTAGCCTGCTCCATGGTAAATGCCGAGATTTTCTCTAAAATATCCAGTTGCGACCTCTTGATTCTGTCGGCTTCTTCAAGCTTTTCGTCAGCATTTTTGAGCTTTTTCTGGAGAAGCTCCTCTTTCTTTTCAAAGTTGTCGTTCTTTTTGTCAAGATTTTCCTCTTTTTGTTGGATGCGCCGCTCTTGACGGGTCATTTCGTTACGGCGTTCCTTTGTTTCTTTTTCAAACTCGCTTCGGTTTTTGTAAATTTCGTCCTTTGCTTCGACAAGCGCGATTTTTTTCTTGCTTTCCGCTTCCTTTTTCGCATCCTCCAAAATCCGCTCGGCTTCCTTTTCGGCAGAACCGAACGCCGCTTCCGCCTGCTGTTTGCGGTAGCTTACGCCGACCTTGAAAAAAACATAGCCGGAAGCTCCCGCGCCTATAATAAAGGCGACGACCGCAATAATCACTGTAGCAGTAGTTGACAACAAGATTTTTTACCTCCCAAATAATATTTAATATTACTTCCCCGGAGGTCATAAATAATTGAATTTTATAAGCCGCACACGCCGTATGTAAGGAACTGTGAAAAATTACCTTTTCAACGCTCCTAAGGACAGCTGAAATCCGCCGGCTCAAAAGTTTCCGAATCATACTCCTTACGGCGCAAATATTCACCGTGTTTACGGTATTTTTGCCGCATCATTGCGTCTTCCTCCTCATCATACGCCGTTATTGCTCGAAACAAGCACATGGAAGCGGCTGCTTATGATGTAAAGGAGTATATGAAAACCTTCTATTTACAACCAATAGAAGTAATAAAGAAAAAATAGAAATCTATACCATCTCCGCGCCGTCAAAAGCCTTTGCATTTGGCACGGAAACTAATATATTATTCTTATTATACTTATTTTAATACAAAAACTTTGAATTGTCAAGGAATTTTATACATTTTTAAAAATTTCCGTAAGTTTTATAAAATCCTTCATTAATAAATTCTCCGGGCGTATGCTTTCGGGCAGTCCCGCATCGTTTAAAGCCGCCGTAACAAGCCGCTTATCCAAATCAAGCGCGGCTGAAAGCGAATTGGCAAGGGTTTTCCTCCTTTGGGAAAAAGCACCTCTTGAAATTTTAAAAAAGAGCTTTTCTTCTTCGCCGCTTAAAGGCGGGCTATCTCGCAAATCCAGCCTTATCACGCACGAATCTACGTTAGGCGGCGGCATAAAGTTACCGCGTGACACGTTAAAGAGCATTTTCGGCTCGGAGAAATAGCGCACGGCGACCGTAACCGCCCCCGCCTCGCGTGTTCCCAAGGGAGCACAAAGGCGAATCCCCGCTTCCTTTTGCACCATAGCCGTGATTGCCTTAATCGGCAGTCGGCTTTCCAAAAGCTTCATCATGACGGGCGAGGTTATATAGTAAGGCAAATTCGCGCAGACGACCGCTTCAAGCCCGCCGAAATGCTCCCGAATAAGCTTTTCAAGGTCAAGCTTCATAATATCTCCGTTTATGACGGCGGTATTGTCAAAGTCTGAAAGAGTATCTTCAAGAACGGAAATAAGCCGCCCGTCAATCTCAACGGCGGCAACCTTATCCGCTCTTTGTGCAAGCTCACGTGTAAGCGTACCGATTCCGGGTCCGATTTCCAAAACACCTGCTTTAACGCCCTCTCCAAGCGTTCCCACACCCGATTCGGCAATTTTTTTTACAATATCCGGGTTGATAAGAAAATTCTGCCCCAAGCGTTTTGAAAATGAAAAGCCGTGCCGTTCGGCAAGTGCTCTTATTACGCTTGTTTTAGTTAAACTCTCCAAGTCACACACGTTTTCACGCAAGCCCCCTCCCCGTAACGGAGAAGGAGCTATACGGAATCCTTTGCATTTAGTTTTATTGATTATCCTCAATAAACTTAACTATGTCGCCTACGGTTTTGATGCCCTCTACGGCTTCATCCGGGATTTCAACGTCAAACTCTTCTTCAAGAGTCATAACGAGGTCAACCACGTCAAGCGAATCCGCGCCCAAATCGTCTTGTACGTTCGCGCCTACAGTTACCGCTTCTGCGTCAACGTCAAATTGCTCAACGATAATATCCCTTACCTTTTCAAAAATCATCTGAAATGCCTCCTCTGTTTATAAATAATAATTATATATAAGAAGTTAGGACTTAGGACTTCGGCATTAGGAATCAAGGACCGATTAAGGAGCTTCACCCCTCAATTCTTGCACCCTGCACCCTGCGCCTTGCTCCCCGCCCGTTACTCCTCAATAAACTCGCCGATTTTTCTAAACTTAGTATAACGCTCTTTGAGCAAAACGTCAATACTTATTTGCATTTTTTTGTTTAGCGATTTTAACAAAAATTCAGCAATATTTTCGGCAGTATGCTCGACATTGTTGTGCGCGCCTCCGGGGGGCTCGTCTATAACCTTCTCCGCAACCCCTAATTCCAGCATATTTTCCGCCGCTATTTTCATGATTCCGCAGGCATCCTTCTCCTTGGAAGCATCCTTCCAAAGAATCGAAGCGAAGCCGCGCGGAGAAATCACGGAGTAAAGCGAATTTTCCAAAACGCCCAATACATCGCACACGCCGAGCGCAAGTGCCCCGCCGCTTCCGCCCTCGCCCAGCACGACTGAGATAACAGGCGTTTTAAGCCGCATAAATTCCAGCAAATTTCTGGCAATCGCCTCGCCCTGCCCTCTTTTCTCAGCGTCAACGCCGCAAAAAGCACCGGGGGTATCGATAAAGCATATGACGGGTCTGCCGAATTTTTCTGCTTGCTTTGCCAAGCGCAGGGCTTTTCTGTAGCCCTCGGGGTGAGGCATGGAAAAGTTGGTTTCCTTATTTTCGTTAATATCCCTGCCCTTAACCTCGGCAATAACCGTGACAGGTATGCCGTTAATACTTGCGATACCGCCCTTTACCGCGCGGTCGTCACCGAAAAGACGGTCGCCGTGCATTTCGATAAACTCATCGAATATAAGCGGTATATAGTCGTTGATGGTCGGTCTTTGCTTGTGGCGTATTATCTCCATCCGCTCCCACGGAGTAAGGCTGTTTATGCTTGTCATATTACACCTATCCTTTCCGGCGCACGGTTATTTTATGCTGTTTTTATGCAGTTTAAGAATATGCGCGATTGTGCGGCGCATGGATTTCCTTTCGGCGAGCATATCCACAAAGCCGTGTTCAAGAAGGAATTCGGCAGATTGGAAATCATCGGGCAACCGTTGCTTTATCGTGCCCTCTATGACCCTGCGCCCCGCAAACCCTATTAAAACCTTAGGCTCGGCTATTATAATATCGCCTAACGACGCAAAGGAAGCGGTAACGCCGCCCGTTGTCGGGTCGGTCAAAACGGTAATATACAAAAGCCCCGCATCGGAATGGTTCGCCACCGCTCCGCTGGTTTTCGCCATCTGCATAAGGGAGACAATGCCCTCCTGCATCCTTGCTCCGCCCGAAGCGGTAAACATGATAACGGGCAGTTTATGCTTCGTGGCATATTCAAACGCCCTCGTAATTTTTTCGCCGACAACGCTTCCCATCGAAGCCATCATGTATCTGGAATCCATAATGCCGATTACGCAACGCTCGTTCCGCACGGTACATTCACCCGTCACAACCGCATCGTTAATACCCGTAGCACGGCGCAGCTCGTCCTGCTTTTTTTCATAGTCGGGGAAGTCAATGGGGTTTTTGCTCTTCATTCCCGCGTCAAATTCCTCAAAGCTATCCTTATCTGCAAACAACCTTAAACGCTCGGAAGCGGAAATTCTTGAATGATAATTACAATTCGGGCATACCTTTAAATTCTTGACAAACTCATCGCCCATTGCAATGTTAGAACAGCGCGGACATTTAAACAGCAAATCGGACGGGATGTCAACGGCTTTTCTTTTAGGCTCTGCCTTAGCTTCCGCCTCTGAGTCCTCCGCGCTGTTAAACCGCGTTTTTACAACCGTTAATAAATCTTCAAGCAATTTAAAAAACCTCCCTTTCATATGTGAGCTCGGCTAAGAGCCTGTTCAATCATGCTAAAATCTACTAAATCCTAAACCAAACGCTATAACTGTTACAGCAATCATAAAGACAACGAAATAAACCGAATATTTAGGGTTTTCGTTGCTTTTCTCCAAATACTGAAAGCAAAAGAGAATCCCCGCAAACGGAATGAAAAGCGTGATTAAGACCTTCCACCAAGCATCTTTGATAAAATCGCTTATGATTGACGAATTCCCGTGCGGCTCATTCTCGTGCTTGGCATTGCGCCCCGTTTGGTTCGGCGTTTGATACGGCGAACGATAAGGCGACCTTTGCGGAAATTCCACGCTCCGTAATGTTTCACTGACCTGTATCGGCGGAGGGGGCGGCAGGTCAAGCGCGGCTTCCCTCTCCATTGAAGCGGGAATAAAATCCGAGTTGTTTTCAACATACGTCGGGTAACTGTCGGGGGTTAAATCGTAAAGCGCGCTGATATTTTTTTCATCCGGCACGCGGAATCCGCACGCATCACAATACTCGAGTATTATTTTACCCCCGCAAAGCGGGCATTTTTTAGCCGCCATACCCTATCCTATCCCATCTTCCTGCCCAAATAACCTATATCGTAATCTCCTGCTTCAAAAACAGGGTCTCTGATTAAGTCAAGCTGGAAATCTATGTTCGTGTCAACGCCCTCTACGATAAATTCAGCCAATGCCCACCTCATCTTCATCATCGCCTCCGCTCTGGTCGGCGCGTGAACAATCAGCTTCGCTATCATGCTGTCATAGTACGGCGTTATGGTGTAGCCTTGATAGATTGCGCCGTCAATCCTAACGCCGGGTCCGCCCGGCATATGCAGGGCGTTTATTTTTCCGGGGCAGGGGCGGAAGCCTTGGGATGGGTTTTCTGCGTTAACTCTACATTCAATGGAATGTCCCGACAGCTTAATGTCCTCCTGCGTAAAGGGCAGCTTTTCGCCGTTTGCCACTTTAATCTGCATCTTGACAAGGTCAATCCCCGTTACATATTCGGTAACGGGATGCTCGACTTGAATACGGGTATTCATCTCCATAAAGAAAAAGTCTTTTCCGTTTTTATCAAGCAAAAATTCTACCGTACCGGCATTTTTATATTTACATGCTTTCGCCGCATTGACAGCCGCCGCGCCCATCCTGTCGCGCAATTCGGGTGTCATAATAGCGGACGGCGTTTCCTCTATAACCTTTTGATTGCGCCTTTGCATGGAGCAGTCCCGCTCGCCCAGATGGACGGTGTTGCCGTATTCGTCCGCTAACACCTGTATTTCTATATGCTTAGGGCTTACTAAAAACCTTTCTATATATATGTCGTCATCGCCGAAGAAATTCAAGGCTTCTTGCTTTGCGGCTACAATTTGCGATTCAAGGTCTTCATACCGCTCAACCAAGCGTATACCGCGCCCGCCGCCGCCGGCAGAAGCTTTTACCAAAAGCGGAAACCCGACCTCCTCCTTAGCAAGTCTGAGGGCTTCCTCTACGGATTTTACAGCTCCGTCCGAACCGGGCACAACGGGTACACCCGCATTTTTCATGGTTGTTTTCGCCGCCGCCTTGTCGCCCATCATCTCAATTGATTCCGGCAACGGTCCTATAAAGGTTATGCCGCATTGCTCGCAATTACGCGCAAACGCCGCATTTTCGGATAAAAAGCCGAACCCGGGATGAACCGCGTCCGCTCCTGTTATCGCGCACGCCGCTAATATTGATTTTTTATTAAGGTAGCTGTCCTTTGAAGCCGCGCTGCCGATGCAAACCGCCTCATCGGCAATTTTAGCGTGTAAAGCATTCCTGTCTGCGGTTGAAAATACCGCAACGGTTTTGATTCCCAGTTCTCTGCACGCCCGGATTACCCTAACGGCAATCTCCCCTCGATTGGCTATAAGTACTTTATTAAACATAACATATCCCCTGTTTTATTTTATAGCAAAGCTGATTTCAGCCGAAACCGCTTTTTCACCGTTCACGGTTGCCGTGCCGCTCCCGACACCGACGGGACCTTTAACCTTGACAATCTCAACTTCAAGGCGCAAAACATCACCCGGGACAACCTGCCTGCGGAATTTCGCTTCCTTAATCCCGCCGAAGAATCCCAGCTTTCCCTTGTTTTCGGGCAATGTAAGCATAGCAACACAGCCCGCCTGCGCCAGCATCTCCACCATCAGTACGCCCGGCGTTACCGGATGCCCCGGAAAGTGCCCTTCAAACCAAAAGTCGCTTTCCTTTATATGCTTCAACGCTACGCAACGCTTGCCTGCTTCAAGCTCAATAACCTCATCAAGCAGCAAAAACGGAGCTCGGTGAGGAATTATTTCTTTGATTTGCTCTTGGTTTAATACAGCCATAAAACTCGCGCCCCCTTAAATCAATTAACAATTAACGGTTAACAATTAACAATTTGGCAGTTGTTAACTCAAACAACAAGCTTAAAGCTTTATTTTATTACCATTATGGGTTGGTCGTATTCTACGGGGTCGGAGTTTTTGACTAAAATCTCCGTTACCGTGCCGTCAATATCACTCTGCACTTCGTTCATCAGCTTCATGGATTCGATAATCATAAGCACATCGCCTTTTTTGACGCTCTGCCCAATCGTAACAAAGGGCGGCTTATCGGGCGCGGAGGACTCGTAATACGTTCCGACCAAGGGGGCTTTGATTACGTTGCCGTCTAATACCTTCTCTGCGGGTGCGTCCGCAAAAGGCGCGGAGGACTGAGCGGGTGCGGGTGCAGCAGGCGCGCTTTGTGCAAAACCGCCGTTTGCCGCAAAAGGCATGACCATAGGAGCGGGAACAACCTCTTGCTTGCTTTCCATCAGTATCATAAATTCGCCTTGAGTGATTGCAAGCTTTGTTAGGTTATTTTCCCTGACAATCTGCGCCATCTCCCTTAATTCGCCAATTGCGAAACCGCTTCCCTTGCCGTTATTTTCCATAACATTACCATCCCTTTCATTTATACCCCTTAACGGATAACAATTAATATTTAACATATTCTAAGGGTTAACAGCTAACCTTTTTAAAGCACACCGTTGCATTATGCCCGCCGAAACCAAGACTGTTTGAGAGCGCGGCGTTTACCGTCATTTCCCTGCTGCCGCCAATGCAGTAATCAAGGTCACATTCCGGGTCGGGGACTTTGTAGCCCAAGGTCGTGTGCACCAAATCCTCCTTGCAGGACATTGCCGTAACAATCGCTTCAATCGCGCCTGCCGCGCCCAGAAGATGCCCCGTCATAGACTTGGTGGAGCTGACTACAACCTTGCGCGCCGCTTCGCCCAAAGCCTTTTTAATCGCCAAGGTTTCATATTTATCATTAAGCGGGGTGGAAGTACCGTGAGCGTTGATGTAGTTTATATCCTCCGGCTTCAGTCCCGCTTCCGTATAAGCTAAAATCATGCCTTTAGAGGAGGCTTCTCCCTCGGGTGAGGGCGATGTCATGTGATAAGCGTCGCAGGTTGCTCCGTATCCTGCGATTTCAGCGTATATTTTCGCGCCCCGCGCCTTTGCGCGTTCGTATTCCTCTAAAACAAGCGAGCCGCTTCCCTCTCCCAAAACAAAGCCTCCGCGTTCCGCGTCAAAAGGAATCGATGCTCTGTCGGGGTTATCCGAGCGCGATAAAGCCGTCATGTTATTGAAGCCGCCCAGCGCGAATTCATTAATGGTAGATTCAGAGCCGCCGGCTATGCAAACGTCAAGGTAGCCGTCCTTAATTTTGCGGAAAGCCTCGCCGAGCGCGTGAGCCGCCGAAGCGCAGGCTGTAACGGGGCAGTAATTGTCGCCCTTGAAGCCCGTTCTCATTGCAATCGTACCCGCCGCCATATTTGCAATCATCATAGGTATATAGAATACCGAAACCCTGTCAGGACCTTTGGTCAAGTATTTGTTATGTTCAATTTGGGTCAGCTCCAGTCCGCCGATTCCCACGCCGAATATCACACCCGCTCTGAACGGGTCAAAGCCCTGCGCGTTTATATCCAGACCGCTGTCGTTCAATGCCTCTAAAGAAGAGTATACAGCAAACTGGGTAAACCTGTCAACCCTTTTAAGCTCTTTTTTCTCAAAATATTTTTGGGCGGGAAAATCCAAAACCCGACCCGCGACCTTTACATCGAAATTCGCGCGCGTAAAGCTTTCGTCCAAAAGCGAAAAGCCATGCTTCCCGCTCTGTAGGTTTCCCCAAAAGGAATCCACGCTGTTTCCTATGGGCGAAACAACGCCCATTCCGGTAATTACTACCCTTTTCATGTAAAAAAACCTCCGTTTTTTCAGTATAATCACTAAACTGAACTTCCCCGGTCCGGCTGAAGTACCATTAAACTATCCAATGTTAACTACATAGCCAGCCCGCCCGAAATTTCAAGCGTTTGTCCCGTAATATATGATGAATCCTCGGATGCCAAAAAGGATACCGCACCCGATATTTCGCTTACTTTTCCGTAACGCCTCATTGCAATCACTTCCAGCATTTTAGCCTTTTGCTCCGGCGTGAGCTTGTCCGTCATAGGCGTTTCGATAAAGCCGGGGGCTATGGCGTTTACGTTAATGTTCCTAGAGCCGAGCTCCTTAGCGACTGTTTTGGTCATAGCGATTACCGCCGCCTTTGAAGCCGCGTAGTTAATCTGACCCGGATTGCCGTAAAGCCCCGCTACCGAGGCTACATTTATAATTTTTCCGTACTTTTGGCGCATCATAACATTTCCGGCAAGCTTCATCAGGTTAAACACGCTTTTTTGGTTAACGCTTATAACAAGGTCATACTGCTCCTCTGTCATCCTTGCGGTCAGCCCGTCTCGGGTGATGCCCGCGTTGTTAACAAGCACATCGATTGTGCCGAAGCGTTCTTTAACCGCCTTTACCAGCTCCTCGCAAGCCTCGTACTTTGAAACGTCCGCGCAGAAAATTTCAGCTTCAACCTTGCAGGCGCGGCATTGAGCGGCTATATCGTTATTTTCAAACATGGTCTCGTTCAAATCGTTAAGCGCGATATTGAAGCCGTCCTGTGCAAGCCGCAGTGCGATTTGCGCGCCGATTCCCCTTGAAGAACCCGTAATAATTGCCGTCCTTGACATAAATCATACCAACCTTTCTCCCTTTTTTATAATGAATAATCAGTATTCCAAAACAATGGCTCCTAAGGTAGAGCCTGCTCCGAAGCCTACCAAGCAGCATTTTTGTCCGCGCTTAATATGTCCGTTTTTGACAAATTTATCAAATGCCAGAGGGATTGAAGCACCCGATGTATTGCCGACATTCTGCAGATTCAGAATGAACTTTTCAATAGGGATATTAAGATTCTTAGAAGCTGTTTCAATGATGCGTATGTTAGCTTGGTGCGGGATAAACACATCGATTTCGCTTATGTCAATACCCGCGCTTTTGCACGCGTTTAAGGATGCCGTAGGGAGTGCGTTTGTGGCGAATTTATAAACGTCCTTGCCATGCTGAACAAGCTTTGCCGGGCTTTCGGTGAATTCGGTTTCGGAATTTTTGATTGAAACGGGCTCTCCGCTTTTAAAAGGGTGCGAATTTAACGCCAGCTTCGCATAAAGCGCGTGAGCCAGATTTCCGTTCGCGCCCAGCCAACTGCCGTAAAGCTTTTCCGAGCGTTCAATGATTACCGCCCCCGCCCCGTCCCCGAAGAGGATACAAGATGAGCGGTCGGTAAAATCAGTAATCCCCGAAAGCATTTCGTTCGCGACCACCAAGACATATTTTAAGTTAGGGTCGGTCTGCAAAAAACGCTTTGCCGTGTCGAGAGAATAGACAAACCCGGTGCAAGCCGCATTTAAGTCAAAAGCCGCCGCGTTGAACGCTCCGATTTCGCGCTGAATCACGCAAGCCGCCGAGGGCGTGTAAAAATCGCTGGTAATCGTAGCATCCACAATCAGCCCGATTTCCGAGGCATCAATGCCCGCATCTTCTATAGCCCGCTTGGAAGCCATCGCCCCCATATACCAAGTTGTTTCCCCGTTCACCATGTGCCGTTGCTTCATGCCTGTGCGCGTGGTTATCCATTCATCGCTGGTATCGACCAAGTCCGCAAGCATATTGTTGTCAACGCGGATTTCCGGCAGATACGCGCCCGTGCCGAGTATGTTTATTCCGCACAATTCAAATACCCCCCATTTCAATCTTCCGCCCGGTCGAATCGCCATTGAATCAAGAGCAAGCTCCCTTTGCTTTTAAGGGCGGCGCGGTTTGTATAAATAATATATATAATATTATTGTAATATTTTTCAAGGCTCTTGTCAATATCTTCACAGAAAATTAATAATTGAAATTGTGCTGTACAAAAAATGAACAAACCGTGACTTCCCAAATAAATATTACTAAACTATATATTGTAAATACTTTGTGAATTTACAAAAATTTGCATAAAAAAGCATTGACATTTTAAAGATATTCTGGTAAAATATAATAAATAATAATCTAATATGTTATATTGAGATAAATGCGCCCAAAATGCCGTTAAAAAGCCGTACCAATAGTCTGAATCGCTTAAATTCCGAGCAATTTTTTTGCTTGCCGCGACAGTTGCCGGAGCAAAAATACGCCTGCAATATAAAAAAATGTCACAAAGGGGCATGTTTATGTTACAAATAACAGCAACTGACTTTAAAGCCAACTTCGGAAAGTATCTTATGCTTGCAGGGCGGGAGGAAATTCGTATTACTAAAAACGGCAGAGATATTGCCGTCTTATCTGCGCCCAAAGAGAAAAGTTGCTGGACGGATGATATAAAGGGAATTATACCCAATTATAATGACGACATTAAAAAGTTCAAATCGGAGAGAGTGGCTCAAAAATATGAAAATCTTGATTGATACCAATATCATCATAGATGTGCTTACAGAAAGAAAGCCGCATTTCGAGCACTCATCGCAGTTTTTGAATCTCTGCGGAGCACAAATAATCGGCATGATTCTCGCCAGCCAAACAACAGACATTTTCTATATCTTGCGGCGTGAAGGAAAAACCGAAAAAGAAGCAAGAGCAGTTATAAAAAAACTTATTGACAACTTGAAAGTTCTGGATGTTTTCGCCGCCGATGTAAACCCCGCGCTTGATTCCGATATGCCGGATTATGAGGATTCTCTCCTCGCATACAGTGCTTATCGTTATAAAGCGGACTACATAATAACTCGAAATGAGAAAGACTTCAAAGATTCACCTGTTTCCGCATTGTCTCCGGCTGAATTTATTAAAAAAATTTCAACGGCAAAATAAACAAACTACGAGGAGTGGCTTATAAAGATGGAAAAGCAACTTAAATATTCAAAGACACCTATGGAACTTTGGCTTCACTTCCTAGCCGCAGAGACCGATGAAGACCTAGAAAAACTCGAATCCGTAAATGACAAAAATATTAATGAAGCAGTAGCCGAGCTTCGGCGGCTTAATGCTGATGAGGAATTTAAAAAAGCTATCTTAGAAAGAGAGGCTGAATTAGGCTTAACTTGACATAATCATTTAACTGTTAAATGTTAAATGTTAATTATAAAGGGGGTTTTTATTATGTTAAATATTTTTAAAAGGCTTACAGCTTTGACAATATCGCTTTCAATCATTCTGGGCATAGTTCCTGTTTCCGATTTGGTTTCATTTACAGCGGGGGCGGATACACCCCCGGATGAGGTTGTCACTTTTTTTGATTGGGATGAAGTTAACGGGGGTCACATAACAAGGACAATGAGATTGGTTCGTCAAGACATTCCTACTGCTTCTCAGATTCAAAATATCTTTGAAAACGAATCATCAGAACGCGTGTCTATAATACGAAGTCAAGCAGATTTTCATGATGCTGTATGGATTGGCAACCCTTCGATTAATGTTAGTAATACAAGCTATGTTAATGCTAATGAAATTGCATTGTTAGACCATTGGTATATTATTGATGGGACATTTACGTTGTCAGCACGATTGATAGCACCCACTGTAGGAACGGCGCGAATTATACTTATGGACAATGCTCGTTTGACAATAGACGTAGCTAACAGTCTTGGAGCTATTAATACTGTATCTGGTACACCGGGAAATATAAGCATTTACGCTCAATCCACGCGGCAGAGCATGGGACAGTTGGACGTGAACAATTCATTAGGTCGCGCTATAATTGTAAACGGAAGCCCTACAAACGGTATTTTTACAGTAAACGGAGGTAATGTTAAAGCTACGTCAACGTCCGACTCAACGGAAGTAGGTGCGAATAATGCGGGAATAGGCTTGGACAGCAATGGCAGTACCTTAGTCGTAAACGGCGGCTCAATTGAAGCGCATGGCGGCTTAAACGGCGCGGGTATATCGGTCGGCAACGGAGGAATCACTGTAAGAGGCGGCTCAATTAAAGCTGTCGGTAACGGAACTGGTGCCGGTATAGGGGCAAACGGTGCAACTACTCCTAGCGGAACAATAACCATAACCAGCGGCATAATAGAAGCAATTGCAGGTAGCAGCGTTGACCAGGGAAACGGCTCAGCTATGGGTAGAGGGAACGGCGGAGATGAAGGAGGCATTACTGTCAACATCATCGGCGATGACTATCAGTATATTACAAATTTGGAAAACTTCCCCCCGCCTACCACTGATGAGGAATTGGAAATAGGCGAGTTTAGCCCCAAGTCTGAATATAAGTACATAAAGCTTATGGTGGGTATTTATGAGTTGGAATTGGATTCCGACCCGGTTAATTTTGAGGATTTTTTCGGTTACATGGATATTCCGCAAAAAGGAATACCCATTAACAATGCGGGTAATCGTAATACAGGGGACTTGAAAATCGTATTATCCGGCGACAATGCGGATGTATTTGAGTTAAGCGGAAAGGATAACGATGGTCAAGATGTTAAAAGCGAGAACCCGGGGGATGCCATTACTATAGGTGGCATAAACTCAAACACTATCGGCTCTTTTTCAGTCGCCCCGATTAATGAGCTTGACGCGGGAACTTACAATGCACAAATAACAGTATCATTTGTGTCGGGCAATTCTACGGAGGAATATAAAGTTGATGTCACTTTCAAAGTAAAACCCGCAGAAATCACAACCGTAAACATAACCGTAGACGAGCCGCGCACGGGCACTCCGCAGACGGATACCGTTACGGGGAGTACAAGCAATTTTGGGGATTACAATACCACTTTAACGCTTAACCAGAGCAATTTTGAATTTGTTAATGCAGGCACGAATAAAGTCCAATGGTCACCTGTGCAAGACCCTTTCGGGGAGGATACTTACGAGGTTCAAGCTGTGCTTCGACCGATTAGCTCCAATTATGTTTTCGCGGACAATGTAACGGCGAGCATTAACGAGGTTAATGTAACTTCGGCGATTGCAGGCGTTACACCGGGTGTAGTGAAGTCCGGCGACGTTGAGGGCGCGATTATAGTTAGGCGGACTTGGGGGGCTATTACTGCGCCTACGGTTGTGAGCGTTCTGCCGAGCGCGCTTGATGAAAGGCATCCCGTAAGCGGCAATATAGTGGTCACCTTTGACCGCGTTATGGATACATCAGCGGGGACGGTTCAGCTTACGCCGAATCACGGAAACTTTACTTCTACCGTGAATGTGGCTGGGAGCAATTGGGGCGTAGGTATTGGCGGGCGTTCTGTATTGACGATTCCTTACAGCGGGCTTTTATATAACACTAACTATACGATAACCTTGGCTGGTTTTAAAGACACTGCCGGGAATCAAGTGCTTGATTACAAGGTATCGGGTACACCCGACAGGGCTCACCCTTATGCTTTTTCAACTATTACTCGTATAGATGTTGCTAATATTGAAGTGGATGCGCCTGCAGTGGCAATTGCACCGAATCCCACGGCGACTATAGGTGCGGGAAGCAATAGCGGGTTTGAGGTCAGCAACGTAACATGGTCTCCCGCGCTTTCGCCGACAGGCAGATTTATCGGCGGCACGGTATATACTGCTACTGTTACGCTCACGGCGGTTGACGCTTACCATTTCTTCGCGGGGGGTTCAAACTCGGGCTCTCTGACCGCGACTGTTAACGGATTTGCGCCGACAACTATTGCACGTGATGACGTTGAGCGCACTGTTACGCTTACGTATACTTTTCCGATAACCGAGGAAGCGATTGTTAGCAATATCACTCCGGGGCAAGACCCAACTACAATGTCTTACACCCACGGCGACCCGCTCTCACTTGCGGGGCTTGAAGCAATAGTTCATTATAATGACGGAACTACAAAGACTGCCAAGTACAACGATGGTGATTTTGCTCCTAGTAGATATAATATTACGACCACCCTGGAAAGCGGTAATATTTTGGCTGTTGTTGGCAACCCTACAGGCACGAACGGCAGGGGTAATCACGGTGATACGATTACCGTAAGAATACCTAACCCCGCAGGCGGATTTTTCACTTTTGAGACTGGTGCTCTTACTGTAAATAAAGCAACGCCTACAGTTGCTTTAGTGGCGAGAAGCTATGAAGTCGGCGTTGGCGGATTTGATACTACGCTGAGTGCGACCGTAACAGGAATCGCCGGAGCTATTCCTCCGGGCGGGCAGGTTAGGTTTGTTATTACCCGAGAAGCAGATGGTGTTGTTACTTACGCTTATGTAAATTTAGAAGCCACTGGTGACCCCAATGTTCTCTCTGCAACCGCTGTCGAACAATTGCAGGCGGGAAATCATGACATAATGGCTGAATATGTGGGCGATGTTAATTATGATGCTGCCAACTGCATGATTGACGGCGAATGTTCGCTGAGGCAATATGATATAAAGAAAATAGGCCCTGAACTTACATTCACAACCAACGCTGACGACCTAACAAGGGAATATGCCGAAAATCTTACTATAAATGTTGCTGACTTAATAGATGTCAGAACGCCGGACGATGGTGAACCCGGAGCAGGGGTTTTGACTTATTCTATCAGCGGAACAGCATCCGCCACAGGAGGAACTGTTGCGGCTTCAACAATTAACACGAACACGGGCGTTTTAACAGTCCGGGGGGCGGGTACGATTACAGTAACCGTCAGCGTTGCGGCGACTGCTACCCATAATCCCGAAAACTTCGTCATTACTATCACTATCACGCCAAAACCTGTTACCGTAACAACGCCGAGCGTAGGCAATAAAGTTTATGACGGCGATAATACTGTTCCTGCCGCTAGTATCGGCACGGCAACTATTAACGGGCTTGTCAACGACGATACAGTAACTCTAACAGGCGGAAGTGCAACTTTTGACGAAATAGACGTTGATAACGATATACCTGTTACTTTCAGCAATTTTGCCCTAGGCGGCACACACGCAGGAAATTATACTATTACTCAACCTGCAAAGGGCAAAGCTAATATTACGCCTAAGGAGGTTACCGTAACACAGCCGAGCGTACCCGAAAAAGTTTATAACGGCACGACTAATGCTACTATCAGCAATCGCACTAGTATGAATATTTACGGGCTTGTCACCGCTGACATTGGCTATGTAACTTTAGAAGGCGGAACTGCGGCTTTTGCTGACAAGGATGCCGCAAACGGCAAAACGGTTACTTTCAGCGGATTTGGGCTAGGCGGAGCAAAAGCAGGAAATTACACGCTTACCCCGCCCGGTAACGGTCAAGCTAATATTATAGCCAAACCCATAACCCCCGTAGAAATCATAGGTGTAACCCCTCCCAGAACAGGCAATGTGATTGCTGACAATAATACCGCTAACCCTAACCATTCACGCGAAATAGACGACTTGGATTGGTACATGGTTGATAGCGTAACATGGTCGCGTGTCGCTACACCTGCTGAAGAAAAATTCAGAGGCGATTCGGTATATACTGTTACGGTTGTTGTTTCTACTAACACCAATCATACTTTTGAAGGGCTGACATTGGCAAATGCTAAGATTGATGGGGAAACCGCAACAAGCAGAACTATAAGCAATGCTGGCAAAACTGTTACGCTTACGTATACTTTCACAGACCCGACCGCCCGAGCAAGAATATCAGACATTGAAATAGTAACCCCGCCTAAAATGGACGGTTACACTCACGGTGATGACCTTGACCTTTCGGCTCTCGAAATCCTTATTAAATATGAGGACGGTACTGACAATGCTGATAACTTGCTGAAATACGATGACATAGACGCGTTTAACAATGACCCCAATAACGGAAATATTACGCTAACCATTAGCGACGGCGGCTCAATCGGAGACAAAGCGGATTATTATGTGCATGACGGCAAGTCAATTATTGTTACATACGATGACGGCAAGGGGAATGAATTAACTGGCGGCGAAGCATTAACCGCAGACACTAATACTTTGCCGAAAGGTACATTCGACATAACCGCGCCAGAATATAAAATAGAGATAACGCCGAAAGAACGTGATTTTGGCAGTGTTCCTTATACGGAGGATACTGACGACAACGCAAATACCGCGCAACCTGCCGCCCAATTCGTAACGGTTACAAATACGGGCAATCAGCCTACGGGTGCTTTAGGCACTACTATAAGCGGTTTGAACCCAACTGCTTTTGAAATTGTTGTAAATAACGCCGCCGTTGCCCCTGGAATTCTGGTAGGCGGAAATCAGACAATTTCTGTAAGACCTGTAGCCAACCTTGGCGTGGGAAAATATGAGGCGACTGTTGTCGTGACAGGAAATAAGGCTAGCTCAACAGGGACTTTTAGCGACAGCTTTACTGTTAAATTTGAGGTAATTAAAGGAACACGCGCCGCCCCCAATGTAGCTGCCGGAGATAGCGAGCCTGTTACCACCAACGGCGGAAGCGATGGAAAAATTACAGGCTTAACGCCGAACGAACCCTATATTGTTACCGATTCGGAAGGCGGGCGGACAACAAGAACCGCAGATGTTAACGGAGAAATTACAGGTCTTCCGCACGGGACTTACACGGTAAGCTACCCTGCAAATTCTAATTTCGAAGAAAGCCCCCCCTCCAATTCAATTCCTATAGCTCAGCCTTATACTTTGACGTTCACGCCTAACCCCACGGACGGCGGAACGATAACACGCACTTTCGCTAAAGCTGTCACTGACGGAGCAGAAGAAGCCTATGCAGGCACGATTGTTACTATTACGGCAGTACCTACACCGGGGTACGAGTTTGTTAATTGGACTACAACATCGTCCGGCGTAACTTTTGCAAGTGCTACTGCTGAAGAAACGACATTCACCATGCCCGGCAATAATGTTACAATTACTGCTAATTTTAACCCTGCTACTTATACTATAACATATAACATAGGTGACGGAACATGGAAAGAAGCTGACCTTGGGAGGAACAGCTATACCCATACAGAGGGTAAGACTTTGCCACTGGCTGACACGCTTAACCCTCCGCCTCCCGCAGATGGACATTATTATGTTTTCGGCGGTTGGGAAGATTCAGAGGGTGCTATAGTTACCGAGATTCCGACTGACGCACACGGTAACAAAACTTTCACCGCGGTATGGACACAAACAACTAACCTTTACACTGTAACTTTCAATACTCACAGCGGAACGCCTCAACCCGCGCAAATTCAAGACGTACCTCACGGCAGTACGATTAATGCTCATATTGCGCCCGAAACTATAGCAGACCCGATAATAAGAGCGGGCTATAGATTTGACGGTTGGTTCACTGCGGAAACAGGCGGCACTAAATGGGAGCTAGGCACGGATAGCGTAACCTCTAACATAACACTACATGCACAGTGGACAGAGCAATTTACTGTAACATGGAATGTAGACGGCAACCCCCCCACTACATCAATTGAACATGACGGCGAAACAATCAAAAACAGACCTACCCCCGACCCGGAAAAAGAAGGTCATACGTTTGACGGTTGGTATACCGAAGATGGCGATGAGTGGATTTTTGCTACTGACTTGGTAGATGAGGACACAACGCTTTATGCACAGTTTACTCCGAAACCGTTTAATGTTACATGGGATTACAATTGGGGGACATCGGATTCTCCAACTCCAACAGTAGATGCAAACCGTGATTTTGGCAGTACCATTACTGCCCCTAACCCCAATCCGGACAGAATAGGTTACGCTTTTAAAGGTTGGCGTGATGTAAACAACGTGACTAGGTTTGATGAGGATAGGGTTTCAATAGGCGAAAACACCGTGCCTGTAGGCGGTATTACGTATTATGCGATATGGGATATTAATAAGTACACCGTCACATGGAATCCAAACGGCGGAATGCCCGCGCCTGCTCAAATCAGCAATGTGGAACATGGAACTCCGATTGACGAACCGGCAAAGCCTACCCTATTCGGCTATGAATTGGACTATTGGTATACAATTGATGCTGGTGGTGATGAGCATGAATGGGACTTTGATGACGGAGTAACATCTTCAATGACCCTTCACGCAAAGTGGAAAGATAAAGAATTCAAAGTCACATTTGACGCAGGCGAAGGCGCAACTTTCCCGGACGATGGAGGAGGGCGCACTGTAATTATAGACACACAAGAAGGTGAGCCTGTTGATAAAGACGACATTCCAACCCCCGACAGAGGAACTGATTATGAGTTTGACGGTTGGTATGTTGGCGATGAAGAATGGAACCCGGACGATGGCGTTACAAGTGACATAACAATCACCGCAAGATGGGCAGTTCACGTAACATGGGATGCTAACGGAGGAACAAACCCGCCGGCACCCACTAAGGTAACTCTCGGAAACCCTGTTGCTGAGCCCGCCACTACACCTACACCGCCCAGCGGAGGCAAGGAATTTAAAGGCTGGGCATTGGACAAAGATTATGACGGTGCAAAAGACGGTGACGGCAATGACGAATTCTGGAAATTTAACACCCTAATAACAGCACCGACAACGCTTTACGCAATCTGGGGAAACCGCTCATTCAATATAACCTACGACCTTGACGGCGGCACAGGAAATCCGGGCGGCTCTTATGACTACGGCACAGGAATAAGCAAAGACGATATGCCTAAACCAACAAAGCCCGGTTACGACTTTGACGGCTGGTATGAGGGTAATACAGAGGTTGAGGAAATCGGTGACGACCGACACGGCGATATAGACCTTACAGCCAAATGGGCAAAACTTTGGACGGTTACGGTATCCGGCGGAACGGTCAACGGTACAGGAGGTAACATCAGAAACCGCGCACCTAACGGAACTTCCGCGCAATTCCGCGAAAATTGGGGCGTGAACATTACAGCAGGCGACCCTCCAGAAACTTATCAGCGTTTTTCACACTGGAGCGTAACAGCGGGAAGTGTAGATGCTTCATCGGGTACTTTTACCATGCCGGGCAATGATGTTAGCATAACTGCTGTATTCGAATCCGAAATAAGGTCCATAAAGGTTACGCCAAACCCTGCCAGTGTATTCAGAGGCGATTCAATCACCTTTGCGGCAAGCGTTGAAGTGTATGATGGCGCGGCTCAAACAGTTACATGGACAATTGAGAGCCCCGACGGAACACCTATACACAGCGGCACGACTATTAGTGACAGCGGCGTGCTGACAGTTTCAGCCGAAGAGCAGAACACTACTTTAAGGGTAAGAGCAACCTCAACGGTTGACACGAATATGTCGGGCACTGCAACCGCAAACATATTCCACAAACCTGTAGACGCGGATATACAAGTAGACCCGCCTACTGCAAGACGGTTCTTAGGGCAGGAACAGGATTACACCGCAATTTCGGCTAAAATAGACGAATTGCTCAAAGATTTTGCCTCAACTCTCGGATATGACGATGACGATGACCCGATTACAGCAAACGCAAGCGTTACCTACACTTGGGAATTGTTGGACAAAGACGGCAATGCTGTTGTCAGCACAATTACTTATGACAAAAACACTGCTACAGTCACAATTGCGAGCAACGAAACAAAAACTGACCTTACTGTAAAAGTAACAGCGACAGTTAAAAGGCACGAATCCGACATTGACCCAATTATCCTTTACGGCACGGCTTCTTTAGTGGTAGAAATGCCAAATATAACCATTAATTCTCCTGCAAGCGAGCTTTCAAAGGGCAATACGTATCAGTTTGAAGCCGATTTACAGGGTATGCCGCCCGATACGCCTGTAACATGGAGCATTGACGGCGCGAATGACCCCGAAACAAAGATTGACCCCGACACGGGCGAACTGGTTGTCGGCAGGTATGAAACATCTGAGAACATTACAGTTACTGCCGTTGTTGAATACTTAGGTGAACCTTACTCTGACGATGAAAATTTAGACATAAAGTTTGTCCCTGTAGAAAGTATAACAGACGTGCCAACCTCAACAGTAGCAGGCGACAACTTGACTTTAACAGGCACTGTCGGACCGTCAAATGCAACGAATCAGACTATTGTATGGGAAATCGTTGATGACGGCGGTACGGGCGCGAAAATCATCGGCGGGGAACTTGTTACTGACAATTACGGCGAAGTTATTGTAAGAGCAATAATTAAAGACGGAAAGGGAGATGGCGAAGATTATGAACAAGAATTCACAATCATTATCCGCCGCCCGACTTACGAAATAACCCTTGACGCCAACGGCGGAAATTTGTCAACCGACACAATCACAACCCGCGAATCTGACGGAAAAGTGGGCTCAATTCCAACCCCGACAAGACCGGGTTATATATTCGAGGGCTGGTTTGATTCTGATGGCAATTTAGTCACCACCGACTATGTATTTTCAAGCGATGCAACGATTACGGCGCAATGGCGCGCGGTGGAGGTAAGGAATAACCAAGGCTCAGGCGGGGAGGATACACCCGAGAGAAACATAGGCTTCGGAACAGGCAATGTAGGCATGTATTTCAGAGGGAAAAACGATGGCACCAGGATTTTATACTGGTTTGAAAATCACCCCAAAATCATGTACTCGGGGGTTGAGCTCATCTTGAATATTAATCTGGATTACTCGACTTTCCTCAATGAAGTCAAAATAAACGGCATTGTCTTAACCGAGGGCGAACACTACACCTCTAGAAGCGGCTCAACCATAATAGACTTCAACCCCGATTATTTGAACACACTGGGGTTCGGGCAACACACAATAAGTGTAAAATTCCAAAACTTTGACCTAATTGCCCCATTCTTCATCGTTGACGACGTATCAAGCGGTACGGACATGGCAACAAGAGGAATCTCCCTAAACTTCGGCGGCTCAAACAGCTACAACCCCATGGCAGGCGGCTTCACAGCAATAATCCCGAAGCTGGGCGGCATTAAGCGCAAACAACGGAGAAAAGGCTTAAGGCTAAGAATCTTATACCGCGTAATCAGATAATTTTAAAACGCCCCTGCTTTTAAAGCGGGGGCGTTTTTTTAGAGTTGAGTATTCTTTATAAAAATATAACTTTTAGGTATTGACAAAAATATAACTTTTTGATATAATACAAGTGAGGAGGGATGATAAATGTATGACATTCTTTTCTATGAAGATAAGCATGGCAACGCGCCTGTTTTTGATTATATTGAAAGTTTGTCAAAGAAAGATGATAAAAACAGCCGCATCAATCTAAAGAAAATACAGGATTACATCAAAGTTTTGCGAGAGCATGGAAAAGCGGTAGGCGAGCCTTTTATGAAACACATTGATGGTGAAATATGGGAACTGCGTCCGATACGAAACAGGATATTTTTTGCGAGTTGGACTGACGACAGCTTTATATTGCTACACCATTTCATAAAAAAGAGCCAAAAAACACCTACGCATGAAATTGAGCAAGCAAAGCGAAATCTTAAAGATATTAGGGAAAGGGGCGAAGAACAATGAGAAAATGGAATGATGTTGAGAAGCAGCTATTTACCGAAGACGAAATCCGTGAGAGTGATTTAAGGGTTGCCATAATCGGGGAACTCATCAAAGCGCGGAACGAAGGCAAAATATCTCAAAAAGAGCTTGAAGAACTTAGCGGGGTGAAACAACCTGTAATTTCCCGCCTTGAAGCAGGTGAAACAAACCCACAGCTTAGCACAATGCTAAAGCTTTTAGCTCCTTTAGGCAAAACACTTGCAGTCGTACCATTGCAAAAAGCATAGGTATAGTTACTAATATTTCATTTATCACCATAATGAGTATAACATTCGGCAATTTCAACCGTTTCGTTTACAATCCGAAAAACCATTCTATTCCCCTCGTCAACTTTTTTGCTCCACCAGCCCGATAAATTTCCCCTAAGGGCTTCGGGATGCCCTAATCCTCCGATACCGTTTTTTTGAGTATCCTCAATAATTTTTTTCAGAGATTTATAGATGCGTTTTTCGCGTTCGGCAAGATAAAACAGTTGTTCAAGGGAATTCGGAGAGAATTTCACTGACATCATTGTAAGTATTCCCCTCTCCGCGTTCTAATTGAGCGATAGATTCAAGTAAGAATTTTTGGTTCGTTTCTGAGTAGAAAGGGTCGCTGTCTGCTGAAATTTCAAAAGGAATACGCCTGCATTGTAAAACCTTGGCAATGAAGATGTTGATTGCTCCCGAAACCGTTAATCCCATATCATCGCATAATTGGGCAAACTCGGCTTTTTTATCCGGCTCAACTCGGATTGTTGTATGGTTAGACATAGCAAAAACCACCTTTCAGCAATATTATAACCTACATCATATATTAAACAACGGCGAAACGGGTTTATCCGAATAGATTCTTTGAATCGCCTGCGCGAATACGGGTGCGACAGGGAGGACTGTCATTTTGGCAAGTCTTTTTTCTTCGGGGATTTCAATCGTGTCAAGCAAAATCACCTCTTTTATGACGCTCCTTTCAATCCTCTCTATGGCAGGTCCCGAGAGTACGCCGTGGGTAACGCAGGCGTAAACCTCGCTTGCTCCGCCGACCTCGATTACGGCTTTTGCGGCATTGCAAAGCGAGCCGCCCGTGTCAATCATATCGTCTACCAGTATGGCTTGCTTACCCCTAACATCGCCGATTATATTCATAACCTCGGAGACATTTGCCTTTTGACGTCGCTTATCCACAATCGCTAAAGGGCAACTGAAACGCAGGGCAAAGTTTCGCGCCCTTGTTACAGAGCCCAAGTCGGGCGAAATTACGATAAAATTACTTTTATCGCCGCCGAATTTCTCATTAAAATAAGGCACTAAAAGAGGAACACCCAAAAGATGGTCAACGGGGATATTGAAAAAGCCTTGGATTTGGGGGCAGTGCAGGTCCATTGAAAGCACCCTGTCCGCGCCCGCTACGGTGATAAGGTCGGCGACAAGCTTTGCCGAAATCGGGTCGCGGGCTTTGGCTTTCCTGTCTTGACGGGCGTAACCTAAGTAGGGTATGACGGCAGTTATGCGGGCGGCGGAGGCGCGCTTGAATGCGTCAATCATAATCAGCAACTCCATAAGATGGTCATTTACGGGGGTGCTGATTGACTGCACGACAAAAACATCCGAGCCGCGAACGCTTTCACCGATTGAAACGCTTATTTCACCGTCCGAAAAATTGACTACCTCCGATTCTCCCAGAGGAAGCCCCAGCTGGGTTGCCATCTCCTTTGCAACCCGCGGGTTTGAGTTAGCCGCGAAGATTTTAATATCCTTACCGTGAAAATTCATATTAAAAACATCCCTTTTATTTATTAAACTTTTTGTATGAGTAGCCTTCCTTGACGAGCATTGAGCCCCTCTCTATGGCGAGCGCGCCATCGGGGACATCGTTTGTAACCGTTGTCCCTGCGGCGGTGTACGCCATGTCGCCTACCTTGACGGGTGCGATTAAATTGGTGTTACAGCCGATAAAGGCGTTGTTGCCGATTGTCGTGCGGAATTTGGCATTTCCGTCATAGTTTACCGTTACCGCTCCGCAGCCGAAGTTTACGCTTGAACCAACGTCACTGTCGCCCACGTAGGTAAGGTGTGCAACGGAGGTTTTTTCACCAACCGTTGAATTTTTCACCTCAACAAAATTGCCGATTTTTACCCCCGCTTTAATATGGCTGTTCGGTCTTATATGCGCGAATGGTCCGATTTTTGCGTTCGTTTCAATAACGGAATCGTATGCCTGAACGGTATTGAGCTTAACGCCCGCGCCGATTTGGCAGTTTTCTATTAAGCAATTCGGTCCGATAACCGAATTTTCGCCGATAACGGTGTCACCGTGCAAAATAACGCCCTGCAAAATCGTTGTGCCCGCGCCTATGGTAACGCCGCGCCCGATGGTAACGCCATCGGTGCTTAAAAATTCCACTCCGTTATCAAGATGCTTATCTATAATGCCGTCCCGCGCTTTATTGTTAAGCTGTAAAAGCTCCTTTCTGTCGTTCGCGCCCAAAACAACATCGGGGTTTTCAGAGGTATAAGCCCCCGCTTTCAAGCCGGAGGAAATCATGATGTATACCGAGTCGGTCAGATAATATTCGCCCTGCGAATTATTGGGCTTTAATAAACGCAAAGCCTTTAACAGCTCCTGCGTTTTAAACCAATATGCCCCCGAATTGATTGCGCGGATTTTCTTTTGCTCTGCGGACGCATCCTTTTCCTCGATTATCCCCACAACGCCGCCGCTTTTATTCCGCAGAACGCGACCGTAGCCCTTGGGGTTTTCAACCTCAGCCGTTATGATTGTAACGGCGTTATCTTCCTTGGTATGTAGATTGAGCGCGTTTTTAATGGTATCCGCATCTACGAAGGGTGCATCGCCGTTTAAAATGAGGACGTTGCCGCCTGCACCTTTGCTTCGCTCTTTCAGCCATTCCTCCGCCATCATTACGGCATGACCCGTACCCATCCGCTCCGATTGATAGACGGTATCATACCGCCCTTCTAAATATTCATCAATCATCTCTGCTTTATATCCCTTTACAATGCAAATATCCGCAACCTCCGCCATGCCGCAGGATTTTATAACCCATTCAAGCATAGGCTCGCCTAAAACCTTAAACATAGGCTTAGGAAGCTCGGACTTCATCCTTTTACCCTGCCCTCCGGCAAGGATTACCGCGCAATTATTTTTACTCACAATTCAGTCGCCTGCCTTTTTTTAAGAATAGTATATCTTAATTATATCATATTCACATAAAAATGTAAAGGAACAAATAAGGACTTATGCAACTTATTTTTTTGCACAAGTCCTTATCTGGAATCGTAAAAGATACTGTAATTTTTATCCGAATGTGCGTATACGCTTAAAACAAGACCTATACATATAAACAAAGCGAGCATAGCACTGCCGCCATGGCTTACAAAAGGCAGGTACACGCCTATAACAGGCATTACGGCGAGAACCATTCCGATATTAAGCACACAATGTGCAAAAATTATAGCATAAACGCCGACACAGAGATATTTCCCCAAGTCGTCCTTAGCAAGCCGGCTGTTAGCAATAATTTTCATACATATATAAGTTAAAACAGCGACAAGCCCTATGCAGCCGATAAAGCCGAAGCATTGACCGACATAAGACAAAATAAAATCATTGCGAGCCTCGGGGACGTATACATAGTCATCTCCGAAAAGCCCCTTCCCGAACAACTGCCCCGAGCCGAGGGCGATTTTCCCCCAATATTGCTGATAATAAACCTCTTTTAAAACGGGGTGATTGATAGCATCCTCCGTCCACAGCACAATAAATCTGTTTTTTTGATAATCCTTCATAACCTGTTCCCATAAAAACCAGAAAGCAAAGGGGGCGGCAACAACGCAAGGGAGGATATATTTCCAAGAAAGCCCTGCCGCAAACAGCATGGCGACTATGATTGCAATAAAAATCATAGCAGTTCCGTCATCGCGCTGCGCCACTATTATAAGGAGCGGAGCAACCGCGTGCGCCGCGAGAGCCAAGACATTAACGGGGCTGTTCAGCTTATTTCCGACCTTAGACAGATGAAAAGCAAAGGTCATCACAAAAGCAACCTTTAAGAATTCCGACGGCTGGACTGTAACAAACCCAAAATCAAGCCATGCCAAATTATCCGACTCGGCATAGCCGCTATGACCCAGAGAGGTAAAGGTCAGCAATGTAAACCCGACCGCAACGGGGGCGTATAAGTACCAAAGATTTACAAATCTGGTATAATCCATAGCAGATATGATTAAAGCAACCAAAACCCCCATTCCGAAAGCAATCAGCTGAACTTGATAGAAGCGAGAGCTGCTTTGCGAAACACTGGCGAATACGCCGTTTCTGTGTATTGAATACAGGATTAAAACCGAAAATAACGAAACAGCGCAAACCGCGATAAAAAGAGGCTTGTCCAATTTCCGTAAATATTGCGCCGCTACATTTAAGATTTTTTTTAACAAGCCGACATTTCACCACCTTTGTTGGTATACTTTTATTTTAGCATGAATTGGTTGTAATGTCAAGAGCTAAGTCAATTTACAATGAACAATTATATAAAAGAACAAAAACAACGCACGTGTACAAATGCGTTGTTTTTGTTGAAAGTAGGTAATTCAGCTTATTAACTATTCGGTGTTACGGTTTTAAACAACGAATATAAGCGAATTATAATTAGTAATGGTGACAC
>WRLG01000017.1 GCA_009777725.1 Oscillospiraceae bacterium | reverse complement strand
TAAATGAAAAGAAATAACCGCCCTTCTTCCCAAAGACAGCGGTTATTCTATTCGTTACAATGAAGATTTTTGGAGAAGAGAGCCGTCATCTAGTATGCTCCCTATATTTATATTATAATATATTTACCTTGCTTTGTCAATAACTTTTAAAAAACTTTTATGTACCTATTTGAGAAAAGTATTACAATTCGGTACAATTATTGACAACCCCTCCCAAATTCGCTATAATAACAATGAGGCATTTTTAATTTTTCAAGTTACATAACCGACATAAAGCCTCAAAATATAGGGAGCATACTTATACGGTGGCGGCTCTTTTTCCTCCAACTCCGAAAGGAGGTGGTAGTTTATGGAAACATTAGTTCTGATTCTGCTTATCATTAATACAACCTGCAATGTAATCAGACTGATATACGATATAAATGAAAAGAAATAACCGCCCTTCGTCCAAAAAGTTGCGGTTATTTGTTTAACTAAATTTTGGAGGGAAGCCGTCATCTTGTATGCCCCCTATATTTATATTATAATATATTTCCCTTGCTTTGTCAATACTTTTAAAAAATTTTTATGTGCCTATTTGAGAAAAATATTACAATTCGGTACAATCCTTGACACCCCCGCCAAAATTCGCTATAATAAAACACAAGGAGCTAACGTGTTTAAATTTGTTTCGGCTTGCGTGTCACCGATGATTTTCGTGGGATTACGGGAGGGGAGTCTCTCCGCTGCCTTAATCCTATGAGAGGAGGTGTACATACATGAGTAATCCGTTTAATTTTCTTTCGGACTTAATGACAAATGTTGTAGGTGGGCTTATCGTGCTTGCAATACGTGACATCATTGCAGAAAGAAAAAAGAAACGATGCTCTCCGACCAAAAAGAAGCATCGTTAATAATCCTTGAAAATAGAGGGGGGCAACCCTCTCTATTTTTTGTTACAATTATTATACCACACCCAAACCCAGTTGTCAATATCTTTTCAAAAAAATATTACAATTCGGCACATTTATTGATGCCCTCGCCAAAAGAAAAGAAAAACGATGCCCTCCCGACAAAGATGAGCATCGTTAGCAATCCTTGAAAACAGAGGGGGGCGACCCTCTCTGTTTTTTATTATAATGATTATAACATATAAAAATAAAATTGTCAACACTTTTAAAAAATTTCTTTGCCGCTCTTTTGGTTTTGTGCAAAACCCACAAATTCCGTTTTTTTTTTTTGCAACATGCCGAAATCACGCCAAACCCCTTACATCTCTTCAATTTTTATGTTATGATTAAAGTAAGGCAATAGTAAAAAATATTGCCTAATAAAGTAAAAAATAAGAAAGTGGGTTTTAATTTTATGGTAAGAAAACAGAAAACAAAAAAGCTGTTAGCGTTGGTGACGGCTACGGCTCTGGCAATCTCGGTTATGGCTTTCGCGCCGCTTATGACAAGTGCGGCTAACACAGTTGACAACAATGTTTACGAAATAACAGAAAGCGCGGCAATTGAGTCGGACGGTAACATCAGCGGGCTGACCGATATTGCTCCGAATTTCACCATGAATGTATCGGGCGGCGGCACAATCCTCCATGACATTCAAAACATAAAGGTAGCAGGTGAAATTGTATTAACCGACGGAGCAAAAATAAATGCCAGCACGATATTTACTGAGCAACCGTCCGCGAACGTCACAGTTACCATCACTTTAGGTGAGAATGGCTGGGACGGCGGCAATGGCTTTATCGGCGAAACGATAAGCGGCGTGGGAACAGTTGAATTCGGCGGGCGTGATAATCCTTTTGTAAACGCGGACATCACGATTGAATCGAGAAGCGAAATAGAATGCCTTTTCAGCGGCGGCAGAAGCTACGGTAATTTTATCATAGAAGAGGACGCGAATTTGACGTTAAGTGCCGGAACAATTAGCATAGCCACCGGCAAAGCCCTCACAAACAATGGTACGTTTAATATTAACGGCGATATTTGGGACGGCGGCACAATCACAAACACCGCAACAGGCACAATTCACGTAAACAGCGGCGGAACACTTTCAACAGGCACAGACTGCGTAATAAACAACAGCGGCACCATTATCTCAAAAGCAACTTTTTCAAACGGCGGCACGATTAACAACCAAGGCGCAAACAGCGAGATTATAATAGAAAGCGGGACATTTTCAAGCACGGCAACCTCAGTCATAAACAACGAAGGCAAAATTGAATTAAACGTAAATTTCACAAATAACGGCGAAATCAATAACATAGGAACAGCCGGCGAACTTTTAATCGTGGACTGTGACTTCACCAATGCGGCAGGCAAAACAATAACAAACGGCGGGGATATATTGATTGATAGCAGCAGTATGCGCTCCCTTTCCTTCATGGCAAACCATGGCACTATTACAAATAACGGCGTTTTAACCGTGTGCGGAGTGTTTTTAAATTACCCTACAGGCATTACCACAAACAATAAAGCTATCGTTATAGCAGACGAAGCTTATTTTAACAATGATGGGGTGTTAACCAACGAAACAGCAAACAGTACAATAACCATCGGCGTTGATAGTGTTCTTCTCAATGTGGGGACATTAGCCCTTAATGCAGGGCGATTAATAAACAACGGTTTGTTTCAGGGTGTGGGTACTACCATAGGAAGCTCAGCAACTGCGGCTGTTTTGGAAAACAAGGGTGTCTTTCTCACCCGTGGTACAACCCTAATGAACGGAAGAATTGATAACAGCGGAAGAATTGTAGTAGTTCAATTGGACCCGTCACAAGCTCTAACCGTAGTAAAAGGCGTTATTAATAACAATCCGGGCGGTGAACTGCTTGTCGGCTGGGACAACCCATGGGGTACTTATGAAGGAGCAATTAACCTTGCCGCAGGTACAAAAATAGTCCACAAAGGCGAACGTATCACGGTTTTAGAGGACAGCTCCATAACAGGCGAGGGAATCATAGAACGCTGGGACAGAGCGGAAATTAACGATGAATTTGACGGCATTGAAGTAAAAATAGTCAACATGAGGACCACGGCAAGCGATGAACCCGAGCAAACCGCTCCGGCAACAGGAGGTAGCCCCATCGCTAACATTATATCCGGCGGCGGTATCGGCGGCGGAAGCGGCGGCTCGGGCGGCGGCAGGGAAACAGAGGTTATAACCGATAAAGCCCAAGCCGTAAAAGCCGTAAGCGAAATGTCAAGAGGAACGGTAACGCTGAGCCCCTCAATCGGCGCGACAGCGGAGGCTCTGCAAGCATTAGCGGTTGCAAACAGCAATGTAAAGGTCTGGATTCCCCACGGAAACCACGGCGTTGCCATCAAAGGCGCGGACATCAAGGGCGGCGCGGCACTCAAAGACCTTAACTTCGCAGGCGGCTTAACCACAGTATCCGAGGGGCTAGCCGCAAGATTCCCGCAAGCTTCGGCTATAACAGGTATGAGATTTGCCGAAAGCGGCGATTTCGGTGCGGTTGAATCAGTAACCCTCTCGGTAAAGCTAAACATCGACCCGAAGCTTTGGGGCAGAAAAGTAGCAGTCTACTCCGTTAACGCGGACGGAAGCTTAACACGGTTGCCCGCAAGCAGGATTGTCAGCGGGAATGGTATGGTGAGTGTTACGATTTCTAATTATAATTCGCTTATATTTGTAGTTGAGTGATGTTTCCTCCCCCCGTCAGCTTCGCTGACACCCCCCTCCTAGAGGGGGGCTTTTTCTTTGCCTCCCTCTTAGAGGGAGGTGCCGCCCGCAGGCGGCGGAGGGAGGGAGAGCGGAGGGAATGTAGGGGCGAACGCCCCTACGAAAAATTTCCACCTGTGCAATTATATAATTGCAAACTGCCTAAAGCTTCAAACAAGCAAGCACCATAAGCGTTGCGCCGCTGAGCCAATCGGAATTAAAAGGGAGCTTCCCGGAGAGTTTATTCCCCAAAAGACCGCCGGATATGATGGCGACCGCGCCGACTAAAAGCGAGCAGGCTATGGCGGCGGCGGCGTTTATACTGCCCATTGCCGCGCCGAAGCCGACCGCCAAGCCATCCAGCGATAAGGCAAAGGCTACGGAAAAAGCCTCTTGCGGGGAGATGCTTCTGGATTCGTCAATGTCCGCGCCTACGGGGTCTGCATAGACTGCCAAGATAAATTTCAAGCTGAACATCGAGAATTTTATTTTTCTTTTGAAGCGGCTGTGCTTTCGTATAACCGATTTCATAATGCCGTCAAACAGCTTGATGAAGCCTAAAAAAAACAAAATGCCGAAAGATATGATGTTTGCCGCAGAGGAGGGTATGCGCTCTCTGAGCAGATTGCCGGACAGGAGCGAAACCGCCAGCGCAAGACTGCATACTATATCGATAATCAATACGGAAGCGGCAGGTATTTTTATTTTTGAGCTGCCGTAAGCAAAGCTCGCCGCGAACGCATCCGCCGAAAGTGCGGCAGTCAGCGCGAACGCCTCCGCTAAGGTAAACAAAAAAAGCCCCAAGCCCCGGCACACCCTTTCTACTGATTTTACTTTATCAGTTCATAATATGCGCGGGGGTGGGTTGTTGTGAATGGAGCGGGCGTTCGCCGCATACTTGACATCCGCGCGCCGAAATGTTATAATATATTATAATAGTATCGGCGAAATTATATTAAAAGGGAGGGGCAAGACCGTGCGGCTTTAAAAGCGGTGCTAAAGCGCGGTCGTAAAATATGTCTGATGTAAAAAGTGAATTTATCAAAATTTACAGCGAAAATATAAAACGCGAGGGCGCGGACAAGCTGCTTGAATATCTTCGTTCGGATAAAAGCGATTTTTTTAAAGCACCCGCAAGTGCACGCTATCACGGCTCTTACGAGGGCGGTCTGGCGGAGCATAGCGTGAATGTTTACCATTGCTTAAAGGATTATCTTTTGCGCGAGCGGGCAAAAACGCTTTATAAAATGGATTTCAGCAGCGAAACCGCAGCCATAGCCGCACTGCTCCACGATATTTGCAAGGTCAATTTCTATACGGTGGAATACCGCAACCGCAAAAACAGCAAGGGCGAGTGGGAAAAATACCCTGCCTATGCCGTAAATGACGCGCTCCCCTACGGTCACGGGGAAAAATCGGTGTACATCATCACGGGTTTTATGAAGCTTTCCCGCGAGGAAGCTTTTGCAATCCGCTACCATATGGGCTTTTCGGGGGCGAACTGCAATGAGGATAAGACCAACGTAGGCAATGCCTTCGAGAAATTTCCGCTGGCTTTCGCCCTGTCAACCGCCGATATGGAGGCAACCTACTTTATAGAGGGCAAGCATACTCCTTAACAGCGTAAACGCTCCGCCACCTAAATCTTAACATTTAGCGCGTAGGATTTAGGCGGCGGAGTAACCATAATATTGTTACAATGCGGTAAAAAAATCAAAAATTGTAACCAAATATTCATCAATATTATTAAAAAAATCCCATTTTTGTTGATAATGACGAAAAAATTACCAAAAATTAATAAAACATTGGTTATATTAGTAGTTGTGAACTGTATGCAAGCTGTGTTATAATAATAAGCGTAGAGAAAATCCAATTGTAAACAAAAAATTATTTAATGGAGGAATTTCAAATGAAAATCAAGAAGTTACTTGCCGCTCTTGCAGCCGGCGCAATGGTACTCTCTGTTGCAGGTATGTCTGCTTACGCAGCTCCCCTCCCCGGCGAAGAAGACCCCATACTCGAGGAAGACCCTTTTGAGGAAGACCCTTTTGAAGAGCCTTGGGATGAACCCTTTGAAGAGCCGTGGGATGAGCCTACTGACCCCACTCCCCCCGCTCCGGTTCCCAACCCCACAACAGGCAACCCTTCCGTTGCTATCGCAGTAATCCCCGTAGCACTTGCTGCAGCAGCGATTGTTGCTAAGAAAGCTAAGAAATAAGCTTATTTTCACTTTTTGAAATATGCCCGCCCAAAAGGCGGGTTATTTTTTTTTGTAAAAATTTTCATATATCCTTCTTACATAATTATAAATTAAAAGGGAATAATTTTTAACAGCAATATATTAAAGCTTAAATACTGAAAAAAATGGAGGAATAAATATGAAAACCAAGAAGCTTCTGGCGGCTCTGACCGCCGGCGCGGCAATGTTTGCGGTTACGGGCTTGTCATTATACGCCGCGCCGCTTGAGGGCGATGAAGAAATTCTCGATGAATTTTATGAAGAGGGCTTTGAGGATGGCTTTGAAGAAGCCCAAAATACCCAACCCGACAGGTTCGTTGACGAGGGGCAGGGGGACAGGTTTGACGAGCGCGACCGGGTTAACCCGCGAACAGGCAACTCGTCAGCCGCCTTCATCGCAATCCCGGCAGCCATAGCCGCCGCCGCAGTCGTAGCAAAAAAATCGAAATTTCAATAGGCTGTTCATTGTAAGGCTTCAATTAAACGCGATAAACAGGGGCGGTTAGGGTCGCCTCTGTTTATCGCGTTTTTTACGATTCTGCCAAGTTGACAAACCCGCCCCAATCATGTATAATTATTCTTGGGTGAGCACGAAAATGTCATATACAGCCTTTACGGCTGTGTCGAAATCGTCCTCGCTGACGCCTACAATTACGTTAAGCTCGGAAGAGCCCTGGTCTATCATCTTTACGTTAACCCTCGCGTGAGCTAAGGCGGAGAAAATTCTGCCGGCAGTACCCCTTGTTTTAATCATTCCGCGCCCAACCACGGCAATTAAGGCAAGGTCCTCCTCGATTTCAATAGAATCCGGCTTCACTCTGAATCGGATTTCATCAAGCACGGCTTTCTCTTTGCCTTTAATACACTCCTTATTTACAATTACGCTCATCGTGTCAATCCCCGACGGCATATGCTCGAAATTCAAATCGCTCTTTTCAAGTGCGCGCAGTACATTCCTGCCGAAGCCGACCTCGTTGTTCATCATATCCTTTTCAATATGAATAACGCAAAAGCCCTTCTTGCCCGCGATTCCCGTGATGACATACTTGCTTACCTCGTCTGATTCGGCTACAATCATTGTCCCTCTATCCTCGGGCGCGTTGGTGTTTTTGATATTAATCGGTATGCCCGCCGCGCGGACAGGGAAAATCGCATCCTCATGGAGGACCGTTGCGCCCATGTAGGCAAGCTCCCGAAGCTCTCGGTAGGTAATGGTCCTTATCGGCTTGGGATTTTCGATGATTCGCGGGTCGCAGATAAGGAAGCCGGATACATCCGTCCAATTCTCATATACGTCCGCTTTAGCCGCCCGCGCAACGATTGAGCCCGTTATATCCGAGCCGCCCCGCGAAAAGGTTCTGATGGTATCGTTGGGCATAGCACCGTAAAACCCGGGTATAACCGCGTTTTCAACCTCCTCCAGCTTGGGGCGCAGAAGCTCTATGGTTTTCTCCAAATCAAAAACGCCGCTCTCATTGAAGCGGATATATCCCGCGGGGTCAATAAAATTAAAGCCCAGATAATCCGCTAAAATTATGCCGTTGAGATATTCCCCTCGGCTTGCGGCATAGTCGCGCCCGGCGCGGTGAGCGAACGCATCCTTAATACTTTTAAACTCCGCATCAAGGTTGACACTTAGGTTCAGCCCCTTGATGATTTCTTTGAACCGCTCTTCAATCGCCTTAAAATCCTCGCTGAAGCTGCCGCCCCCAGCCGCTTTGTTATAACAGTTGTAGAGCATATCCGTAACCTTTTCATCCTCCGCATAACGCTTGCCGGGCGCGGAGGCGATTACAAACCTCCTTGACGGGTGAGAAAGAATAATATCCGCCGCTTTTTTAAACTGACCCGCATCAGCCAGCGAACTGCCGCCGAATTTTACCACCTTAAGATTTTTCATTGCTGTAACCATGCCGCGCCTTCACATAACCCTGTCATGAACGCGGCATGGTCTTGTTCCCCCTTTCGGTTTTGTTTTTATTTCTATTATATATTAATTTTGCGCGATAATCAATGTTTTTTTAAAATTATTCATAACGGAGGCTGTATATGAAGAAAATTCTAAACCGCGCTTGGGCGGAAATTCACTTAGACAGGGCAGAGAAAAACCTGCTCATACTGAAAGCCTTGCTGGACAAAGCGACTAAGCCCGTATGCGTCATAAAAGCCGATGCCTACGGTCACGGCGATGCGGAACTTATGCGGCTGTACCAAAGCATGGGCATTGATTTTTTTGCTGTTTCTAATTTGGCGGAAGCGGTTAAGCTCCGCGCAGGCGGGTGCACGGGCGAAATTTTAATATTAAGCTGGAGCCCCCCCGAAAGGGAGGTCACGGAGGCATTACACAATCAAAATATAATACAGACCGCCGTATCCGCCGAGCACGCAAGGGCATTATCGGAAAACGCCGCGAAGCCGCTGAGAATTCATATAAAGCTTGACACGGGCATGGGCAGGGTAGGGCTTGACGCTTTTGACCGTGTTCCATGCACAAAGGAAATCCTTGCCATAGCTAAATTGAACAATTTAAGCGCGGAGGGGATTTTTACTCATTTTGCCGCCGCTGACAGCGCGGAGGAAGCCAAGCGCGGCTATACAAGCAAGCAAAAGGAACTGTTCTTTGCGGCAGTAAACGAATGTGAGCGGTGCGGCGTAAGCTTTAAGGAACGCCATTTTACCAACAGCGCGGGCGCGCTCTTACATAAGGACGACCGAAGCACGCTGGCAAGGCTCGGCATTACCTTATACGGTCTCGCGCCGGATACGGAGCTTTCCTTGCCGAAGGGGCTGGAGCCCGTTATGGATTTTAAGGCAAGAATTTCGCAGGTAAAGCTGCTTTTGAAAGGGCGGAGCGCGGGCTACGGCATGACCTACACCGCCGAAAAGGACATCATCACCGCCACGATTCCCGTAGGCTACGCGGACGGCTATCCGCGCCTGCTGTCAAATAAAGCCCATGTCCTTATTAACGGCAAAAAAGCACCGATTATCGGAAGAGTCTGCATGGACCAGATGATGGTTGATGTTACGGATATTGAATCCGTAAAGCAAGGCGGCTTGGTTACCTTAATAGGAAAGGACGGCGATGAAATAATCACCGCCGACCAATTAGCCGAAATGATGGGGACTATAGGCTATGAGCTGGTATGCGGCGTGAGTGCGAGAGTACCCAGAGTTTATTTGAGCTGACTGTTAACCGTTAACCAACTCGTCAAGCATTTTGGGCAGCTCCGCTTCCATATTTTCGTCGGTGAACTGGCATGTTCCGACATTATGATGTCCGCCGCCGCCGTATTTAAGCATAAGTCTGCCTACATTGACATTTGAACTGCGGTTAAGTATGGAATAACCTACCGCCGCCGCGCAACCCTTGCCGCCCCTTCCGCTTACAATCCAAGCGGAGATATTCTGCTCGGGATAAAGGCTGTAGATAACAAATCGATTGCCCGAATAAATCGGGTCAACGCCGCGCAGGTCGCTTATGATTACGTCCTTTTCCACCCGCGTATATTTTTTAACCATTTCGATAAATTTTTCATTCTGCTCTAAATATATTTCAATCCGCTCTTTAACGTCGGGAAGCTCCAGTATTTCGTCCGTGCTCATCGTGCGGCAACAGTCAATCAGCTTTTCCATAAGCTGATAATTTGAAATGGTAAAATTCCTCCAGCGACCCAAGCCCGTGCGCGGGTCCATAAGGAAGCCTACCAAAATCCAGCCGCTTGGATTCAAGATTTCTTCGCGGGTAAGCTTTCCCGCGTCAACCTTATCCACGGCAATCATCATGTCCTCATAATGCGAAAAACGCGCCTTGCCGCCGTAATAATCATATATAATGCGCGCGCAGGAATCTTCAAGGCGGCTCTCCCCGACATACTTGCCCGCAAGCTCGGTTCTTTCAAACTCGCTTGAATGATGGTCAAACCACAAGCCACAGCCTTCAACATAAGGGACGTTAGCCAAGCAATCCTTGGGCGTAACCTCGATAAGCCCGTCTTGCAAATCCTTAGGGTGGGCGAACTGCCAATGGTCTATAATACCTACGTCCTTTAACAGAGCACCGCAGGCAAGCCCGTCAAAATCCGAACGGGTAACCAGTCTCATTCTGTATTTCACTATGTAACATCTCCCTTAATCAGCATTACTATCTCCATTATACACCATTATTTAATAAAATACAAGGGGGAAAATAAAATTTTCCCCTAACAATGTTTTTTTATGCTTCGTCCCGCGACCAACCGCCCCAAGCAAGCATTTACAAACGCCCATTCCCACCCCCGCACCTCCAAATGGTTACATTTTATTTACAATCTGACTTCGGTTCGGCATCAAAAAAAGCTCAAAATCCGAAAAAACACGCGAGAATAGTGCGTTTTTCACAGATTGAGGGGAGTTTTGGGCATATATTTGGTATAGTTATATTCATTGACATTTGAGTTGAATTGGTGTATAATTCTTAGTGTATCAGGAAAACGACTGATATTGTAAAAAAATGTAATTTGTTCTGAAAGGGAGTTGATTATGGAATCTGACAGTTTACCCGGGTTTACGCGCTTGTTTTCAAAGTTATTTTCTTCCAAAAGCAACGTGACGGAGAAGGACATCCTTCTGCTCGTTGAAGAGGGGAGTGAAAGCGGCGTTATTGAAGAGCAGGCGCACAAAATGATTAACAAGGTTTTGGAATTTCGTGATTTAACGGCGGGCGATATTATGACCCACCGTACCGATGTAACCGCCGTATGCTCTGCGGCTTCCGTATCGGAGGTTGTTAAAGCTTCTATAGGCACGGGGTTTTCGCGCTTACCCGTTTATGAAGAAAGCGTTGACCGCATTATCGGCATTATCTGCGTCAAGGACTTGCTTTGCTTAATCGGCTCGGCGCAAGCAGACGAAACCGACATAAAAACCTTTATCAGAAAAACCATATATCTTCCGAAAACGCTCTCCTGCCGGCAGGTTTTTACCAGACTTACCCTTAATAAAATGCAGATGGCTGTCATTATCGATGAGTACGGGGGAACGGCAGGGCTGGTTACAATGGAGGATGTCGTGGAGGCTATCGTCGGCAATATCCAAGATGAATTTGACGCCGAGGAAGAAGAGGCGTTAATCCGTGAATCAGACGGGGTCTTTATTATTGACGGGGCGGCTTCGCCGGACGATATTCTTCACCAGCTGGGGATTATTCTGCCGGAGGATAACGATTTTGAAACCATGAGCGGCTTTGTCATTGATTTGTTAGGGCGGATTCCCGAGGAGAACGAAACACCCGAGGCAGAGCGCGAGGGCGTAAAATTCAAGGTGCTGAGTACGGGTGATATGCGAATTGCTAAAATCAAAGCGACCTTGCCTAGAAATAGTTTACAGGAAATTTAATTAACATTAAAGGAGAAGATGATACTTATGAAAAGGAAACTAAGCTTACTGCTCGCGGCAATCATGGCGGCATCAATTTTAGCCGCTTGCCAAAGAACCGATGAAGATATTGACGGCTTGCCGCCCGTCCCCGAGGAAACAAGCGTCATTACACCGATGACAACAACCGAGGAAACCACAACCACCCCGGAAATCACCACGACCGAAGCGACCGAAACGGAAGAAGAAACAACTACCGTTTCCGAAACCACCACAACCGCCACCGAAACCGCAAGCCAAACGACAACAGCGGCGGCAGGCTGGAGAGAAACGGCAATCAGCGGGGTATACTACACCAATCAGGCTTGCTACTCCAGAAGAAATGCTATCATAGGCTCGGAACAGGTAAGAAGGTATGAAAAGGGCGAGAGGGTGACGGTGGTCGCCGTTACCGATACCGGCTATTATAAGCTTACCGACGGCTCTTTTATCCATTCCGATTACCTAACCGAGGAAGCCCCCGCGACAACGACCGCGCGGACAACGGCAGGAACCACCGCAACCACCACCACGCGAGTAACCACAACCACAACGGCGGCACCCACGGAATCCACCGCAACGGTAACCGTTGACCCTAACGCAACCCAAAGGCATAAGGTTGATTATACGCAAAGGCTAGGCTATCAGCAGCTAGGCGAAAAGCAAAAGCAACTTTATTCCAATATCGTAAACGCCGCTTATAACCTTCAAACACGTGTCTCCGTTCCCGATGGGCTTTTATCGGACGATATATACAAGGTTTACGGCTTGGTCTACAATCAAGAGCCCCAGCTTTTCTGGATGACCCCCAATGTTCCTTTCGGCTTCGGCTCAATCACTTTAAGCTACCTTGTAAGAAGTGCGGACGAGCTGACAAGGCTGCAAAACGAGCTTGCAACTGCGGCAAGCACCATTGTAAACCGCGTTAACGCGCAGTCCGGCGATTACAACAGGGTTAAGGCAATTTATGAGCATCTCATCCTTGCCAACGAATTCGCCGAATCCGGCGATGGCTGGAGCAGTACCGCCTATAACGGCGTTTTAGGTAAGGGAGCGGGGCTTCAGTGCGCGGGCTATGCAAAATCGTTTTTATATCTTTGCGACTTGGCGGGAATCAATGCAATGGTCATCCCGGGCTTACGCTTCGATGGCATGTCGCACGCTTGGAACAAGGTTTCAGTCGGCGGAAGCTGGTATAATATTGACGCGACATGGGGCGACCCTAAAAACTCTCACGACAAGAATTATATCCGCTATGCCTTCTTCCTCGTCCCGGATTCTTGGATTACAACTTCGCACCTAAAGCCGGCAACGGGAACGCGCGCAAGCGGAACGGTTATCACCTACTTCACCCCTCCTGCGGCAACAAGCACAACAAATAACTACTTTAAAGTGAACAACAAGGAATTTGACACTCTTGCGGCGGCGGAAGCAGGCTTGCTGGCGGAATTTGACGAAGCTTTCAAGACACCGAAGAAAAACACGGCGCATATACGCGTTACCGATAAGAGGGTTTATGACAGGCTTCTTACCGATGAATCCGCTCTGAAATTCCAAAGATATGCCCGTGAAAACGGAGGCGCAAGCCGAGTTGGCAGACAGACAACGGCTCTCGATGGGGTCATGGTGGTTCAGTACGATATATGGTACTAAATCAATTAACAATTGACAATTGACAATGAATGTGTCGGCTTTGCCGACGGGATTAAATTAATTGGGGACGGATTACGTATACTATATTAATATGTGTGTGGGGGGGCGGGGAGCTTTCCGTCCCTCAAAAGAAAGGAAGTTTTTTTAACATGAATTTTAAGAGAAAGCTGAGCTTGTTGTTGGCTCTTTGTATTGCCATTCCGGTAATCGCTTCGGGCTGTAACAAAGACGGCGGCGAGCCGGATGAGGACATTACGCCCAGAATCGTCTCCGGCGAGGAGAACGGCGAGGACTATGACGTTGACGTTGACTTAGAGGAGTTTCCGATTGTTACGACTATACCCCGGGAAACTGAGGTTCTTGAAATTGTAGTAACAGGCGCGGACGGCGCGGCTGTTACCGATGCTTTCGGCAACATTGAAACCTCAGTTACGTTTGACACCAAAAGCACCCCTCAGGCTACCACAACCGCCAGACCTCTTTCGGACGGCGATGTGGAAAAAATCGTGCAGGCAGGAACAACGAGCGTAACCAATGTAGTAGCTCCGTCAAGTGTGAGCGGCGGAAACAAATTTGCTTATAATACGCTGAACGCAAAGGAAAAAAAGCTCTACGATGATATATTAAGCGGCACGGAAACCCTTATGTGGAGACTTCGCGATTATGACAACCTGCCTATATCGGAATGGTCAAAGGTTCTCGGCTTGGTTTTCAACCAAGAGCCCCAGCTTTTCTGGATGGGACCCAAGAGCATGTCCGGCAGTATTTTCTTAAACGAATATGAGCCCTCTAAAATTGCCTCTATGCAAAAGCAAATCGATGCGGTAGTCAATCCGATTCTCAACGATGCTAAGGCAAAATCAACTACCTATGATAAGCTTAAGGTTTTCCACGATTGGCTGGTGCTCAATTGCGATTTCGCGGGCGATGACCCGTATCATTCAACGATTTACGGCGCGTTCGTCATGAAGAAGGCGCAATGCGCGGGATATGCCAAGGCGATGAAATACCTCTGCGATAAATCCGGCATAAACAGCATGGTTATCACGGGGACAAACGGAAAGGGAACGACCCACGCATGGAATGTAGTCGATGTGGACGGTGCTTGGTATAATATTGACGTGATGTGGAACGACCCCGTATTCTCAACCCCCAGACAGGGTTATATCCGTTACACCTACTTTTTAGTACCCGATAAATGGATTCATAACAACACCCACCACGATGTTAACAAGGCACTGTTAAGCGCGGGAGCAATCTCTTATTTCACTCCCCCCGCCTCTACCGAAACCGCTAAAAACTATTTTACCGTAAATAATATGATTTACAAAGATTTTGCTTCGGCGGATGCGGCAATTAAGGCGCAGATTGACAAAGCCATAGCATCTAAGGGTCATGTTGTTGAGCTTCGAGTTGAGTCAAAGCAGGTTTACGATGAGGTCTATAAAAATCTGAAATCGTACCAGACCTATGCTCAGAGCAAGAGCAGTAACGTGAGGGGGCTATCCGATTCATGCAACGCAGGTATGCTTTCCATACAGCTAAACATGCTATACGATTAAAGGCACTGGCTTTATGCGTGACTGCCGCCTTTCTGGGCGGCTGTTCCCGCGTTGCCGAGTTCCCCGACCCTAACGGCGACAATCCGCCCGTATTTGTAAACCACGAGGATGGCGAGGTTCGCTATTTCGGAGATTATGTCTATGCGAGCCTTTCCGATTCGGAGAGGGCGGCTTATGACGCTATTGTTTCCGCTGTCAGAAACATGGAATCTGTCGCAAGCCTTCCTGCTGTGATGACACCCGAAAAGATTTCAAAGATTTATACGCTTGTATATACGCAGGAGAGCGATATTTTTTGGCTCAGCCATCTGTTTATGCGCCCGTCCTCCGATACGGACCAACTTCATCTGTCCTATCGTTACGAAAAGGGGCGGATGGAGGTCATGCGGGGTGAGCTGGAGCTTGCCGTTGGGATTATTTTAGGCGGTCTGCCGCCGGGTGCTACGCAATATGAAGCACTTCTTTATTTCCATGACACGATGATTAAGAATTGCGAATTTTCCGCCGAATCCCTGCACTCCAACTCCGCATACGGCGCGCTGGTTGACGGAAGAGCGCAATGCGAGGGCTATGCCTTTGCTTTTTCACTGCTCTGCGACAGGGCGGGGATTGAAAATATAGTGGTAACGGGCGCAAGCGCGCAGGGCGACAGCCACGCGTGGAATAAGGTTCGCTTATTCGGTGAGTGGTACAACGTAGACTGCACTTGGGACGACCCCATACTCAAACGCCACGCGCCCGATTTTGTAAGGCACGATTATTTTATGGTTCCCGATGAGGATATTCTTAACGTCACGCATTTTCAAAATTCCGAGCATTTCTTCCCGCCCATCAGCGGCTGTGCCAAGCTTATTTATTATAAAGCGGAGGGGCTTTACTTCTCGTCGCTTCAAGAGGGCTTAGACGGACTGTCCGCGCTGATGAGAAGCCGCGCACTGTCGGGTTCAAACGAGGCGGCTGTGAGATTTTCGGACAAGGTTTACTACGATGCGGCAATCTCAAAGCTTTTCGATGAGGGCGGGCTTCAAGAAATCATATCCGGCATCAACAGAACCACCGGCGTAGGAATAAAAGAAGCACACAAACTTACTAATGACAATCTGTATATTATACACATATCGATGGCAATGAACAGTTAACACTCCCTCCGCCGCCTGCGGGCGGCACCTCCCTCAAAGAGGGAGGCAAGGAGTTTTTTGCCTCCCTCTTTGAGGGAGGTGTCACCCGCAGGTGACGGAGGGAGCTAAGACGGCGGAAAGTCGCCCCTACGAAAATTTGTGCAATACTTCAGCGACTGAATAGATAGAATCATTGTTAATTATAAAAAGGTGGTTTTTAAGGTGGATTTACGTTTTTCAAAGGGGATATTGCTTGCTGTTTTGGCGGCTTTTGGGCTTGCTGCTTGTAATTCTGCTGAGCATATCCCGGATTGGGACGATGTTCTTCCGCCTTTTGTTACGGAGCAGGAAACGGCGGCGGTTATATACATAAACGACCCCTTTGAGGTTTTCCCTCCCATTGAGTTTCCGCCGATTGCAACCGAAGCGGAAACGACCGTTACCGAGGAAATTACGGTTGATGAATACGATGATTTTGATGCTTGGGACGCCATCGAAAGCGGAAATTACGGCTTTGACGATGACATACCGCCCCCCTTCACCGAGGCTTTTACATCTGACACCTCTGTTTATTTTTCCGAATACGACCAAGCAGAGAGCTACTCTGCATATACTGAAACAGAGACCTCCGCGCCGCCGTCACATTGGTTTACAACGGCAACCACTCCATCGGAATCGGGGGACTACTTTACGGCGCAGTCCGATATGACAGAGCTTATCAAGCCTGCTTTGCAGGAGCGTCCTTTCAGCTACCAGAGCTTAAACTCTGCAAGGCGGCATATCTATGATTCTGTTATTGAAGCAGTTTTAGATATGAAGCCGGAGGTGACTTTAAGCGGAGTAAGCGATGAGGATTACAAATTTGTCTACGAGCTTATATACGCGGAGGAGGACCTAATCTTTAATCTGGGCAGAAAAATCAGCTATAATATTAACGGAAGCGGAGATAAGGTTTTCCAGCTTGAATATATATACTCAAAAGAAGAAACCGCCGTCATGCAAAGGGAAATCGAAGCCGCCGCAGGGAGAATCCTGCTTAGCGTTAACGATAATATGACTGCGTATGAAAAGGTTAAGATGTTTTTTGACGAATTAGCCTTAAACTGCGAATATGACGCGCAAGCCGAAAATAAAAGCGATGTCTACGGCGCGCTTGTCAGAAAAAAAGCCGCCTGCGCGGGTCTTGCGAAATCGCTTAACTATCTGTGCCGCAGGGCGGGGATTGAAAGCTTGCTGATTACCGGCGAATTTGATGTTCCGCATATGTGGAACATGGTCAAAATTGAATCCGAATGGTATCACATCGACCCTACCACGGGGATTGCAAACAATTCCTCCATCCAATACGCGCGCTATGATTATTTCGGGGTTACAGATGAATTCATCAAGCGAACAAGAACGATTTACCCCCGCGATTTCAGCTACCCGCCCGCCGTTTACACCACCTTTAACTACTTTAAAATGAGCGGACTTTTCGCCGAAAGCTACGCCGATGCGGAGCGAATCATTAAGCAAAGCGCGATAGAAGCCTCAAAAAATAAAGAGCGGGTGATTCAGTTCTCCGTTTCCTCCACCGAAGTGTTTAACGAAACCGTTAAAAAGCTTTTTACCGAGCAACAAGCCTTAAATATACTCGATGCCGCCTACCCCTCAGCCCAAAACAAATTCAACCGCGAAACCATAGCCTATAATCAAGACAGTAAAACGCTGGTAATAAAAATCTTTTTGGAATACACTTAGAACAATGTGGAATAGGGTTCTGTAGGGGACAGGCTTGCCTGTCCCGCCAATAGCGAAATCATGCGTTTTTTGTGTGCGGGAGGGGCAGCGGGACGGGCAAGCCCGTCCCCTACAGAATTGTTAATTGTCAATTGTTAATTGGATTTAAGGGGGGTATTATAGTTTTGCAAAGGTCAATTATCGCTGCCTTGCTGCTTACGCTTATATTGTCGGGGTGCCGCAATACGAACGAATATGAAATACCTCCTACAGGCTATAACATCTATCTTGACGGGAGGCTGATAAGCGGCGAGCCTATGCCTGCGGAATACAGCTATGCCTTCTATCTTCCGCAGGGGATGGAAACTAAATTCAGAAGCAATGCTTTAAGCGCGGAGGAAGCTGTAATTTATAATACAATATTAGAGCAGGCGGGCGGGTTTGCCGATGTTGTGCCTATGATAGGCGATGGCAGCCATTATTGGATGCTTTATATTATGTGGGCGGAGCAGCTTGGATTTCCTCACGTTGAAAAGGTGCAGGCTTGGGATTATGTTGTAAACTCGCCTAACCCGTTTACCGTAAAATATGTCTATCGCTTTACCGCTAAGGAGGTCAGCGAGATGAACAGAGCCGCCGAGGTTGCGGCGGATACGATTATGGCGGGTGTTACGGGCAGTATGTCCGATTATGATAAGCTGAAATATTTTCATGATTATCTGATTAAGAATTGCATAAGCGATATTGAGGACGCCTATGCCGATACGATTTACGGCACTTTAGTCAGAAAAAAAGCTTTATGCGAGGGCTACACAAAAGCTTTCTCTTACCTTTGCAACAGAGCGGGTATAGAAAATATGATTGTTTACGGGCGGACAGATATTGACCATATGTGGAACATGGTTAAGCTGGATGGGAACTGGTATCATATCGATGTCACATGGAACAGCCCGGGCTTGCAGGATTACCCCGACGCAGTTTTGTATAATTATTTTATGGTAACGGATGCCGTAATTGAAAACACACATACGATTTGGAGAGATATTATCGACCCGCCCCGCGCCTACAGTAATAAAGAGAATTATTTTGTAAGAGATAACAGAGGACGCTACGCGGTAAATGCGGACGATTTTATGACGGTAACCGCCAAAGCACTGACCCAAGCCGTTGAAAACAGGGAATCCGCCGCCTCGATTAAATTTGAAAGCGCGGAGCTTTACGCCGCCGGAATCGAGATGCTCAAAGGAATTTCGGACGGCTTAGATACCCTGCGGGTTCTCATTGATGAGATAAGCCGCGAATTGGATGTTGTGTTTGAAGTGAATTACACCGAAAATTATTCAGAGCAGAAAATTTTGGTTTTTTTGATTCGTTATGATTGACTAGGAATTTACTCCTGTTCGGTATTTTAAAAAAAAACTTCAAAAAACCCCTTGACAAACAAATAAATATATGTTATTATGTTAAAAACCCCTAAAGAGAATCTGAACAGTCGGCGAAATTTGCGGGACTATTTTGGGAACGCTGAATTCGTGCGGCGGGTCGCTTTAAGCGGCAGCGGAGCGTAAAAACGCACCCGCGGGACAGTAAAATGTCTGCGGGTGTTTTATATATTTGTAAAGGGGTTTAAATTATGAAAAAAACAAAAGAACAATTGGCAATTAAAGTTTCCGTAAATACGATTATTTGGAACGCAATGTTGTCGGGCTTAAAATTGCTCGCAGGATTATTCGGAAATTCGGCGGCTATGCTCTCGGACGCGGTTCATTCGCTCTCGGACGTTTTATCAACGGCTATCGTAATGGTCGGCGTTAAGATGGCAGGCAAGCAATCGGATAAAGACCACCCTTACGGGCATGAGCGGTTTGAATGTGTCGCCGCGATTATTTTGGCACTCATCCTTGTTTCGGTCGGCGCGATGATTGGCTGGGGAGGGGTGCAGGCTGTCATTTCCGGCAATCATTCCGAGGCTGAGGTGGGGGTAATCGCCCTTGTTGCGGCAATTGTCTCGATTATTGCTAAGGAGGGTATGTATTGGTATACCCGCGCCGCGGCTAAAAAGGTCGAATCGGGCGCGCTTTTGGCTGACGCTTGGCATCACCGCTCGGACGCGATGTCATCGGTGGGAAGCTTTATCGGTATTTTGGGCGCGCGGCTGGGATTTCCGATTCTTGACCCCTTGGCAAGCGTGGTCATATGCTTATTTATATTAAAGGTCGGCTATGATATTTTTAAGGATTCAATAGGCAAAATGACCGATAAAGCCTGCGACGACGCGGTGATTGAGGAAATCCGCGCGGCTGTTTTGGAGGATGAAGCCGTTTTGGGAATCGACCAGATTAAAACAAGGCTTTTCGGCGACAAAATTTACGTTGACCTCGAAATCAGCCTAAACGGAAGCGACACCCTCAACGAGGCGCACAGCATAGCGGAGCGGGTTCACGAAAATATCGAGGAGAAATTTCCTAAGGTAAAGCATTGTATGATACATGTTAATCCTAAGAATCTTTAGAGACTAATTACTAAAATCAAAGGAAGAAAATCTAATGAACGAACGTGAAAATTGGAAATCGTCCGCCGGATTTATCATGGCGGCGGCAAGCTCAGCTGTAGGCGTGGGGAATCTTTGGCGGTTTCCTTATGTAATGGGAAGCAACGGAGGCTCTTGGTTTCTTATCATTTATGTTATATTTATATTTTTGCTGGGCGCGCCGCTTTTGCTCGGGGAATTTGCAATAGGGCGGCATACCCAGCTAAGCCCCGTAGGTGCTTATGCCAAGCTTCAAAAGGGCTCGGGGTTTATCGGCGCGGCGGCAGTTATCGTGCCCTTTTTGATAATGACTTATTTTTGCATAATCGGTGCTTGGGCTCTTAAATATATGTTCTCATATATCTTTACAAGCGAGGCTCTTGAATTTCACGCCTACATCAGCGGCACTCTCTCGCTCGGTGCTTTTCAGCCGATTCTTTGGAATACGCTCTTCCTCGTGCTGACCTGCTTGGGTTGCCTTTTCGGTGCGGCGGGGATTGAAAAAATAAGCAAGCTTGCCGCTCCGTTATTTTTAATCTTGCTTGTTTTAATTATCATCCGCTCGCTGACCCTCCCCGGAGCGGGTGCGGGCTTGAAATTCATGTTCGCCAATACGGACGGTTTTTCAATCAAGGCAATCCCCGTAGCCATGGGGCAGGTTTTCTTTTCACTGGGGCTTGCCTCCGGCGTTATGCTGACATATGGAAGCTACTTAAAAAAAGATATAAAACTGCCCGGAAGTGCGGTCATCGTAGCAGGGCTGGACACGGCGGCGGCTGTGCTGGCTGGTGTCGCCATCTTCCCCGCCGTCTTTGCAATGGGCAGTGAGCCGGATGCCGGAACGGGGCTTGCTTTTGTAACCCTGCCGAATATGTTTGAGGTAATGCCCTTGGGCAGGGCGGTCGGCACATTGTTTTTCCTATTTGTCACCATTGCCGCCTTAACATCGTCAATTTCACTGTCGGAAGCCTGTATAGCATTTACGATTGATGAATGGAAATGGAGCCGCAAACGCTCGGTTATAACTATATGCGCTGTCTTATGCGTGCTCTCCGTTCCCAACTCGCTTTCGCTGACGGAGGGAACTATTTTAAGCGGCAATCTTCCCGGCTTGCATGTAAATCTTATGGAGGCTGTGGACTACTTGGTAAGCAATATATTCATGCCGCTCGGCGGCTTGCTGATGTGCATCATAATAGGATGGTTCTGGAAGCCCGAAAAGGCTGTCGAGGAAATCGAAAGTACGCCCAACTATACCTTTAAGCTGAAAAAAGCTTGGTGCTTCATCATGAGGTTTTTAGCACCCATATTAATTGTAGTGGTAATCATATCTCAGTTTACATAAGAAACATTAATTTATATTAAGGAGCGAAAAATATGAAACGCAAGGATTATATTTCATGGGATGAATATTTTATGGGGGTCGCCCTGCTTGCCGCTAAAAGAAGCAAGGACCCCAACACCCAAGTCGGGGCTTGCATTGTAAACAGAAACAAAATTATCCTCTCTACGGGCTATAACGGATTCCCCGTGGGTTGCTCCGATGATATGTTTTCTTGGGACAGGGAGGGGGACGATACCAAGTACGCCTATGTTGTACACGCGGAGCTGAACGCCATATTAAATGCAGGAGGTAAGTCCCTGCACGATGCCTGCCTTTATGTTGACCTGTTCCCCTGCAATGAATGTGCTAAGGCTATTATTCAATCGGGTTTAAGCCGGATTGTTTATATGTATGATAAATATGCCGATACCGATTGCGTTAAGGCTTCTAAGCGTATGCTGGATGCGGCGGGTGTTCGCTATCGCAAGCTTGTCCCCGAGCTTAATAAAATCGTGCTGGATTTTTCGGTAAACAAGGATTAATGCAATGCGGATGCGAAGAAAAAAGTGGGCGCGACCCGAGCTTGCGGCGTGCGCCTACTATATAAAAAACGGCGAACCCCACGCGGGCAGGTGGAGCGAGGCTTTCGGCAACGGCAACCCGCTCCATATTGAGCTTGGCTGCGGAAAGGGCGGCTTTGCCGCAGAGCTTGCGTTTCAAAATCCCGATTTTAATATCATCGCGGTTGACGTAAAAAGTGAAATGTTGGCTTTAGCGAGGCGCGCCGTTGAGAAAAAATTTAACGGCGGTTGTAAAAACCTTATGCTTGTTTCACACGATATAGCGCGCGTAAACCTAATCTTTAACGAAAACGATAAAGCGGACGTAATATACATAAACTTTTGCAATCCTTGGACAAAGGAGCGTCACAAAAAACGCCGCTTGACACATCCGCGGCAGTTGGAGCAGTATAAGCTTTTCTTAAAGAAAGGCGGCGAAATCCGCTTTAAAACCGATGATGACGCGCTTTTCGGTGACTCAATCAAATACTTAAACCAATCCCAATTTAAAATAACCTTCATAACCGAGGATTTACATTCCTCGGATTACAAAGGAAACATACCAACCGAGCATGAACAAATGTACGCCGCCCAAGGCAAGAAAATCAAGCTGTTAACCGCCGTCCGTTTCTAACGGTTCACCGTTCATTGTTAACTGTTCATTGAATATAGGGGGATTGTTTTGCCGCGCAATCTTTTCTTCGGCGGCAGTAAGCCTCTCTGCGGCTTGGCGGACGCGCTCTTCCGCGCGGGAATCGTAGAGCGAATCGGTATAGACGTAATCCGCTATAACAGAGCAGAACCCAAGGGCTATAAGTAAAATAAACACCAAAAGCTTATTTCTCAATTTTAATCACCTTAAAGAATATATTATGATATTGCGGGGACATACTAATAATAATTGACAATTAACAATTAACAGTTAACAATTAATGTGTCGGCTTTGCCGACTTGTTTAAGTAAAGCTTGGGATTTTATTTTGAGGGGTTAGTGGGTTTTATGAAGAAATATGATGATTTGGAATCCTTGATTAAGTGCAATTATCCTGCCAGAGCTTATTTTTCGGCTCTTCCCGATAGTGTCGCTAAGACGGTTCGGCAGGACGGGGGGAAAATTCGCACGGCAACGGAGCTTATGGATATTTCGGAGCGGTTTATCCATGAATTTGTCTAAAGCCTGCTTTGTATAACATTAATATAGTATATCGCTTAGCCGCTAAGCTCTCCTTTTGCCATGATATTTAAGATTTCCTCTTCGGTCGGCATGGAGGGGATTGCGCCTACTTTGGCTGAGCTTAGCGCGCCGCAGGCGTTTGCATATATGGCGAAATCTTTTAAGTCCGACATTTCAAGCTCGTCCGGCATTTTTTTGCAAAGTGCTAACTTCGATAGGAACGCGCCCAAAAAGCTGTCACCCGAGCCCAGCGTGTCGATGGTTTCAACCTTATAGGTAGGCAGGCGTTCTATCCCCGATTTTGTCGCGGCTATACAGCCCTTCGCGCCTTGGGTAATCAAGACGATTTTAACGCCGCTGTTTAACAGTTTGGCTATTGACGGAATTAAATTTCCGCTTTCGGTTATAATCTGCAGTTCCAGTTCGGAAACTTTGATTATATCTACATAGCGCAGAACGCTCCGCATCGCCTGCACCGCTTCGTTTCTGGATTTCCATAAGCCCTCCCGCCAGTTCGGGTCGTAGGATATGATTTTACCCTGCTGTTTTGCATATTCAACCGCATTTATCACGGCAGACTTAGACGGCTCGGCGGTAAGCATAAGCGCGCCGAAATGCAGTATTTTACAATTATCAATCAGCTTCAGCTTAATTTCATTATAGTTGAGGTTTGTATCCGCGCCGTTTTTCCTGTAAAAGATAAACTCCCGCTCCTCCTCATCACTTTTTCTGACGAAAGCAAGCGTAGTGGAAAAAGCTTTATCCATAATAAGCCCCTCGGTGTTGACCTTTTCGGCTTTGAGGGTATCTTTTAGATAATTACCGAACATATCCTTGCCCAGCTTCCCGATAAAACCGCTGGGCACACGCAGTCTGGAAGCCATGACCGCAACATTAGCGGGCGCGCCTCCGGGGTTTTGCTTATACAACATATCCCCGTTTTCGGTTTTTATTTCTGTAAAGTCAACCAGCATTTCACCTATGGCGATTATATCAGGGGTCATGGAATCCACCCTTTCTCAATTTTTACGGCTGTTAAACCACCTATATCTATAGTATACCACTTTATAAAAGTTTTTTCAAGAGAATTTTTTAAAATTGTATAAATGTTAATTATTAAAAAGAGGTCTATATGGTTGATTATTTACTTATCCGCTCTAATCGAAAAACAATCGGGATATACATCAAAGACGGCGGGGTTGAGGTTCGTGCTCCGTTTAGGGCTTCTAAGGCGGAAATTGAGCGGTTTATATGCTTAAAGGAAAAATGGATTAAGGTGAATCTTGAACGGTCTGTTTTACTGAAAGAGGCTAAGGGTCGCTTTGAGCCGGATTACGGCGGGAGGCTTTTATATCGCGGCAAGGAATATCCGATAGTAGCCAAAGGCGGGAAAAGGGCGGGCTTTGAGGAAACTGACGTTGATAATATGCACTTTTACGTACCTGCGGGATTAAATTCAGAACAGGTCAAGGCGGCTTGTATCCGAACCTATAAGGCTCTTGCTAAGCGCGTCTTAATCGATAAGACGATGGCATATGCAAAAAGGATGAATGTAACGCCCTGCGCCGTAAAAATCAATTCCGCGAAGGGACGCTGGGGGAGTTGCTCCTCGGTCGGCTGTACGGGGGGGCTTAAAAATATTAATTATTCATGGCGGCTTATAACGGTTGACGATTTTGCCATGGATTATGTGATTGTGCATGAGCTTGCCCATATTACTCAGATGAACCATTCGACCGGGTTTTGGGAGCTTGTTGAAAGTGTCCTGCCCGATTATAAGGAGCGCAAGGCAAGGCTGAAAGCGCAGGGTGCAATGTTGTGCACTCTTTAACGGCGTATGCTATGCGGTTTTGTGTAATTTTATGCGGTTTTTATACAGAATTGAAAAGGCGTTTGTTACAGCCGTTTTCAAGGGTTAATATACCAAATGTAATAAAAGGCTGTTAAAAGATGTTGAAAACCATGTTAAAAATGTTGAATGTGAAATAAAAGGTGTTGAAAAACCAGTGGAAAATGTTTAAAAGCCCGCTAATTCGGGGTTTATTTTTTCAACTTTACAGTTAAAAGTTGTTATACTTATAGTAATGAGGTGAGCCAAAATAAATTATATTGATGATTACGATGTAGCTGTCATCGGGGGGGGACATGCGGGCATTGAAGCCGCTCTTGCTTCGGCGCGGCGCGGTGCTAAGACAGTGATGTTCGCCGTTTCTCTTGACAGCATTGCGAATCTTCCCTGCAACCCCTCCATCGGCGGGACGGCAAAGGGGCATTTGGTTCGCGAAATTGACGCGCTGGGCGGCGAGATGGGGAAAGCGGCGGACGCTTGCTTCATCCAAAGCCGTATGCTTAATAAAGGAAAGGGAGCGGCGGTTCACAGCCTGCGGGCGCAGGTTGACAGGGATTCTTACAAGCGGTATATGAAAAAAGCTTGCGAGGCACAGCATAATCTTTTTATAAAGCAGGCGGAAATTACGGAAATTTTTACGGAGAACGGGTGCGTGACCGGGGTTAAAACGCGGCTTGGCGGCGTTTACAAGGCAAAGGCGGTAATTATCGCCTCCGGCACTTATCTTAACGGGTATGTGCATGTAGGCAGTTCCTCTTTCCAAAGCGGACCCGATTCTGAATTGCCCGCGAATTTTTTATCCGACAGCCTACGAAATTACGGGATTGAACTGCGCCGTTTCAAAACGGGAACACCCGCCAGAGTTCATTGCCGCTCCGTAAATTTTGAATTGCTTGAACGCCAAGAGGGCGATAATGAAATCCAACCCTTTTCCTTTGAGACGGACAGGCAGGGGCTGAAAAATATTATACCCTGCCACATTACCTATACGAATGAGGAAACCCACAGGGTTATAAAGGAGAATATTCACCATTCGCCCATCTATTCGGGGAGAATTGACGGGGTTGGTCCGCGCTATTGTCCGTCAATAGAGGATAAGGTCGTCCGCTTCGCCGATAAGCCCCGGCATCAGATTTTTATAGAGCCTATGGGGCTGAATACAAGCGAATTTTATCTTCAAGGCATATCCTCCTCCCTGCCCGAGGAGGTGCAGATTTCATTCCTGCGTACCATAAAAGGGCTTGAAAATGTTGAAATGATGCGAAGTGCATACGCTATGGAATATGATTGCTGTAATCCTCAGGAACTGCGGCATACGCTGGAGTTTAAGTCTGTAAAGGGCTTGTTCGGCGCGGGTCAGTTTAATGGGACTTCGGGCTATGAGGAGGCGGCAGCGCAGGGTCTGATTGCAGGAATCAATGCCGCCGGACGAATACAAGGTAAAAAACTTATTACATTAACGCGTTCCTCCTCTTATATCGGCACGCTGATTGACGATTTGGTCATCAAGGGCGTTTCCGACCCATACAGGATGATGACCTCCCGCAGTGAATACCGCTTACTGCTCAGGCAGGATAACGCCGATGAAAGATTAACCCCGTTAGGCTATGAAATCGGGTTAATCTCAAAAAAGAGGTATGAAGCTTTTTTGGAAAAACAGCTGCTGATTGAAAGGGAGATTAAAAGGGTTAAGAGTAAAACGCTCCCCCCGTTCGAGGAATTAAACGCGTTACTTACCGCTTTGGGGACAGCACCTATCTCAAACGGGGTTAAAGTCTCCGATTTAATAAAACGTCCTCAAATTTCTTATGAAGCTTTAAAGCCGCTCGACCCGGAGCGTCCGCCGTTACCGTATGAGGTGAAGGAGCAGGTGGATTTGCGGGTTGAATATGAGGGGTATATATTAAAGCAATTGGCGGAGGTTGAGCGCGTCCGCAAAATGGAAAATCAAATTTTACCTCAGCCCTTTGATTATAAGGGGTTAAAGGGCTTAAGCCTTGAAGCGGCGGACAAGCTAAACCGTGTTCAGCCGGAAAATATAGGGCAGGCAGGGAGAATATCGGGGGTTTCTCCTGCTGATTTGGGGGTTTTGGTTATTTGGGTTTCGCAAAACAGGTGAAATTCATATATTTACCATGTATTTTTTCAAAATCTGTTGCTTTTTTCAAAAAAATATGGTATAATTATGTATGAATATCAAAAGAGGTTAGGTGAGTGGCAGGCTATGTTTTCTTTTGAGGAAGTTTTTGCGGAAGTGTGCCGCTATTGTAAAAAAAAAGTTGACGCAGGGGAGTTAACCGACGTTGCGTATAACCTTTGGATAAAGCCATTAGAGCCCTTAAAGATGGAGGGTAAATATATATTCTTAAAATTTCATTCCGATTTTCAAAGGGATACGACCCTGCAAAATTATGAAAAAATGCTCAAAGAAGCTTTTAGCTCTATACTGGGCTTTGAGGTCGAATTTAAAGCCGTTATCCCTTTCATCGACGAGGATGACGACAGCGGCAAAAAACGACTGGAGCTTGAAAAATCATTTTTAGGGGCGGAATATGATTATACCTTTAATACCTTTATAGTAGGAAGCTCAAACGAGTTTGCATATGCCGCATGTACCGCCGTTGCCAAAAGCGCGGGGGGAGTTTATAATCCTCTTTTTATACATGGTCCGTCAGGGCTGGGCAAAACTCATTTAATAACTGCTATTAAAAATGAAATTAAATCAAATAAGCCGGACACAAATATCATATACGTAACCGGTGAAACCTTTTCAAATGAGCTTATAGAAGCGATAAGGCAAAAAAAAGATACCTCTCAATTCCACCTTAAATACAGAACAGCCGATGTTTTGCTGGTCGATGATGTTCATTTTATAGCCGGCAGAGAGTCTACGCAGGAGGAATTTTTCCACACTTTCAACGAATTGCACAAAACAGGGAGGCAGATTGTATTAACCTCCGACCGCCCTCCTAAGGATATTAAAACGCTGGAGGATAGAATCCGCACTCGGTTTGAATGGGGGCTTATAGCCGATATATCAACCCCCGACTTTGAAACCAGAGTTGCCATTATCAAGCGCAAGGCAGAGCTTTTGGAGCTTGATATTTCAAACGAGGTAGCCGAATATATAGCAAATAAACTGAAAGAAAATATACGCCAGCTCGAAGGCTGTGTTAAAAAACTAAAAGCCTCAAAACATCTGGTCGGAACACCTGCGACCATGGCGCAAGCCCAAAACTCGGTAAAGGAAATCCTCACGGACGATAAACCTACGCCTATAACCTTTGAGAGAATTTTAAATGAGGTTTCAGCTGTATACGGTGTAACGGCGGACGATATACGCTCAAATAAGCGTTCCTCCAAGGTTTCCACAGCCAGAAAAATAAGCGCGTTTATTATAAAGGAATTCACCAATATGTCCTATAAAGCCATCGGCTTTGAAATGGGAGGGCGCGACCATTCCACCATAATCTACTATTATGAAAACATAGAAGCCTCAATGGTCAAAGACCCAAGGCTTAAAGAAACCATCGAGGATATAATCAGCAACGTCAGAAGCTGAAACAATTGACGATTGATAATGGATAATTGACAATGATTTAGATACAAGAGCTTTCCACAAAACTTTCAAGAAATTTTCCACTTTCAACATGTCTTTTTCAACATATTAAACAACGGCGGTTTTTATTAAACATTATACACATTCTGCATGGTATAACTTTTTGCTATATAAAACCAAGGGAAACAAGCTCTTTCCAGAAATTCAAGACTGCTACTACTACTATTTATATTATATATGATTATATTATCATATCATATATAATAATAACACCATATAAAACAATATCCTATAAAAACAAAACATTATAAAGAATCGAAAGGGGAATTTTTAAAATGAAGTTTGTATGTGAGCAATCGGCTATTCATGAGGCTCTCAGTATAGTGTCCCGAGCTGTGCCCGCTAAGTCTCCCATTAGTTCGCTTGAAGGGGTTAAGCTGTTACTTAATAAGGATACGCTGGAGCTGACGGGATATGATTTGGAGCTTGGCATTAAAACTAAAATAAAGGTTGAATCCGAGGATTGCGGCGAGCTTATTTTGAATGCAAAGCTATTCTGCGAAATTATAAGAAAAATGCCGTGCGGAAATATTACCGTGACGGTTAATGACGGTATGCAAACCTTAATTCACTGCGAAAATGCGGAATACAGCGTTATGGCACTTTCAACCGAGGAATACCCCTCTATCCCCGATTGCGAGGAGGGGGAGCTTTTAAGTTTCTCCCAGCCGCTTCTTAAAAATATGGTTAACCAAACGATATATGCTGTTTCGGTGGTTGACAATAAGCCTATATTGACAGGCGAGCTTTTTGATATTGAGGATAACATATTTAACCTTGTTGCCATTGACGGCTTTAGGCTTGCTGTTCGCAAGGAATCAATCAGTAACGGTAATAAGTTTAATTTTGTAGTCAAAGCTAAAGCTCTTTCGGAGGTCGCAAAGCTTTTAAAGGACGATGATAAGAGCGAGCTTACCCTGCATGTTTCAAAAAAACACGTTATATTTGAAATCGGGGAATACATGGTTATATCAAGAATACTGGAGGGTGAATTTCATAATTATAAAGGCTCTATCCCCGATAAGCATCAAACAGAGATAACGCTTAAAACAAAATCTATCATCGGCAGTTTGGAGCGCAGTTCATTACTGATTAATGAAAAGGCAAAAGGACCTGTTAAGTGCTTATTTAAGGATGGAACAGCTAAAATATCATGCTCTACAGCTGTAGGTAAGCTGAATGAAGAATTCCCTATAGAGATTACCGGTCCGGCTGTTGAAATAGGCTTTAATTGCCGTTACCTTTTAGAAGCCTTTAAGGCTTCCGAATCGGATAAGGTGAAGATGCAGCTTAACGGCTCGCTTTCTCCTATGAAGATAGTGCCTGTAGACGGCGATGATTATGTCTTTTTAGTTTTGCCTGTAAGGTTGGGAAATTGATGGAAAAAATAGAAATCAAAATCATTACCGAATATATAAAGCTTGACCAGCTTTTAAAATTCTCGGGAGCTTGCGCTATAGGCTCTGAAGCTAAAAGCATTGTCGCGGGCGGTAACGTAAAGCTTAACGGAGAGGTATGCCTTATGCGCGGTAAAAAAATAAGGGGAGGTGATATTGTCTCGGTTGAAAACATGCAAATAATAGTTTCTTAGAAATAACCATTGAGGTTAGGTGGAAAATTTTGATTATACGTAAGGTTGAAATTGAGGGGTATAAAAACCTTTCCTCAGTGAATATGGATTTTGACTTAGGGCTGAATATCCTATGCGGCGAAAATGCTCAGGGTAAAACGAATATAATAGAGGCTATATGGCTTTGCTCGGGCTGCCGCTCCTTTAGGGGGACAAAGGATAGAGGCTTTATAGGCTTTGACAAAGATTTCGCGGAGATAAAGCTTATATTTGAAAATCAATTAAGAGCGCAGGAAATAAAGCTTCATTTTAATAAGGCTGGTAATAACAGAACAGTAGCCTTAAACGGCGTTAAATTAAAAGCTCTGTCATCTTTATTCGGTTCTTTTAAATGCGTTGCGTTTACTCCCGATGATTTGGAGATAGCTAAAGGCTCTCCCGAAAAAAGGCGCGATTTCATTGATATGTCAATCTCGCAGATTAAAATATCCTATTTAAACGCTCTTAATACCTATAACAATGTATTATCTCAGCGAAACTCTTACATCAAAAGTGTTGCAAAGGAAAATTCCTTTGACATCTGCATGATGGATATATGGGATGAGCAGTTATCTAAAGCGGGTGCTTATATCTCTGTTTTGCGGCAAATCTATTGCAACAGTTTAAACAGCTATACCGGCAATCTATATAGTGAAATAACAAATTTTAATGAAAAATTGAAAATACGATATAAATCAACAATTTTTAACGAATTATTTGAAAATAAAGATTATCAGGGTGAATTAGCAAAGCGATACCTGTCAAAGCTTAAAAAAAGCCTTAAAAAGGATTTGCAGGCAGGTTTTACCACAATAGGAATTCATAGGGATGATATTATAGCTGAAATTAACGGATTGCCTGTCAGAGAATACGGCTCACAAGGGCAAGCGCGTTCCGTTGCTCTGGTAATCAAGCTTGCCGCCGCAAAACTTCTCACAGAAGAAAAAAACGAACACCCTGTCTTACTCTTAGACGATGTCCTTTCAGAACTCGACCCCATAAGACAAAAATTTGTCTTAAACAATATAAGCGGTATGCAAACCATAATAACCTGCTGTGACGAAAAACTGATTTCAAATACCCCCAACGCTAAAAGGTTTAAAATCAAAAACGGAAGTATTTAATTAAATTTTACTAAACATAAGTTATTTAATTAGTGCGACTTCTTAGTAGTCCAATGTATTTAGGTCATTAAATTTCAACCTAATACTTAGCAGTCCAATATTTAGGGTATATTATATTAGCCCGTAAAACCGAACGGAAGCTACATAAAAAAACTCAAAATCCCCACAAAAGCAGTGGCAAGGGCGTTATAATATACCCTAAATATTGGACGGTATAAACAAATAAAATTCAGATTTTCAACTATAATCAAAAACAAGAGAGGCTTACACATGTATTTATATCTGGGCGAAGACAGCGTTGCCGTTGAAAAAGACATAATCGGCATATTCGATATTGAAAACACTTCCATAAGTAAACACACGAAAGACTTTTTATCCGAATCCGAGAAAAAAAAGCAAGTTTTAAATGTTTCCTACGACATGCCTAAGTCATTTATCGTATGCACGGACAGTGATAAACATAACGCTGTTTTTATATCCCATATATCAACTGCTGTTTTAAAAAAGAGAGTTAATCATTCGTTTTAAACAATAACCAAAGAATGTTCCACGTGGAACAATAAGGAGAATATTATGCAGGAAATTTTGAATGACATTGAGTTTAAAAAAATAACTGACGTTACCTCAGTCGGTGAGGAACAGGCTTATGATGAAAATCAAATACAGGTTCTGGAGGGGCTTGAAGCTGTCCGTAAAAGACCGGCGATGTATATAGGCTCGTCCGGCTCTAAGGGGCTTCACCACCTTGTATATGAAATAGTAGATAATGCAATTGACGAGGCATTAGCCGGATATTGCACAAATATCAAGGTGGAAATTCTCCCCGGCAATATTGTCACCGTCAGCGATGACGGGAGGGGTATCCCTACGGGTATTCACCCTACGGAGGGAATCTCAGCCGCTACTGTTGTTTATACGATTCTCCACGCCGGAGGTAAATTTGGCGGAGGGGGTTATAAGGTCGCGGGGGGGCTTCACGGAGTGGGAGCTGCTGTTGTTAACGCGCTATCGGAATATCTGGAGCTCACGGTTAAGGACGGCACGAATATTCATTTCCAACGCTTTGAAAAAGGCAAATTTAATGAAGAAATGAAAATTACAGGTACAACGGAAGAAACGGGTACGATAGTAAAATTTAAAGCCGACCCCGAGATATTCGAGGAAACTACGGAATATGACTATGAAATTCTTTTAAAGCGTTTAAGAGAGCAGGCTTTTTTAAATGCAGGGATTAAAATAGAATTTTCTGATTCTCGGAATGAAGAGGATATTATTTGCGAAACGCTTCATTATTCCGGCGGAATCAGGCAGTTTGTCGAGCATATTCATAAAACTAAGGGGCTAGAATCGATTTCTAATGAAGTAATCTATTTAAGCGGCGCAATGGGTGATTCCTACGCTGAAATTGCTATGCAGTATAACGACTCATATAACGAGGTTATACTCTCATTTGCGAACAACATAAATACCACCGATGGCGGCTCACATGAAAACGGCTTTAAAAATTCGCTTACTAAGGTTATAAATGAATACGGCAAAAAATTCGCGCTTCTGAAAGAGGGCGATAAGCTCTTAGGCGATGATGTCCGCGAGGGATTAACGGCGATTGTGTCGGTCAAGCTGACAGAATGTGAATTTGAGGGGCAGACTAAGGGGCGTTTAGGCAACCCGGAGGTTCGCCCGTTTGTAGAGCAGCTGGTGACTGAAAAGCTGATGTGTTACTTAGAAGAAAACCCTGCGGAGGCTAAGGCAATCTTTGAAAAGTCAATATCGGCGGCTAAAGCACGCGAAGCCGCAAAAAAGGCACGGGAAACGGCGCGGCGGAAATCGGCTATGGAATCAGCTTCTCTCCCCGGCAAGCTTGCGGATTGTTCCGAAAAAGATATTGAGTATACTGAAGTATATATTGTCGAGGGAGATTCGGCGGGCGGCTCGGCGAAGCAGGGGAGAGATAGGCGTTATCAAGCTATACTGCCGCTTTGGGGTAAAATGCTGAATGTTGAAAAGGCGCGGATTGATAAGGTTTACGGGAATGAAAAGTTGATGCCTGTAGTCACCGCGTTGGGGACATCAATAGGAGATGATTTTGATTTAACCAGACTTCGCTATGGTAAAGTTATAATAATGGCAGATGCGGACGTTGACGGCTCTCATATTAGAACGCTTTTGCTTACCTTTTTCTTTAGATTCATGAAGCCGCTTATACAAAACGGTAATATATATATAGCACAGCCGCCGCTTTATAAGGTAGCCAGAGGCAAGCAGGTTCGCTATGCTTATTCGGATGATGAGAGAGATGAATATATAAAAGAACTCGCAGGTGATTCCGGCGTTAGGGTTGATATTCAGCGTTTTAAGGGCTTAGGAGAGATGAACCCCGACCAACTTTGGGACACGACAATGAACCCCGAAACCCGCACGATTATCAAGGTTAAAATGGAGGACGCTCTTAAGGCGGATGAAATATTCAGCATCCTTATGGGCGATAAGGTTCAGCCGCGGCGGGAGTTTATTGAGAAAAATGCTAAATACGCGCAAAATTTGGATATATAAGCAAAATGTTCCACGTGGAACACTTATTTAAAAGGACGGTTGAAAGAACTAATGAAAATGGTAAGAGACCTATCGGGGCGAAAAATAGAGAATCAGCGCGCTGTTTCTTTATGTGAATCTGCTTTGCTTGCTTCGGGTATTTATAAAAGCGAGGTTGAGCTGACTTTATCGGGGTATAAGACATATCAACGGCGGTATGTGCTGGGGAGAGTTACCTTTCGGCTGTTACTGGTTGCAATCGCGGCGGCTTCCTCCATTATGATGCTGTTGACGGGGAGCGGCTCAGCCTTTTCCGGCTTATTGCTGATTGCAAGCATTGCGGCAGGGTGGTATTTTTTTACCGAGCCTATGGGGAACAGGAAAAAATTAAAGCAAAGTTTAGAGCTTTTATCAGATATGGAATATAAAGCTGAAATTTATACCGATAAGGTTGTAATTTCAACTTTAAATTCACCTGATGAAGAAAATTCGAATGATGAACGGGAAGATGAGAAAACAGAAGAAACACCTCCCTCTACAATTATTCACCTTGATTCGCATATCGTTGACTTACTTGACAGGGAAGATTTATTTATTATATGCGTTAAAAAATCATATGTTTTTATTATCCCTAAATCGGCGTTTAAAGAGGATGAGATTATTGCTGTTAAAGAGAAGCTTCCCGAATGTTTGGGCGTTAGGTATAAAGTGACAAACAATTGAGTTTATGTAAATACTCAGCAGTTCCATGTTTGGGGTATATTATATTAGCCCGCAAAACCGAACGGAAGTTACGCGCAAAACTCGAAATTTCTACAAAAGTAGTGGTAGGGCGTTATAATATACCCCGAATATGGAACGGTATAAAACAAATTAAACTAGGATTTAATTAAAACTTACTAACTTAATTTTAGGAGATGTTAAGCTTGTATAATGACAATACAAAGGTTATTTTAAGAGATATTGAGAAGGAAATGAAAAAATCCTTTTTGGAGTATTCCATGTCGGTAATCGTGTCACGTGCGTTGCCGGACGTTCGGGATGGGCTAAAGCCTGTCCACAGGCGGATTCTTTATACTATGTTTGAGAACGGACTAACGCCGGACAAAGCGTACCGCAAATGCGCGGATACTGTCGGTTCTGTTTTGGGGCGTTATCACCCTCACGGCGATGCTTCGGTATATGACGCGCTCGTCCGCTTGGCGCAAAGCTTTTCTCTCCGTTACCCTCTGGTAAACGGGCACGGTAACTTCGGCTCTATAGATGGGGACACCCCCGCCGCTTATCGTTATACAGAGGCGAAGATGTCGAAAATATCGGCTGAAATGCTTACCGATATTAATAAGGAAACGATTCCTTTTGTGCCCAACTATGACGACCGCTTGAAAGAGCCGCAGGTTTTGCCTTCGCGCTACCCAAATCTGCTTGTAAACGGTTCGACAGGGATTGCCGTCGGAATGGCGACTAACATACCGCCGCATAATTTGGGCGAGGTGATTGACGCGATTAACCTGCTGATTGAAAACCCGGATTGCACCTTGGACGAAATTATGGAACATATAAAAGGTCCCGATTTTCCAACGGGCGGGGTAATCATGGGCAGGGCGGGAATCCGCGCCGCTTACGCTACCGGCAGGGGTAAGATTACCTTGCGGGCAGTTACCGAGTTTGAGGAGATTAAGGGCAGAAACTGCATTATTGTTACCGAGCTTCCTTACATGGTGAATAAGGCGCGGCTGATTGAATATATTGCCAATCTGGTTAAGGATAAGCGCGTTGACGGTATTCACTTTATACGTGATGAATCCGATAAGGATAACGCCGTCCGCATAGTCATTGAGCTTAAAAAAGATGCTGTAGCGCAGATTGTTTTGAATAAGCTTTTTTCCTTTACACAGCTTCAAGAAACGGTAGGCGTGATTATGCTGGCACTTGTGCGCGGCGAGCCTAAGATTTTGACGCTGAAGCAGGCTTTGTCGGAATACTTAGATTTTCAGATTGACGTTATCCGTAGGCGCACCGAGTTTGAACTGAGAAAAGCCAAAGACAGGGCACATATTTTAGAGGGCTTGATGATTGCCGTTGACAACATTGATGAGGTATTGAAAATATGCCGTTCTTCTAAAGATTTAGCGGAAATCAGAAACCGCTTGCAGGAGCGTTTCACAATAAGCGAGGCACAGGCTGATGCGATTGCACAGATGAGATTTTATCAGCTGTCGGGTCTTGAACGTGAAAAAATCGAAAATGAGCTTGCTCTGCTGCAGACAAAAATAAGGGAGTTACTTGACATACTAGGGGACAGGCAGAAGATTTTAGCAATTATTTCCGAGGAATTAGGCGCGATTCGCGCTAAGTTTGCAGACGGCAGACGGACGGCAATTGAGGCAATTTCGGGAGAGGTTGATATTGAGGACTTGATTCCCGTTGAGGATTGCGTTGTTACCTGCACCGATATAGGTTATGTAAAACGCCAGCCGATGGATACCTACAAAACCCAGAACAGGGGCGGCAGGGGCGTTTCCGGCTTGAAACAGCGGGAGGAAGACTTTGTCCAAGAGATGTTTATAGCCTCAACGCATGACAATATATTGTTTATAACGAATAAGGGAATCATGTATAAGCTTAGGTGTTTTGAAATCCCGGAGGGTTCAAAGCAAGCGCGGGGAACGAATGTCATTAACCTTATGCCGTTGGGCGAGGGCGAGAAAATTGCCGCCATGATTAGAACGCCCGACTTTTCGGAGGGTAAATTTATCGTTATGGCTACGAAAAACGGCAAAATCAAGAGAACCTCGCTTGCAGATTACAAAAATGTCCGCAAAAACGGGCTTATTGCAATCGGGCTTGATGAGGGCGATGAAATTGCGGGTGTGCGCTTGACGGACGGCGATGCACAAGTTATGGTCGCTACCCGAATGGGCATGGTGATTCGGATTGACGAGAATAATGCGCGCAAGCTTTCGCGCACAGCGCACGGTGTGCGGGCGATTAAGCTTAAAAAGGGCGATTACGTTGTGTCTATGGCGCGCGTTCGCGAGGGTGCGGCGGTTTTGACAATAACCGATAAGGGTAACGGGCGGCGTTGCGCTCTGGATTCCTACCGCCTGCAAAACAGAGGCGGATATGGTACGCTTAACTATAAAGTTTCCGATGAAAAGGGTTACGTCTGCGGAATCAAGGTTATTGATGAAACGGACGATGTTATACTGGTTGCAAGCAACGGCATTATCATCCGCATACGGGCGAGTGATATAAGGATTATGGGAAGATACGCTACGGGTGTTAGGCTGATGCGGGTCGGCGATGATGTAAATGTTGTAGCCTTTACACGGGCGGAGCATGATGAAAGCGCGGAGATTGCCGCTATTGAAGAACCCGCCGAGGAAGAACTACAAGCGGAGCTTGAAGCCGCCGCTTCGGAGGAGCAGAACGAGGTTATACAGCCGGAATCTTCGGAGGATTCAGCCGAGGATTTTGAAGATGACGGAGCAGATGCGGAGGACGATGAGGAGTCTAAGACATAAGTAGTATAATCGGCATGTAAATGTCAACAATAATACCACTAATAAAATTAGGGGTGTTATTGTTGACATTTTTGAATGATATTTACGGGGTAATACTAGCGTCGGCGGCTTCTCTTGCCGTGCTCTTTATCCTATCAAAGCTGATGGGGAATAAGCAGATTTCGCAATTGACCATGTTTGACTATATTATAGGCATAACAATAGGCTCTATAGCCGCAGAACTGGCTACCGATTTAAAAGAGCCGCTTCAGCCGATTACCGCCATGCTTTTTTACGGGCTTGCGGCGTATCTTGTTACGTTGCTGTCACTAAAGTCAGTCAAAGCCAGAAAATTTATTATCGGCAGACCGCTTATTTTATTGGATAACGGCAAAATATACCGTAAAAACCTAAGGAAATCACATCTCGACATAAGCGATTTTATGATGCTCTGCCGAAGCGCGGGATATTTTGATTTAAGCAAAGTACAGACCGCCGTAATTGAAACGAACGGCAGTTTAAGCATCCTTCCCGTTACAGCCGACAGCCCTGCTACGCCGACAGACTTAAAAATAGAAACAAAGCAAGAGCATCTCCAAACAGCCGTCATACTGGACGGTTATATAAATGCTCAAAACCTAAAGCTTACGGGCAATAACGATGTGTGGCTTCAAAAACAGCTTAAAGAGCAAGGCTACAATCATCACAAGGAAATTCTGCTTGCTCTTTGCACCGAAAATAACGAGCTTACGCTTTTCCCCTTAAAAACCAAAAACAACCCAAGTGATGTTTTTGAATAAGCTGAAAAAACGCGTTCACTCATATAATAGAGTGAACGCGTTTTTTATTTTAACAGTTATCAAAGACCTCTGCTTACATATGAGGTGTGGAAAGCCTTATGAGCCTTTTCACCGCCGGGCTTGCCGAAGAATTCATCATAAATCGTTTTTATTGCGGGATTTTCATGTGCCCGCCGTAATTCGCAAGCCGCGTCCGAATCATACAGGGCTTTGGCTCGGATTGCCTTTATGTCCTCAAAATTGTAGATATGCCCCGGAACATGAGGCTGACCGCCTCCGTTTACGCAACCGCCCGGACATGCCATAATTTCGATAAAGGTATAATCCGCCTCGCCGCTTTGAACCTTTTTCAAAAGCTCATCCGCATTGGCAGTCCCCGAAGCAACAGCTACCTTAACGTCCAAATCGCCGACCTTATACGTGGCTTCCTTAATTCCCTTCGTGCCGCGAACCTCGTTAAAGTTAATGTCGCTTGCTTCCTCGCCGGTAATCAGCTTGACGGCGGTTCTCAATGCCGCTTCCATAACGCCGCCCGTCGCGCCGAAGATTACCCCCGCGCCCGTGTAAATGCCGAACGGCTCATCAAATTTTTCATCCGGCAGGTCGTTAAACTTAATGCCGAGCCGCTTAATCAAACGCGCCAATTCCCTTGTTGTAATGGAGATGTCAACATCGGGGATACTGCCCTTACCCTTGCAATCGCTGTTTCCCTCGCAATGCGCGCTTCCCTCGTTAAGCTTACAAGCAGCACTTTGATTGTCCCTGCCGATTTCAAACTTTTTAGCGGTACAGGGCATTACGGCTACCACCACCATATCCTCGGGCTTAATGTTAAGCTTTTGAGCATAATACGTTTTAGCGACCGCGCCGAACATCTGCATGGGGGATTTACATGATGAGAGATTTTCAATCAAATCCGGGAAATAGTGCTCACAATATTTAACCCATCCGGGTGAACAGGAGGTAATCATCGGCAGTTTGCCGCCGTTCTTAACGCGCTCTACAAGCTCGGTCGCTTCCTCCATAACGGTTAAATCGGCTGTAAAATTAGTGTCAAACACGCCGTCAAAGCCCATTCTGCGTAAAGACGCCGCCATTTTTCCCTCAACATTCGTGCCCATAGCCATTCCGAATTCCTCACCCAATGCGGCGCGGACTGCCGGAGCGGTTTGAACAATCACGTATTTGTCGGGGTCGGCAATTGCTTTCAGAACATCGCCCGTGCTGTCCTTTTCGGTGATTGCACCAACGGGGCAGACGGCTATGCACTGACCGCAGGAAATGCAGGCAGTTTCCGCAAGCCCCACTTCAAAGGCGCACCCTATATGGGTTGCAAAACCGCGCTCATTCGCACCGATTACGCCCACTTTCTGATTCTTATCGCAAACCGCACTGCAATGACGGCAGAGGATACACTTATTGTTATCCCTTGTCAGATGAGCGGCGGAATCATCAATTTCATATTTATGATTCTCTCCGCTGAAATAATCCTCATCCTCAATGCCAAGGTCAAAGGCAAGCTGTTTTAGCTCGCAGTTGCCGGAGCGGACACAGGAAAGGCACTTCTTCTCGTGGCTTGAAAGTATGAGCTGTAAGGTTTTCCTTCTGGAGTCAAGCACCTGCGGCGTGTTGGTGAAAACCTCCATTCCGTCTGCGGCGGGATATACGCAAGCCGCGGCAAGGCTTCTCGCACCTTTAACCTCAACAACGCAAATCCGGCACGCGCCAATTGCGTTAATATCCTTTAAAAAGCAAAGCGTCGGAACATTAATTCCCGCCAGACGTGCGGCTTCCAAAACGGTGGAGCCCTTCGGAACGGAAACTTGGGTACCGTTAACTTTTACGTTAATCATATCCATATTATAATTATCCTTTCTAAATAAGTATGCCCCAATCATGGACTTATTTCCGAACAATCGCCTTGAATTTACACTTTTGAACGCAAGCATCGCATTTCACGCACTTAGCCTTGTCGATAGTGTGCGGATTTTTAACCGTGCCGCTTATAGCTCCCGCAGGGCAAGCCTTTACGCAAAGTGTACAGCCGATACATTTATCCGCAAGAATTTCATAGCTCAGCAAGTCCTTGCAAATACCCGAAGGGCAGGTTTTGTCGTTTACGTGAGCGAGGTATTCGTCCTTAAAGAAGTTAAGGGTTGAAAGCACGGGGTTGGGAGCGGTTTGACCTAATCCGCAGAGTGAGTTTGCTTTAATATAATGGCAAAGCTCTTCCATCTTCTCTAGGTCTTTAAGGGTTGCTGTACCTGCCGTTATTTTTTCAAGGATTTCATAAAGCCGCTTCGTTCCCACACGGCAGGGGACGCATTTTCCGCAGGATTCCTCAACCGTAAATTCCAGGAAGAATTTCGCTATGTCAACCATACAGTTGTCTTCGTCCATTACAATAAGTCCGCCCGAGCCCATCATCGAGCCGATTTGCAGCAGATTGTCGTAATCTATGGCAATATCAATTTTTTCCATAGGGATACAACCGCCCGAAGGTCCGCCCGTCTGAGCCGCCTTGAATTTCTTACCGTTCGGAACGCCGCCGCCGATTTCCTCTACAACCTCGCGCAGGGTCGTACCCATAGGCACTTCAACCAGCCCGGTATTGTTAATTTTGCCGCCCAAGGCGAATACCTTAGTGCCCTTGGATTTTTCTGTTCCTATGGATTTGAACCAATCCGCGCCGTTAAGAATGATTCGGGGAATGTTTGCATAGGTTTCAACATTATTTAAAACGGTAGGCTTTCCGAAAAGCCCTTTTTCGGCAGGGAACGGGGGACGCGGATTCGGTTCGCCTCGGTTGCCCTCAATGGAGGTCATCAAAGCCGTTTCCTCGCCGCAGACAAAAGCACCCGCACCTAAGCGGATAAACAAATCAAAGTTGAAATCGGTATCAAAGATATTATTACCCAAAAGCCCGAATTCACGCGCTTGGTTTATAGCGACTTCAAGCCTTTTGATTGCAATGGGATATTCGGCTCTTATGTAGACATAGCCCTCCGAAGCACCCACGGCATAGCCCGCGATTGCCATAGCCTCAATCAATACGTGCGGGTCGCCCTCCAGTATGGAGCGGTCCATAAACGCGCCGGGGTCGCCCTCGTCGGCGTTACAGCAGACATATTTTTGGTCTGCATCGGGTACGATGGTCCGCGCCAGCTTCCATTTAAGCCCGGTCGGGAAGCCGCCGCCGCCGCGCCCGCGAAGCTGGGAATCGAGGATAATATCTATAACCTCTTCCGGCTTCATTTCGGTTAATACTTTACCTAAAGCCTCGTATCCGTCCGTGCCGATATATTCCTCGATACATTCGGGGTTAATTACTCCGCAGTTACGGAGTGCAATACGCATCTGCTTTTTATAAAAGCCGGTTTCATTGAGCGATTTCAAGCCGGTATCGGTAACGGTTTCATCATAAAGAAGCCGTGTAACAATCCGCCCTTTGAGTAAGTGCTCCGAAACAATTTCCGATACATCATCGGGCTTAACCATAGAGTAAAAGCTGCCCTCGGGGTATACTATCATTATCGGACCTAAAGCGCAAAGACCGAAACAGCCCGTCTTTACGACTTGAACCTCCCGAGTGAGGTCGTTTTTATCGATTTCCTGTTGTAATGCGGATATGATTGCGTCACAGCCGGACGAGGTACAGCCTGTACCGCCGCAAATCAAAACGTGTGAACGAAACATTACGTAATCATCCTTTCATTTGTATTGACGCTAGCCGATTCTTTGGGCTTCAATCGTATATTTATTAACGGGCTTGCCGTTTACAATATGCTGGGCTATAATTTCGTCAACCATGTCGGCGGTTACTTGAACATAGGTTGTCTTTTCTCCGCCTGCGGCGTGGATTTCGACAATCGGTTCATATTGGCAAAGCCCTATACAGCCCGTCTGCACGACCGAAACGCCCCTGAGCCCGCGCTCTTGAACCCCGTTTGAAAAAGCGGTTAAAACAGGGCGCGCCCCTGCCGCAATTCCGCAGGTAGCCATCCCGACCACAACCCTGAGCGCGTTTGCGTCATCCTCGCGGATTTCAACTTGGCTTTTCATTTTTTCGCGCAGTGCTTTTAATTCTTCTAAAGATTTCATAATTATATATACCTCCAAATAGTGATTAGTGAATCGTGGTTAGCAGTTAGTTGCTTAGCTTCCTAACTCCTAATTCCTTACAGTATGACCCCGTTGTCAACTTCGGTTTTGTTTTCTGTCAAATACTCCTTTACGTATGCCGATACCTCCGGCTCGGCGAATGAAACATCCTCGCCTAAAACCTCTTTGAATTCCCTTGTATCGAGGGTAAAGCTCCTGTCGTCTACCGAATATTTATACAAAAATTCAATATGACCGTTATAGACTACAAGAGAGTGAATCGTTTCCGTCATATCGCCCAGCGGCATCCTGTCAATTGATGAAAGCTTGTAGACCGCCGTGACCTCCGTCCCTTTGCCGGGAGTTGATAAAAGCGTAAAAGCACCGCCCGTCAGCTCAGCCGAGTACTTGAAAAACGGAACACCCAAGCCGATGTCGCGGGTTGTCCTCGTTGTGAAGAAGGGGTCGGTCGCTTTGGCGATTTGCTCGTCCGTCATGCCGCAGCCATCGTCCTTCAGAATAACGGTCAGATTATCCGTTGAGGAATCGGCGGCAACGGTGATTTCAATAAGAGAAGCTTCGGCGCGGATAGAATTTTGCGCTATATCAAGAATATTAAGAGAAATTTCGGTCATCATACCGATGCGTTCCTTTCCGTAACGAGATTGAAGTGGGGGCTTAGATTCGACCTTATCCTGCCGCCTGCCACCTAAATCCTCACTTAATATTTTGCAAGAATTTTATCAACGTCCGCAACGCCGATTTTACCGTAAACGTCATCGTTAACCGTAATAACGGGCGCAAGACCGCAAGCTCCTATACAGCGGCACGCTTCTAATGAAAACTTGCCGTCGTCTGTACAGCCGCCGCTGTCTACCCCCAGCTTTTCTTTAAATTTGTCAAGAATATCTCCCGCGCCTCTTACATAGCAAGCCGTACCCATGCAGATGGAAATTTGATATTTACCCTTGGGGACCAACGAGAATTGCGCGTAAAATGTAACGACGCCGAATATTTTTTCCATAGGTATGCCGGTATTAAGAGCAATTGTCCTTTGAACCTCAAACGGCAGATAACCGTAAATGTTCTGCGCCTCCTGCAAAATCGGCATGAGAGAACCCTTTTGGTCTTTAAGCCGCGCTATTGTTTCGAGTAAGGATTTTTCCTGCTCCGGCGTTCCCGCAAACGGGGTTGTTGATTTAACCGCACCCATTGTAAACGACCATTCCTTTCCGTATAATTATTTAATTGCCTGCTAAACTATTAACAATATCTATTATAACATATATAATAAAAAAAATCTACAAATTTTTATTACAGACAATATGCTTATTTATTGTATATGTTTCACAAATAACAAATTTACGCATTTTTTTTATCTTAAAAGAATAAAAATATATAAGACCCGCAACCATTGAAGAAGGGAAGAATTTTATGCAAGATAATAATACAGGCATGGCGATGCCCTGCGATTTGAGCGAAAAATATAAAGAGGAGATGATGAGGCTTTATAAAAGGACGCAAAGAGCCGCACAAGAAACGAGAGCCGCGCCGTTTGAAGCGGCACCGCTCGTTTCAGCCGCGCCGGAATTCACGGGAGCTCAGCCGCAGAGCTTTATATCCCCCGGCGCGTCAACCGCCGCTCCTCCCGCGCCCGTAATGTCGTCGGCTTTTGAGGAAACAGCCCCGCCGCTCCCGCCGCCTTGCGTGCAGTCCGAAGCCGTGACGGAGAGGCAGACCCAAAGAGAAGCACCGCGGGAAAGCAGATTTCCCCCGGCGGGCGAGCTTATAGAGAGAGCATTGGGGCGGAGAGAGGCGAATATGCGCCGGGAAATGCGCGAAGAAGAGCAGGTCGCCGAAAATGAAGCCGAGGCAATGAACAGGGGGTGCGTACACCCGGAGAGGTGGAGCGGCACGGGAATCCTTCAAGTTGAGGTTACGTCCGCAGGCGGCGCGCTTCCTGTTGAGGGTGCTTCCGTGGTTGTGAAAAGGAGAAGCGCGGACGGCGACTATTTCGTCAGCTTTAAATTTACCGATGACAGCGGCAAAACGGAGGATATTCCGCTCTCCGCCCCGCCGCCGGAGCTTTCGCTTCGACCCGAAACAGCGGACGTATCGTTTTCCGTGTATCTGGTAAGCGTTTATAAAAAGGGCTTTTACCCGATTATTGACCTTGACGTGCCAATCTTCGCCACCGTTAAGTCAATCCAGCCCGTAAATTTTATCCCCGCCGCAAAGATTGAACCTGAAAGGAATGAGCAGAGTTGACAGGAGAACCGTATATCCCGGAAACGCTAACGGTGCATTTGGGCAATCCTACGGATGCGAGCGCACGCAATATCGTTGTTGATTTTCCTTATTACATAAAAAATGTCGCTTCCAGCGAAATATACCCGACCTGGCCCGAGGACTCTCTCAGGGCGAACATATACGCTATCATATCCTACACCCTTAACCGCTATTATACCGAATGGTACCGCTCTCAAGGCTTTGATTTCGATATAACCAGCGTAATTCAATTCGACCAGAAGTTTATAGAAAACAGGGAGCTTTTTGAGCCGATTATTATCATAGTGGATGAAATCTTCAACAATTTTCTCCGCAAGCGCGGGCAGATGCAGCCGTTTTTTGCGGCGTATTGCGACGGCAGGCGGACAATGTGTGACGGGCTTCACCAGTGGGGAACAGTTGATTTGGCAAACAGGGGCTACACCTACCTTGAAATATTAAAGCACTATTACGGCGAAGATATTTATATTGTATTTGACGCGCCCGTGCTCCCCAATATGCACTCCTTCCCGGGCGAGGATTTGGAGCTGGGAATGGCAGGCAACAGCATCGCGAGGATTCAAAGGCAAATCAACCGCATAGCGCAAAACTACCCCGCCCTGCCGAGGGTAATCCCCCCGAACGGCGTTTTCGGAGAAAGCACCCGCCTTGCCGTGCAAAAATTCCAAGAGATTTTCAATGTTCCGCAGACGGGTGTGATTAACAAGGCGACATGGTACAGGGTGAATTATATGTATATAGCCGTGAAAAAACTGCTCAACCTCAGAGCCGAGGCGATAACCCCCGAGGAAGCGGCGCGCCCGTTCCCCGAGGAGCTTTCTCCCGGCATGTCCGGCGCATATGTTTCGCACGTCCAGTATTTCTTAGCGGTAATCGCGGCGTTTTACAATTCCGTAGTCCCGCCCGATATGACAGGGGTTTATGATGAAAAGACGGTAGAGTCGGTCATGTCATTCCAAAAAATTTACGGCTTGCCCGAAACGGGAAATGTCGATAGGGAGACATGGAATGCCATTCAGCGGGCGTATGCGGGAATTATCGAGGTCGCGCCGTTTATGGCGGAGCGTTCAAACGTCCGGCTGTTCCCCGGTCAGCTGTTAACGGAGGGGATGACGAGCGACAGCATCCGCATTTTGCAGGAGATGCTGTCACTGATTAACCAAACCTACCCGAATGTCCCCGCAGTAAGCGCGACGGGATTTTTCGGACCGATAACCAAAAATGCCGTAATCGCGGTTCAAACCATGGAGGACTTAGAGCCGAACGGTATAGTGGATGCGATTACGTGGGATGCAATCGCAACGATGTATGCAGAGTTACTTTAACACAATTGCCTATTGTCAATTATCCATTGACTTTAAATCGGCTATGCCGGTAAAAATCCCCGCTTCAGTTAAATCAATATAACCGTAGGAGCGGGGTTTTCCGTCTCGCGGAACAGAGCAGCTGCCGGGGTTCATAAAATATATGCCGTTGGAATAGCTCAGCAGGCGAGAGTGAGTATGCCCGAAAAGAGCAACGGCGCAATTATCCTCCACCGCATCTGCGCGCAGGAATTCAAGCCCAGACTTAACCCCGTGCCGATGACCGTGGACGCATAAAATGCGGGCATATTCCGTATCAATAATGAGCTTTGGGCACGGCTCTCCTAAAAAATCGCAATTGCCGGATACGCTCCTTATATCAAGTTCCGGGTATTTGGCTCTGAGAGCGGACACATCACGCTCGCCATCGCCTAAATGTACAAAAATAGAAGCTTCCTTGTTTTTAAGTATAACGCTTTCGGCGGAGCGGTATGAGCCGTGCGAATCGGAAAATACGACTATTCTCACATTAACGCATCCTTTCGCATATGATATAGCATAATTATACCATAAACTAAAGTAAAAATAAACAGGTTTATGTAAAAAGTTTTTTTGTGAGAAAGGAATCACTACTTATGAATTTTAATCAAAGCAATATGAACCAGCTTCTTGACGTAATCAGCAAAAAGCTGGGCGTTCCGCCCGAAACGCTCAAAAAGGAATTTGAGCAGGGGAAATTTGACGCCGCGCTGAAAGGCATGAAGACAAGTGACGCGCAAGCTTTCAGCCAAGTCATGAACAACCCCCAAATGATTAACAAAATGATGAACACCCCGCAAGCACAAGCCCTCTACAAAAAACTGTCGGGGGAGAAGTAAAATTGACAATTGATAATTGACAATTGTGCATTGTCAATTGTCAATTGATTTAAGGTCGGTGATTATTCTGGATGATTTAGCGGGAAAGCTTCAATCGATATTGAGTGACGAAGAAAGCCTGCGCCAGATTAAGGAGCTGGCGGACATGATTATGCCGCCCAACCCCGGCAATTCCGGCGGAGAGCCTTCGGGCGGCGATTCCGCCGAACCGGGCGGGGCGAGCGATTCGGACGAAGCGGAGGGCTTTGGCGGAGGATTTAATATAGGCGCGATTATGTCGCTTATGAGTACTTTTAACGAGCCGGACAAGAACAGCGAGCTGCTTATAGCCCTGCGCCCTCATCTCAGCAGTGAGCGGCAGGAGAGAGCCGATAAGGCAGTCAGAATGTTAAAGCTTTATAATGTATACATAAACCTCAAAGATAACGGGATGCTTGAAGGACTTTTATAGCCGACTCCTAAATAGGTAAGGAGGGTTTTTATGAGCTATAGCGATGTTTTACAGGCGCAAGGGCGCGTAAGGGAGATGAATCAGATGGCGCGGCAATATGTTGAACACAGTAACAGGCATATGCAAAGTAACACGCGGCGTAATAATACGGTTATTAACACGGAGGTTAAAGCGGAATCGAATCCGCCCCCGCCCGCATTGGATTCTCAGCGGCAGGGCGTTTCCGACATGAGGAGGGGAGCGCAGGGCACTCGTTTTGTGCCTTTGTTTAACAGCCCTCAAAGGAACTTTAACCGCCAGCGCAACATGCAGGGGAATATCCGCCCGCCTGAGGCGAGACCTCCAAACCCGATATTGCCGCCTCCGCCCCCGCCCCCGTTGAACCCGCCGCCCGCCGCCGTACATACGCCGCCCCCATTCAAAGAGCAGAACAAAGCCTTCAAAGCATTTAAGTTTCCGTTTGACTTTAAATTCGGGGGGCTTGACGAAGAAAAGCTTATCATCTTGGCACTTATGGCACTCCTTTACAGGGAAAAAGCCGATATTAAGCTTATATTGGCGTTGGGATATTTGATAATGTAGCGCGTATGCGCGAGAGAAAGGGTTTTTCTTATGCTCGCTTTATTATCTGAAAAACGCCGCGCCCAAAAGACAGCGGAAGCGGTGCGAGAGTTGATTTTAACCGAAATAAACGAAATAAAAAGCCGCCTTTCGCAAATTGAGACAAGCTTCAACCTAGCCTTGGACGGCAAACTTATAGAAGCGGCAATCTACGAGGAGATGGCTCTGAAATCGCGCTATGCCTATCTTTTGCAATTAGCGCGGGAGAATAATATTAAAAATTAGGAGATGTCGGCTTTAAATCGGACATTTCCTTGGGGAGGTAGAATATGGAGGACTTGGGGCTTACACTGAGCGAGTTGATTTTTTATTCATGCTTACTGCTTATATTTATCATGATGCCGCTCTTTTATATAAAATCCAAAAAACCGCTCCGCTCCGCTCTTACGGGCGCGTTTTCCGGGCTGGCAGGACTTTTCGCGGCGCATTTTTTCGGGCATTATATCGGGCTTTATATTTCGCTCAATTTGTTTACCGCTGTGGTTTCCTTTGTTTTAGGTATTCCGGCGGTTATTGCTATGGGGGTTATTGGTTAACAGTGAACAATTTGCAGGTTTGTCAATGATGTATTACAGCAGTTTTAAAAAACTTCACCGAAAATTAAGAAATGGTTTAAAATCTCTCTCGGAGATTTCCAGTTAAGCGGACGCATCGGAAAATTATTGTAATCCCTGTTTCTTACAGCTAACTGCTTCTTAAAATCATCAAACGAGTAAAATCTTTTAACAGCGTAAAAACACTTATTGTCCTTGCGATGAGAACGCTCGACTTTCCCATTGTGTCTGGAGGTATACGGTCTTATGAGTTTGTGCTTGATATTTGTATATTGATAAAACTTTTCACCCTTCACCTCGCCGACCAGACAAACGGCGGGGACGAATTTAACATCAATTTGCACACGTTGCCCCGGATAACTCATCTGCTCGCAGAGCTTGGGTATGTACTTCGGATTAGGCGGTTTTATGGGCTGAAGCCCCATCTTACGCAATATCCACCATAGCCCTGTTATGCTTCGGGTATACCCTCGTTGGTGCGATATTTGATTGCGGCGGCTGTTACTCCATGTTTCTCAGAGTATTTTATTAAGGCTTGACGAAACAGCATTGTTTGTGTTACACTATTCATAGCGGATTTGAAAACCTCTCTGTTGCTTTATTGGCTTAGCAAATTAACTGTAACACAGGTTTTCGATTTCCGCTACCTTTTTTGGTTAATTGTAACACTTCTATTGTAATCCTACAAATTTTGTTATGGTTTTTTTGAAAAAAGTATTGACAAAGGGAGTTGGGTGTGGTATAATGATTATAATAAAGTGAATGGAGAGGTGTCATCCTCTCCATTCTGGGGATTTAACGATGCTTTTCCTTGTGACGGGAGCATCGTTTCTTTTTTCGTTCAACGTAAATTTTACGAATTGCAAGCACCAAGAACTCGCCTGCAACATTTGTTATTAAGCCCGAGTAAACTCAACCCTCAATCAAACCCAAAAATCCGCCCTGCCTCCATTCTATACTTAAAATCACAAAGTGATTCTATATCTTCCTTATTATGGCTGGCGATTAGCACGATTGCGCCGCGCGCGGCTTCCTCGCGGCAGATGTTTCTTATTATTTCGATTCCTGATTCGTCCAAGGCGTTTGTCGGCTCGTCAAGGAGCAGGACATCGGGGCGTTCCATGATGGCTTGCGCTAGGACGATTCTCTGCTTCATTCCGAGTGAATATTTTTTTACGGTTCTCTTATCCTCTGGGTCAAGCCCGACCCTTGCGATTGCTTTTTTTATATCCTCATCAGTTATTTTTTTCTGAACCGCCGCTAAAATTTGCAGGTTTTTAAAGCCTGTGAATTCGGGATATAAGCCCGCATTTTCAACAACAATCCCCAATGACGGGATATAATCAATGTCTTTATACAGTTCGAGATGATTATATAAAACCCTGCCCTCGGTCGGTCTCATCAGCCCCGATAATGCCCTAATCAGCATGGTTTTCCCCGAGCCGTTTTTGCCGACAAGCCCGTAAATTTTCCCGCTCTCCATTTGAAAATCAACATGATTAAGGACTAACGCACCCTTTATGCTTTTTTTCAGAGCCTCGGTTTTAATGATATTCATAATATTTCTCCAATCAAAATTAATCAAATTAACTCTTTATTGCTCAGCCCAATGTCGGAATATTTCACGGCTGAAAATCCGCAAATTAATATAACGCCAACGGGCAGGAAACTGATAAACAATTGTGGAATTGTCAGTTCGTTAAAGGCGGCAAGAATTAGTGAGTAGAAGGGGTTGAATATTCTTGCAAGCAGGCTTGTTGTGTTGGTTTTGAGGGTTTGAATTGCTGCGCCGATTGATATTAAGATAAGCGCGTAGGTCGCAAAAAATCCGTAAGTCGTCCCGATGGCGATTGATATTATATTCTGCAAAAGCGCAAAACCGAATGTGATTGCAAATGACATGATGAAGAGCTTTGCAGTAATTTCAAACCGATATTCCCCGCCCGTAAACCCGTAGACCAAATACCTGCAAGCCAAAGAAAACCAAAGCGAAGAAACCGCCGCATAAATGCCAAGCCGCAGTACCGTTTTCAGATACCAACCGCCCCGGCTCGCCTGCCTTGAAAACAAATATATACTGCTGACGGTCAGGTCGCTGTAAACAAAAGTCCCGAATATGATTACAAATATAAGCAGGGGAAATACAGATAAGAAGACCGCTAAAACACCCATACGGGTTAAATCATCCGATTTGCAAAAGAAACGCATAAATAGCTCTACAGCACCCCATTCATGTCTAATCATCGGCGATATAAGCAGTTCCAGATTCAATAATAACACAATGGGCAGGATTAAAGATGCTTTTAAAATGTTTCTCATCTGTAATCTTCCCCCAAATAATATTCCAAAATCTCCCGCTTAAACTCATAAAAATCATCAACAATTTCCTGCGTCTGCCCGAAGAATTCGTTTTCGGAATATTTGTAATACCTATCATAGTTGCCGTTCTGTACAGGAACGCTGTAGTCACTGTCTAAATTAAAATGTGAAAAAATCGGCGCGTAGAAATAGTAGTGAATTCCCTCTAAGGTTATTTTGTGCAGAATGATTAAGTATTTGTCTCCGTCTTTTAGGAAGTTTAGGTTGGATGTATATTGAGCCCGCCATTCAAAAGCTTCGGGGTTATTCTCCCTTGTGTAGCCTTGGCTTTCCAAACGCTCTAAATACCGCTTAAAATTCACAACATCTCGAAGATAAAAGCCGCCCCATTCACAGTATATTTCTAAGCTGTTCCCCGCAAGTGAAGGGTCGCCTTGTGTTACTTCCAAAACATCAACATATTCTATGTACATATTATTGAACGTATCTATTCTCCCCGCCGCAGTAGCTGTAATAACCACTATTTCAGAGCCGAACCTATCTCTCACCCAATTTTGATGCTCTAAATATCTATCAAGCGTAAGCTCTATTTCGGAGAATCTGCTCCCCATCGCCCGTATCGTAAAAGCATCAGTATCGGAAAGCTCTTGTGCGGTTGTATTTATTCTGATAAGCCCGGCATCGCCGATTTGCGGTATTGCTGCCTTTGTTGCAATACATGAAATCAGAATCACTGCAATTTGAACAGCTAAAAACTTTTTCATATATGAACCCTCGCTTTCTTATAAATCACAAATAAAGAGCCGACTATCAACACGGCGCAGATTGCAAAAAACAGCAGATATGATTTTCCCTCCATGCTTTCGGTTATTGCATAATCTGTCATACTGAGATTAATGAATTTTTCTATCGGAATAACTCTGCTTAGGCACAGTGCCCTATATTTCTCGCCCAGCAAAATAACCATCATCATAGGCAATGCACTCAGATAAGCATATTTTTTTAAACAAAAAGAAACGGCATAAGCGACCAATGCAAAAACAGCGCAAAGAAAGCCCATGATTAAAGCCATCATCAGATTATATATCTGCGGGTGTTCCACAAAAAGAGTTATCATAGTAAATTCGGGATTGAATTTAAGAAGAGAGCGTGCCGGGTTATAATAATGAAAGAGCATATCAGCGAACGACTGATAAAAAACGACAACATTGCTAAACGGCAAAAATAACTGATTAATGATAATATTAATCACAGCAGGGATAAAAAAGACCGCAAATCCGCCCAACCCGCAACATAACGCTTTGGCAAAATAATAATTTTTAATCCCGCCCCTCGAAATCATAAGGGGGCAATAATTAAGTTTGCTCTCAGTCATAAAAGAGGTCGAAAACGGCAACATAGCTATAATCGGAATAAGATAAGATATATATTCCGCAATGGGTGAGTTTGCGTTAAATATGTACGCATATTGTTTTGAAACAACGTGGGAAATATCATTCCCTGCCATCAGATTTGAAACTGCATAATAAGCAGGCAAACCACAAGCGGCGAGCATCATGATAGTAAAGCTGATTTGAAAGCTTTTTTTATTCAGCATAAGCTTTAATTGAGCGGCGAACATAAAATTCTCATCCTTTTCGGCGATATTTAAAAGAAGCGGTTGCTAAAATAATTTTTAAATAAAACTATTGACAAACTTGACAAAACCGAGTATAATATAGGTAATGAGACCCCCCGCACCTCTCCGTGCTTCGGCGCGTGATGTGTCCCAGTGGGGGACATTCTTTGTACAGGAGCGATAAAATGGAAGTAAAAGACGTTAAAAAGCCGCTGACTCATAAAGAGCAAATACAAAAAATGCTTGACCGCGGTTGCATTATTGATGATGAGAGCGAAGCTGTTTCAATATTAGAGCGGATAAATCACTACAGGCTGTCGGCTTATTTCTTGCCATTCAAAGACGAAAACGACAGATACAAGGACGGCACAAATCTGAAAACCGTGTTTAAAATACATGAGTTTGACAGGGAGTTAAGCAGGTTATTATTTAATATTATCGTTTCAATAGAGTTAAAACTGCGCGCTCAAATCTCTTATTACCACGCGCACACTTACGGCGCGTTGGGTTATACCGACAGCCAAAACTTCAATAAACGTCATAACCACAAAAGGTTCATGGAAAGCATCGAGAGGAATATTAATCATAACGATAAGCAATTATTTGTCCGGCATCATAAGCGGGCTTACGGCGGTAAATTCCCGTTGTGGGCGATTATTGAGTTGTTTTCACTCGGTGAGCTTTCTTATTTTTATTCTGACATGGAAATGAGCGATAGAAAAGCAATCGCCGCCGGATATGAAACAACCCCCAAAAATCTTTCGTCTTGGTTGCTCTGCCTTACCTATCTGCGGAATTACTGCGCGCATTATTCGAGGCTCTATTTCAACAACTTCCCACCGAAGCCCGCCACGCCCGAAAATTTTCCGTATACGCTTGAGAAAACAGTATTTGATTATATTTTGGTTTTGAAATTTTTATGTTGCCGTAATAAAGAGTGGTGTACCTCGTTTGCGGTACAGCTTGAAGCCCTAATCGAGGAGTACAGGGACTACATACAGTTGGAGCATATCGGGTTTCCGGGGAATTGGGCGGAGTTGGTGAAGTGGGGGTAGGCTGGGCTGATATTAATTCCAGCTAAAATTCACAAATCACAGCCCAAGGCATAACCCCGACTACTACCGCCGCCATGCTTAATGCAATGAGTAAGCAGAGCCAGCCTAAGCCTCTTTCGCGGCTCTTTTCCATAAAGGTAATATAGATAAAAGTTACAATAAAGCTTAAAACCGCAAACAGTAAAATGATGGCTATATTCATATAATGCTCGGTCTGTGCGACATAAACGGCTTGCGTGAGCGTTTGCGCCGCAATTAAAATTCCCGCGCTTAACATTGCCAGATTTCTCTGCTCCCTTTTGGGGAGCGGGGTAGTGCGGAGCATTTTCCTGTTGAAAAACACGAACCCCGCCGCTACAAGGACAGACAGCATCGCCATCGCCCCGAATGTAGAAAATAAGATTGCGGAGGCAACATCTCCATAATCCTCTGCGAAGTCCCCCCCAAAAGCCAGCGCGATGGGAAGCATAACCGCATAAACGCCCAACGGCAAAAAGAACCCACCCATATGAAAGCAAACTCTCAGCTTTTTTAAAACCCCAAGCTTCATCAAATCACAACCCCTCTTTATCAATTAACAATTAACAGTTAACAATTAACAATTTATTTTGTAGGGGACGGGCTTGCCCGTCCCGCATACAAAAAACGCATCATTTCGCTATTGGCGGGACAGGCAAGCCTGTCCCCTACGCACACGATTTTTTATGAGCTAATTCACTGTTCACTAGTCCAGCCGCCAGCAGACGTTTTTGGTTTTTTTATTGTGTGTTTTACAGATAACGCTCATCATCCAATACGGCAGGATAATAGCGGCGTAACGCAACAGCCATTCGGCGGCGGATACATAGCGGGCTATTGCAACGCTTTCGAACCAATAGCTCACAAAGCCCATACCATAGCCCTGCCCCGCCAATCCGGCGGCGCAGGTCAGAAAATATGCCGCCCATAACGCGCCCAGCCTTACTCTTCTGCTTTTGTTTATGCAGGCGACCAGATAAAGCGCGCTGTAGGTCTGAAAAAATGCAAGCACGAAAAATGCAAGCTCTTGCGACATGTAGATGCTGTCAACTCTGCGGTAATCAAGGAACTCAATGCTTGTCAGCAGGGTGAAAAGAATGATTCCCGACTTGTAGGTCGTCTGCCATTTAAGGAAAAGCATATTATTGAAATCCTTTGCGTTAAAGGGGAGCGCGGCAAGCTGACCGCCTAAAAAAGTGTACCCCTTGGTTTCGCCGTCTGCGCTGATTACGCCGCTTCTGAAAAAGCCGAGCTTTAGGTTTTGGTTAAGCAGCGTGAAAAAGCCGTATATTAAGTAAAGAAATGTAAACACGACCCAGTAGACCCAATGCTGGGTAAACATATACTCGCTGCCCCCCAAAAGCTCGTTAAACAAAATCTCCGCGCCCAAAAGCAAACCGCAAACCGCAACGATTGCCGCTACCTTGGAGAACCTGCAAAAGCCATCGGGTATGCGGACATATTGAGGCTTTAGATTCTTAGAAGCCCAAGAAAGCTTTTTTACTCTTAATTTTTCCTCTAAGCTCATGCCTGCTCCCCCTTATCACTGATAATGTCCCGCAATTTGTCCTTGCGGTTATTCCATATGGAATAGGTGAGCAGGTTTTCGGCGTTTGGTGAGGTTACGGCGATGTTTTTGAACAGCTCTAAATCACTCCGCTTTACCAGAGCCTCAAAATTGACGTTACCCTTTCGCAAGCCGATTAACCGCCCTTCATGCCCGCCCAGTTCCGAATTATTGCCGCTGATGACGGCGTATTTATCCTCAATTTGGTCGATGTTCAGCGATTCTGTTACCTTGCCGTCTATTATAATCGTAATCGCGTCGGCAATTTTATCAAGGTCGCCTGTGATATGGGTTGAGAAGAGAACGCTCTTTTTCCCGTCCGACACGAAATCACGCAGAATATCCAAAACTTCCATCCGCGCAACAGGGTCTAAGCCCGCAGTGGGTTCGTCTAATATCAGCAACTGCGGATTATGGGATAATGCCAACGCCAGCATTGCCTTTGTTTTTGTACCCTTTGAATAACTGCTGACCTTTTTGTCATCGGGTATATCCCAGAATTTGATGTATTTTTGATATTTTTCATTGTCCCATTCATCAAACAATTCCGAGTAAACCGCCGCGTTATTTTTAAGTTTACTCCCGCCGAACATGAAATCCTCATCCGCAACATAGCCAAGCAGATTCTTCACCTTGATTTCATCATCAATATTATCATAGCCGAAAACGGATATTTTGCCGCTCTTCCTTGAAATCATATTCATAATCAAGCGGACAATGGTGGTTTTCCCCGCGCCGTTCTGCCCTATCAGCCCCATAACCGTGCCGGGCTCTACCGTAAAGCTTGCGTTATCAAGCTTGAAATTTTTGTATTCCTTTGTAACGCCGTCAATCATAAGAGCTTTATTTTCCATCAAGAACATTCCCTTCCGTATATATTTCATCTACAGCGGCGATAAGCCTTTCTTTCGGGGATTTCAGCTTTTTGAGCTCCGCCGCAAGGGTTTTCAGTTCGCCTAAAAGGGTATCGGCGTGGTTGGTGATTGCGGCATCGAGCGTGTCGGATTTAACGTAAGTTCCCTTGCCCGAAATGGTGTACAAAAGCCCGTCCCGCTCTAAATCGGCGTATGCCCGCTTGGTGGTTATCATGCTTACGTTTAAATCCGCCGCAAGCTGCCTCATGCCCGGCAATAGCTCATCGCCCTTAAATTCCCCGTTATAAACGGCTTGCCTTATCCCGTCCTTAACCTGCTCATACATCGGTTTGCCGCTTGCGTGAGATATTATGATTTTCATTCCCCTTGCCCCCTTTGCTCTATGAGTTCCAGAGCTTTCAAAAGAGCATCGTCCCATTCCAGCCTGTCTTGATAGCCTATAGTCTCGCCCCGTGCCGAATCCGTTGCAATATACGCTTCTCTTGTAAAAGGCACGTATATATCGGGGGGTATTCCGTAGCTATAGCCGTTTGATGAGAAGCTTTCTTCAAGTGAAATCCCGCTTCGCTTCAGCTGACCGTAATCGCCCCCCCATCCTTTGCCGGATGTATTGTTGTTGCCGATAATGTTCACCTGTTGAATCTTCTCATCCGAGTAAAACGGGAAAAATCCTCCTCTCGTACCTCTCGTACCTCCTGCGATTCTTGCAAAATTTTCAGCCCAAGATTCGGTTTTATCTGAAACCAAGATATAAACCACGATATATTTGTCGGCGCGCGCCCCTATTTCCCACGAATAGTCTTGGAAATAAAGCTTATTCATGTTTGCCCATGAATCAAAAATAATGTTACTGCTATAATCATGTGAATGAAAAACAATGTTACTGCCAAAATTATATCGGTTTAACCTTTTAAAACCTCCTCCATCCATCGCACCGCGGGGAACCCTCAATGCGTAGGTGGTTTGCTGGTCAGTTACGTTTACGGTAAAAAGCCGTGACAAAAATGAGTAGCCGTTAAACGCCATGCTCATATCATTCAGACCTCTCAAATCAATAATTATATTATCCAATTCAAGAGCACCGGTTGCAATAACATCCCACGGCGATTGCTCTCCGGAATGAGTTCTGTCATAGTCGGCATCGTAGCGGTAGTTGCTCCAATTCATGTCACCCGTTCTGAGATAGACGGTGTTGCGCTCCCTATCTTTATAAATAGATAAGTCACCGAGCTCTAAAGTGTCCGCAGTCAAATCGTCCTTTGTCAATAATGTTCGGGTGTCGTCCTCGGGAGTGTCATCGCTGTAGTCGTAGCTTAAAGCGGCGTAATGAACCGTAACCGCTTCCTCGTATAAGCCGTAAGCTCCGCTGTAGCAGACCGTTTCGCTCATAATAATTCCGTCCGCCGTTTCATATTCAATCACGCACTCCGTGCCAAAGCCGCTGTTAAAGATGATGCTGTCTCTCATATGCTTTTCGTTGATATGGTCGTATTTCAGCTTTTTAGGCATAGGTCTCATCAGTGTAAACGAATCAACGGGAGCACCGTCTACAGAAATCAGCCTTGCATATTCGCCGCCTTGTATTTCCCAATCGGATAAGTAAGAGCTTCTGATATAATCCCCGTCCGCATATTCAAAGGTCAGCCGCTTATAATCGCCGCTGTTCACCTCATTAAGGAGCTCCGCCCAGTAGAATTGCCGCGGGTTACCGCTCTCGGGGTTGTTATAGATTCGAATATCAACACCGGCACTTGGAATAGGAATATTATTCAAAAAGCCCGAAACGAGCGTGATATATTCCAAATCCGTTTGCGCGTTTTTTACCAGACTTGTGTAAACCTGCTTCGTGGTTTCATAGCGGAGGTTGTAACGCTCCTGATAGTCGTACAGGAATACTACATTTTGCTCCAGACGCTTGCAAAGCTCCTTGAAATCCCTTTCCCTTTGCCTTGAGCTCATTCCGATTTGCGGGTCAAACGGCAATTCAAGGTAATAATCCCGGTAAGACTGCAAACCGCCGAATACAAAAAGAGCAGTAAAAAAAATCGCCAACCCGCCCGCCGCTAAAAAAATCTTAAAATTACTTCCCAATTTAAATCACCCTCCGTTAATTACAATTGACAATTGAAAATTGATAATTGACAATTAAAGATTAAATATCCACTTATATCATTGTCAATTGCCTTAATATCGTGTATACTTGTTATACACAGTATATAACAATATTTATGCTTTGTCAAGGGGTTTTTGTAAAATTTGTAAATTTGCATAAAAAAACCGCGTTATAGTTGGTTATAACGCGGTTTTTTTTTTTTTGCTTATTTTTTGTAAACATAAAAATTATATATCGTCACCTGTATCATTGCTTGATTTTTCAAGTAATCTTTTAATTATTAAGAAACGCCTCAATAGCTTGTTCCGCTATAGCCTTCATTTTAGGGAATCGATGTTTATCCGTCTTTTTTATGGGTGCTACATTAACAAGCCAGCGGAAATTAGCTAATTGCATGAAAAATTCAATATCAGCGGAGGTTTCCGGTCTTAATTTATAATACTCTGCTAAAAATGCTTTTGCTATTTCACCGTGCCTTTTGTCGTGTACCGAAGTTCTGCTTTGTAACATATAAGTCCAGCCAGCATCAAAGCGGAAATCGCCCTGTGTCAATTCCATGTCAATAAGGTATAGCTTTTGGCTATTATCCATCAAAACATTCCAAACATGATAATCCCTATGCACATAACAAGGCGGATTTTCATTAATACCAACAGATAATCCTTCAAGTTTATATAGAATATCTTTATAACCATCTATTTGTTTTTCTTCTATAATCGTTTTTATCTCTGAAAATTCATTTTTAATAAATCCATCAAAAGGCGGCGCGTCTTTGGGTGTTATGTCGTGTAAATTATATAATAACTTTGCGAACTTTTCTATTAAATCATGCTGTGTTGCCGTATCAGCGGCTTGATAATTGTCCCACAACATTCCTCCGTCTATATATTGCATATACAAGCCATTTTCATCTTTTTTATATAGTTCGGGTATGTTTATTCCTGCTCCTTGCAGAAAACACAGAGCATCCCATTCTTCGTCAATACTTTTATGCAATTTACGGATATGTTTCCTTCCATCCTGCATTTCTTCAAGAATGACTTCACCGCCCGGATAGTCACGAAATGTAGTTGTTTTTACAATAGTATTTTCCATATACATCCTCCGATACTGTAAATTTTCAACATCACCAAGCACCATAACGCATTACTTCGGGCGACCGAGGGCGGTCGCCCCTACGAAATATTGCGCGTTATGACGATTTAATGATTCCTTTGGTTTCTTTCCAAAGCCTCCCACAGTCCGAGCAGATAAGTAATTCCCAAAGCGCGGTCGTACAGCCCGTACCCCGGTCTGCCTTTTTCATCCCAAATCATTCTACCATGGTCGGGGCGGGCGTAGCCCTCGAATTTGCTGTCATGAAAAGCCTTGACAATGGCATACATATCAAGTGAGCCGCAAGCTGTCGGGTGAGCCGATTCATAAAAGCTTCCGCCCTCGGTAAATTTAAGGTTTCTTATATGTGCAAAATGTATACGGTCTGAAAATTCTCTGATAATAGCGGGGGTGTCGTTGTCGCAATTCGCTCCTATACTGCCCGTGCAGAGGGTTAAGCCGTTATGGCGGCTTTTGTTTAAACTCAAAAATTTCTCGATATTTTCCCGTGAATTAATCATTCTGGGCAATGAGAAGATTGAAAACGGCGGGTCGTCCGGGTGGATTGCCATTTTTATATCAAGCTTCTCTGCGTGAGGGATAATCGCATCGAGGAAATATTTTGCGTTTGCGAAATATTGCTCCTGCGTCATAGTGCTGTATTGCTCTATAGTCGCCTCAATTTTTTTCAGCCGCTCGGGTTCCCAGCCCGGCAGGGCGATGCCTCCGCTGTCGGCGGCGTATTTATCCGCCAGAGCTTTCGGCGTTGTAGTTTTTATAAAATCGGCGTTGAAAAACATGGTATTAGAGCCGTCGCCCAAATCATGATAAAGATTGCTCCTTGCCCAATCCAAAACGGGCATGAAATTATAGCAAATCACTTTAATCCCTATTTTCGAGAGCCGCTCCATTGTCTTAATATAATTTTCGATATACAAATCCCGTGACGGCAGCCCCAGTTTAATATCCTCATGGATATTAACGCTTTCGATTACCTCCAGTTTAAGCCCCGAGTCGGTTACGGTTTTATGCATCCCCGCAATTTCATCCGTCTCCCAAACCTCCCCCGCCGCCTTGCTCAAAAGGCTTGTAACAACGCCCTCAACGCCCGGAATCTGCCTTATATATGAGAGCGGGATTGTATCATGACCTGTTCCGAACCATCTGAAAATCATTTTCATTAGATTATTCCTCCTTTTTTCATTCCTAGCTTCTATTTTCTTGCCCCTCACTCCTCATTGTCATTTGTTTTCGTATATTCGCACCTATATCAGCCCCTTTATTGCAATATTCCTTTACAAAATCGTCATATGACATACGGAACGAGGATAAGAAATGTTCATCTCTCTCTGCTTGCGTCATTAGCTCAATAGGCTTTTCATATATGTTGATTACTTTTTTATTATTACTTAACATAAAAAGTTCACCCCAATTCTTCTGTAAATTTTGAATTTGCCCCAAAATCCCCGCCATTTTCAATATAAGCAATCGCCCATTGCCTGTAGTAGTATTCAAAATCATTTTTGTCGGTTAAATCCAACCTCTCGCCGTTCTCTACAGCCAATATGTGAACAGTACCGTCATGACCTGCCGCAATCATTGTTTTGATTTCGGGATTGTTATTGACGGTTACAAAGTCCTTAAAGCTGAAAGATACACTATTAGGGTGATTATGTAATGCTATTAACTTTTCTTTAGTTGACGGTAATTCAATACTGCCGCCATATTCGCCAAGCTTTTTGTGTGATATGAGCTTACCATCGTTAACATTTAAAAAGTAAACATCTTCTGTTATCAACCCATAGTTGTCAATAATAGCCTGTTTTGCAAATTCCGCAATTCTTTTATCTCCTGTCGATGTTGACGTGATTCCGCTGAACTTTTTGATGTAATCCTCTGAATTAATACTAATCATAAAACCGTCCTCGATAATGGGATTGTATCACGCCCTGTGCCGAACCATCTGAAAATCATTTTCATAACGAACTTACTCCTTTTTTTATTACATCCGTAAGTTTTCAATTGCTTTGATTGATAGCCCCGTGAGTTTACCAATAATATCAAGAGGCATATTTTCGGTAAGCATATTACGCGCAATGTCAAATCTCTCTTCTTCACGTCCTTCTTCACGTCCCATTTTAATGCCCGTATCAAGAGCCGCAGACAAAGCAGACATTTCTTCTCTCAGTGCATTTTCACGCGCCTCGGTAGTGATAATAAATTTCCTGTCGCGATTAAGCCGCTTTACCTCACCAACTGCTTTCTTAATTTCGTCAATCGGCACTGTTTCCAACGCCTCAATTTTTTCTTCGGAATCGGCATTGATTAGATTAAGCCACAGTTCAATGTTATTTTTAGAATCTTCAAGCGACGGAATCTTGCCTAGTTCAAAAAAGTGAATCACCTTTTTGTCGGTCAACACTTCATGCCGATTCACCTCCATATTCACGAACACGGAGTGATACTCCTTGCAGTTAAACACGGGATAATCAACGATATTAATCAAGACAGTTTTCGGGATTTTAGTGTAATTTTCGCCTTTGTGTAACCTTGTGAACATCAAGCTTGAGTAATACTCGGCACGCGCCTGAAAATCATCACGCTTATAACATTGTACTTCAATATCAATCTCCTGTCCGTCAACTCTCACACGCAAGTCAAGCCTACAAAACTTATGCTCTACTTCGGCAGGGGGTATCTCATTGGGGCAAAGCTCAACTTTTTTCGCATCAAATCCTAACGCCGCAGAAACAAGCGACTTTAATAAGTCCAAGTTCTCTGAGAAGATTTTCTTAAACGCAATGTCGATTTTGGGTTTTACTTTCAGTTCAGTCATGGTAAGCCTCCTTTCTTATTCCAATTGACAATTGAAAATTGAGAATTGACAATTATTTTAATTCTTCTGCAAGCGTCCCAGCAACCCCGCCCTTTTCCGTCATTCTCTCATAAAACCCAAGAATTTTAGCATCAAGCCCGCCGTTGGATAGGTCTGTATCAAAAATAGCCTTTTCAAGCAGAATATCTTCGGGCTTCATGCCTTGAAGTTTTGAGAGCATGGGGTCGGGGCTGATTGTGAAGGGGGTGTGACTGTCGTCCGAGCCTTGCAAATAGCGAAGCCATGCGGCTATGGCGAGCGGGATTGCGACAAGCTTTTCGGCGTTGCCCTCTTTTTGGTAGGCTCTGATTGTATTGCAAAATCTTACGGGGATTTTCTGGCTTGTGTCTGTCGCTATTCTTTGCGGTGTGTCGGGGATAAAGGGGTTGGGCAAACGCTCGTTTATGACCTCGTCTATGAACTTTTCGGGGTCGATTATTTTCGGGGAAACAACCGTTTTCAAGCCCTCGTCATAGCCGATTTTTTTAACCAAAGCAAGCAAATCTTTATTTTTCATCTCTTCCCAAATAGAGGTATAACCCAGCAAACAGCCGAAAACCGCAAGTGCCGTATGAAGCGGATTAAGGCAAGCGGTGACTTTCATTCGCTCCGTCAAGCTAACCGTTTCCCTGTCCGTCATATAAACGCCGGCTTTTTCCAGCGGCGGTCTGCCGTTGGGGAAATTGTCCTCAATAACTAAGTATTCTGCCGCCTCGGAGTTGACAAATGGGGCGATATAAGTATTTTTTGAGGTAACAATAGCCTCCATGCCGCCTATGCCTTTAGAAGTGAGCTCTGCCCCTATTTCCCCGGACGGACGAGGGGTGATTTTATCTATCATGCTCCAAGGGAACGAAACTTTTTCGTTTATATAGCGTCTAAAATCCTCGCCCAAGCCGCCCGCCGCTTCAAGGACTGCACTTTTGAGCCGCTCGCCGTTTTCCTGAAAATTATCCATGCTCACAAGGGCAAGAGCCGCCCCGCCCGCCTTAAACCGCTCATAAAGCAGTTCCGACAAAATTCGCATAATTTCGCCGCCGTATCCCTTTTCGGTAATGGTAAAACTTACCATTTGGAGGGTATCTTTTTTGAATATTGCTTTCAGCTCCTCAAAATCATTACCCTGTGCCGTGAACGACTGTGCAACCCCGCCGATTACCTGCTTTTCACTAGAACCGCCCGCAAAAAGCTTTACCGAAAGGGCAAGATTATCAAACGGCTTAAAGATTTTTTCGATAATGTCGGTATCGAATGTTTCAACGGCGATAATCCCCGTATCGATTTCATTCTTTTCAAGCAAATTATCGGCTATAGCGGCGATATACCCTCTGAAAATATTCCCCGCCCCGAAATGAACCCAGCGAGGGCTTCGCATAGTGCGTTCCGCTAATTTCTCCATGTCATAGCAAGGGATTTTAACCCCCGCTTGTTCCCATTTTTCAGCTTCGGATAAGCCTTTGATATTTAAGTTTAACATATACACACTCCCTAATATTTCATTTTTGATACTGAAGCACAGAATTTAATCATCATTTCTAAATTCTGAGCATCGACTGACCTGTATTTAAGATGGTAAAACAAATGTTCTTTAATGTTATTGGATATGTATTGACCGCCCAGCAATTCTGAAATGCTGTCTGCTATAAAACCGGATATAAATGCTTCATTAATAAAAGAATATTTGTCATTAACACGGCTTGATGAAACTTGCAGAGGTTTGCGCCTATACAGCCAATAAGCGGTATAGGAAATAATTTTTTCATAGCTCGTATAAGAAATATTATGAAAATCCTTTACCCTCATAACATCGGCGAAATAATCAATAACTAAATGGCAAAGTAAATTTTCGCTGATTATTGCATCTTTTTCGGCAGATGTTTGCTTCAAGAAAGTATCTAACATTCTATGCAAATAGGTTATGCGAATCGGAAATATATCCGTACTGTAATTTCCGCGCAATTCCATATAGATACTCTTATCCTTTAACAATTAAATCATCTCCAAAAAGCTAAATTTGCAGGGTCGCTTAAACAATCTTCAAACCGCAATATACTGTCAAGCATGTCTTCGGTTTCATAAGCAATGCCGTCATTCGGAAATCTGTCGTTAAAACACCCATTGCTGTCCAGTTCTTCAAGCATTTGTTTAAAATATTCGACATCTTTATCAAACTCAATGCGAAGATTTTCTTTCCTCTCCTCAAATGTCATAATATTCACCTGCCTTTCGCTTTCTATACTCCTTTACGGAGCATATTATGCCTTACGAGCGATGGGAAAAGCTCATTATCGTTGAACCCTCCCCGAAGCATCCCCCTGTGCCAACTTATTAACCTCATCAACCGAAACCAGATTAAAATCGCCCTCAATGCTATGCTTCAGGCAACTTGCCGCAACGGCAAATTCGATGGCTTTTTGCGGTTCATAGCCGCTCAAAGCGGAATAAATCAAGCCCGCACCGAAGCTGTCGCCGCCGCCTACTCGGTCTACTATGTGCATATTATATGACTTGCTGAAATATGCCTTGCCGTTTTCATAGAGCATTGCCGCCCAGTTGTTATCGTTTGCGGATAGGGAGGTTCTCAGCGTGATTGCCGTTTTCTCAAAGCCGAAACGGTCGGTAAGTTTTTTGGCGACGTCAATGTAAGAATCGTGGTTGACTTCGCCTTTTGTAACATCTACGCCGTCTGCTTGAATCCCGAAAACATCATGTGCATCCTCCTCATTGGATATGCAGACGTTTACGTATTCGCAAAGCCCCGCCATAACTTCCCCTGCTTTTGCCTTGCTCCAAAGCTTATTGCGGTAATTTAAATCACAGCTTACTTTGACATTGCGGCGTTTCGCTTCTTTGAGTGCATCCATGCAGATTGCGGCTACATTGTCGCCCAGAGCGGGCGTAATCCCCGTAAAATGAAACCAATCGGCATTTTCAAAGATTTTCCCCCAGTCAAAATCCTCCGCACCCGCCGCCGCAATGGACGAACCCGCACGGTCGTATATCACCTTACTTGCTCTTTGGCTTGCACCTTTTTCGAGATAATAAATGCCGACACGCTCGCCGCCACGTGCTATAAGCCCCGTGTCAACGCCGTATTTACGCAGGGAATTAACGGCGCATTGCCCTATTTCATGACCGGGCAGTTTGGTAACAAAAGCCGCGTCAAGCCCGTAATTGCAGAGCGAAACGGCTACGTTCGCCTCTCCCCCGCCGTATGTAGCCAAAAAACTCTCGCTTTGAACAAACCTATCATACCCGTGAGGCGCAAGCCTAAGCATGATTTCACCAAAAGTAACAACTCTCATAACACATTCCCCTTAATAAATACTTTTTTAAACCTTGCAAACTTCGACTGATTTAGCGGTTAGCTCGGTTATTTTGCTGAAATCTCCGGCGGCTATAAGCTCGTTTGAGACCATGAAACTGCCGCCGCAGGCTATGACTTTATTGAAGCTTAGATATTCCGTAATATTTTTGTCTGTAATCCCGCCAGTCGGCATAAATTCTATGTTTGGGTAGGGGGCGGATAACGCTTTGAGCATTTTCAGCCCGCCCGCCGCTTCTGCCGGGAAGAATTTGACGGTGCTAAGCCCTAATTCAATCGCCCGCTCTATGTCAGACGGCGTCATGCAACCGGGTATCATAGGCACTCCTATACTCCGGCAATGCTCGACAACTCTCGGGTTAAGCCCCGGGCTGACTATAAATTTCGCGCCCGCCGCTTTTGCTTTGTCCGCTTGTTCGGGTGTCAGAATCGTTCCCGCTCCAATCAGCATTTGCGGGTATTCGGCGGCAATCAGCCGCATACTTTCCTCGGCGGCTTGTGTCCTAAAAGTAATTTCGGCGCAGGGAAGCCCCCCGTCACACAAAGCCTTGGCAAGCGGCAACGCATCCCCCGTATTGTTAATTGTAACAACAGGAATCACCCTGGTTTGTTTTATTTTTTGAAAAATATCAGCCGAAGCAGACATAGCTTTCACGCTCCTCATTTTAAATTTAAGATTCTTTCTCCGCTTGCTTTAATATCTCCGCCATAACCTCTAATACCATTTCAATTTTGTCGTCCGAATTAATTTTGTCGCTTTTAAGGATTGTTTGAAGCGGTCTTATTAATGCTACGTAGTCAATTTTGGTCGCCATACTTTTCACCCCCTATGAACAAAGCTTCTAATACTATAACGCTGATATACCAACAATTTTTTCAACCCAAGAAACATCTTCTTGGTCCATTAAAACTACTGCGTCCTCGATTTCCTGTTGCAGACCGATTACAACTGAGGGTAAATTAAGCTTTTTAACTTTTAGCAGTGAGTTAAGATGCTGCCTGTTCTTTTCTCTTGTTTCGAGTGAAGTCGCCATATTTTTCACCTCCTTAAAGGACTTTTATGCTTCATCATTATTATACCTTAAAATTTTAAATTTGTCAATTTATTTTAATTTAATATCGATTAAAAAAAACAAAAACAACGCACGTGTACAAATGCGTTGTTCTTGTTAGAGAAGTAATTCAGCTTATTAACTATTCGGTGTTACGGTTTCAAACAACGAATATAAGCGAATTATAATTAGTAATGGTGA
>WRLG01000016.1 GCA_009777725.1 Oscillospiraceae bacterium | reverse complement strand
GAAGATTGAGATGAAAATTGCGAGGGCGGTTAGGATAGGGATAATGCGGGGGTTAGCTTGCTTGCTTGCTTGCTTGCTTGCTTGCTTGCTTGCTTGCTTGCTTGCTTGCTTGCTTGCTTGCTAAAATTGTAGCACATTTGGACATTAAAATCAAGACCTTTCTTGTTAATTTTTTGTGTTTTCTGTATTTATTATAGCATGTTTGGGCAGGGGTGTCAAGATTTTCTATGACATTAAAGCCTCAATTTCCTCTCGGGTTAAGCCGGTATACTTAATAATATTTGCAACGGGGATATTGTCAAGTATCATTCCGTTTGCAATAGTCATAGCTTGCTTATTCAACTCGTCATTCAAAGCCCACTCATAATCCCGCCTTGCTTTTTCTTGGCGTTCATACATATCCCGCGCTTTTTCGTCTGCCGACAGTTCGCGGAGCTTAACTACAGCCTTACTGATTTGCGTATTCCTATTAGCTACCATTTCCAATTCCTCCTCGCTCCCTGCGGCGATAAACTTCGCCCAGTCGCATAGTTCCGTGCCGTCAAAATTATCCGGCAACTTGTTCAGTTCAAGAGTATGAATTTCGATGAGGTCAGATAGCTCGATGTTTGCGTTCGGGTCGAAAAAGGTGAAGCGGTGATGGTAAAGCGGGCTTGATTTTATAAGGGTTTCTTCGGTGATTATAATGCTGATTACGCGTTTTAAGTCTTTGTATTTATCACTGCTTCCGATTTGCTCTGTGATTAGTTTAGCATCGTAATAGATAATACGCTCCTCCATACCGGGGCGGACTTTGAGTTGAATTTCGATGTGTATGATTTTCCCCGTTTTGGTTTTTACTTTTACATCGACAATGCCTAGTTTATCCCCGTGAAATTCGCGGAGCAAATGGGGGTCGAGGATTTCTATGACCTCGTATTCGCCATCGTCCAGTTTCAGAATCGACTTTAACAGCCCTTGTAAAAACTCAATATTCCGCTCGTCAGCGAAGAAAAGCCTAAATCCGATGTCGTTTTTTACTGATATGAGGAAGGTTTTAGTTACCATTTTTAACGCTCCTTGGTTTTGTTTTGTACTTGTTTATTATAGCAGATTTTGGCGGGGGTGTCAACGAACAATTTACAATTTAAGAATCTTCTCAATTTCAGCTTCGGACATGCCGGATAATTTCATTCTTTTGACAAGCTCTTGTCTCTCCTCCTGCCGACCTTTTTCCACAGCATAATCCATAGCCCACTCATGGTCCCGCCTTGCCTTCTCTTGGCGTTCATACATATCACGTGCTTTTTCGTCCGCCGATAATTCGCGGAGTTTGACTACAGCCTTACTGATTTGCGTATTCCTATTTGCTACCATTTCCAATTCCTCCTCGCTCCCTGCGGCGATAAACTTCGCCCAGTCGCATAATTCCGTGCCGTCAAAATTATCCGGCAGTTTGTTCAGTTCAAGAGTGTGGATTTCGATGAGGTCGGATAGTTCGATGTTTGCATTCGGGTCGAAAAAGGTAAACCTGTGATGATAAAGCGGGCTTGATTTTATAAGGGTTTCTTCGGTGATTATGATGCTGATTACCCGCTTTAAGTCTTTGTATTTATCACTGCTTCCGATTTGCTCTGTGATTAGTTTAGCGTCATAATAAATAATGCGCTCCTCCATACCCGGGCGGACTTTGAGTTGTATTTCTATATGGATAATTTTACCTGTTTTGGTTTTTACCTTCACATCGACAATGCCCAATTTATCCCCATGAAATTCGCGGAGCAAGTGCGGGTCGAGGATTTCAATCACCTCATATTCGCCCTCGTCCAATTTTAGAATTGACTTTAACAGCCCTTGTAAAAACTCAATATTTCGCTCGTCGGCAAAGAAAAGCCTAAATCCGATGTCGTTTTTTACTGATATGAGGAAGGTTTCAGTTACCATTTTTAACGCTCCTTGGTTTTGTTTTGTATTTGTTTATTATAGCAGATTTTGGCGGGGGTGTCAATAGTCAATTGTAAATTTTAAAAAAACGGACGCACTAAAGCGTCCGTTTTTATTCAGTTTGAAGTCATCACTTCACATACAAGTGCGGAAAATTCTGCGGGGTTATCAATGGGCATTCCCTCAATCATCAGGGCTTGGGTGTATAGGATTTTGCTGTAATCCGTGAGTTTTTTCTTGTCGCTTTCATAGAGCTTTTGCAAAACGCCGAACATATCGTGATTAGGGTTTATTTCAAGGATTTTTTCAGCTTTGACGGCTTTGTCGTTATTGGGCATCATAGCAAAGGTTTTTTCCATTTCAAGAGAAATGTTACCGTCATTGCTTAGACAAACGGGATAGGATTTCAGCTTTTCGGAGATTCTCGCCGACTTGATTTTACCGCCTAATGCCTTTGTGATTTCCTCAAATAAATCCTTATTTTCTTCGGCAAGTTTTTTGAATTCCTCTTTTTCCTCGGGTGTATCAATATCAAGGTCGGCGGCGGATACAGATTTGAATTGCTTACCCTCATATTCAATAAGCATTTGCAAAGCAAACTCATCCACATTTTCGGTAAGATACAGAATCTCAAAGCCCTTATCCTTGACGACCTCGGTCTGCGGCAGTAAGTCAACCTTATCCACACTTTCGCCCGCCGCATAATAAATAACGCTCTGCTCCTCTTTCATCCTTGATACATATTCGGATAAGGTGACAAGCTTTTTATCAAATGATGAGTGGAACATCAACAAATCTTTCAGTGAGTCCTTGTTCGCTCCGTAGCTGTTGTAAACGCCGAATTTAATCTGTAAGCCGAAAGCCTTCCAAAAGCTTTCATACTTTTCGCGGTCGTTATCCAGCATCTTTTTCAGCTCGTTTTTAACGGTTTTTTCTATTGATTTGGCAATAATTTTAAGCTGCCTGTCATGTTGCAGCATCTCCCTTGAAATATTAAGGGATAAATCCTGAGAGTCTACAAGACCTCTTATAAATGCAAAATGGTCGGGCAGTAAATCGGCGCATTGAGCCATAATCATAACGCCGCTTGAATAAAGCTGTAAGCCTTTCTCATAATCCTTGGAATAAAAATCCATGGGCGCGGCGGCGGGGATATAAAGCAGGCTGTCATAGGTCGCCGTTCCCTCGGTTTTTACATGGACATATTTAAGGGGCTCGGTGAAATCATAGAATTTTTCCTTGTAGAATTTGTTGTAATCCTCATCGGTAAGCTCCGCTTTGTTTTTGCGCCAAATCGGAATCATAGAGTTTAAGGTCTGCGTTTCAACGCTCGTTGTATATTCGGGAGGAATATCATCAACCCCCGTGCCTTCTTTCAACGATTCCTTTTGCATATCAAGCTTTATGGGGTAGCGGATATAGTCCGAATATTTTTTGACAAGCTGTTTGATTTTCCATTGCGCCAAAAACTCATCATAGCTTTCATCATCGGTATTATCTTTAATGGAAAGCCGGATTTCAGTACCCGCGCCGTCCTTTTCGCACGCCTCAATCGTATACCCGTCAACGCCGGAGGATTTCCACAAATACGCCGTATCCGAGCCGTAAGCCTTAGTGCGAACTTCAACCTCCTTAGATACCATAAACGCCGAATAAAAGCCTACACCGAACTGCCCGATAATTTCTATATCGGCATTGTCGGCATTTTCCGACTTGAAGTTAAACGAGCCGCTGCCGGCAATCACGCCTAAATTATTTTCCAGTTCCTCTTGGCTCATTCCGATACCGTTATCGGTTATGACCAGTGCTCTGCTGTCATTATCAACATCGATTTTAATTGAAAAATCCGATTTGTTCAAGCCGACACCGCTGTCCGTAAGGGATATGAAATACAGCTTGTCAATGGCATCGCTTGCGTTTGAAATGAGCTCGCGCAGAAAAATTTCCTTGTGGGTGTAAACGGAGTTAATCATCATGTCAAGCAGTCTTTTTGATTCTGCTTTAAATTGCAGGGTTTGCGCCATAAATTAAATCTTCCTTTCTTAATATATTGCTTTATTTTATTGATTGTGCTATAATATATTGTAGCGGTCTGCTTTGCGGCTGTTATTTTTCGGTCGGGACAATCATTTGAATCCTTGCTTCGCTGTTTTTGATAATGTTAAGCAAGGAGGAGGACAGAGCCGCGTATTCGTCGGAAAGCGAGTTGGTGGTGATAATCGTGTCGGCTGATTCCTTTACGGTATCGCCGCCGCCAATAGCAACTCCGCCGGCTGCCGCTTTTGCGTTAGCCTCGCAGATTGACATTGCGGCATCGGACATATTTGAACATACAGCCTCGTGCACCGTGAAAAACCGTTGGTCATTTTTAGCGTTTGCCGAGTAAATAATGCGGAACATTTTATATACCGACAGCATTAAATAAGCCGACATCTCTTTCATAAGACTGCCGCTGCCCGTTTTTTGGGCAAGGGAGTATAAAACGGTCGTCGAGTTTATGAGCAGTTTTCTGTTAAAGGATGCCATAATACCGCTCGCCACAAGCGTTTCCTTTTTATGGGGGTCATGCTCGGGAATATCCTCGTAGTAAATTTTTTTCCCGGCAGGCTCGGGCGAACGCCCCAGCAAATAATCGCAGGACACATTGTAATAATCCGCAAGCCTTACTAAGAAAGCAAGTCCGCACTCGCGAATCCCCTTTTCGTAATGAGAGAGCAGAGCCTGCGAAATCCCTAAATCAGAAGAAGCGTTCTTCTGACTGATTGCTCTTTCCTTACGCAAAAGAGTTATTATTCTCGGAAAATCCGAATTCATAGAATGGGCTTCCTTTCCTTGGCACTTTGTTCTACAATTTTTCATATCTTTATCTACTTAAAGTAAATTATACATCATTACGTACAGGTTGTAAATAGGTTATAACAAAAAAGTTTAATAAATGTGATTGGCTATTTTTGTTAATGTTTTACAAAAATCAAGTAAAAATCAGTAAGGAGCGTGAATATAGCTTATGAAAGGTTACAAAATAAATTTATTAAGGCATGGTCAGACGGAGGCGAACGCACAGGGGCGGTATATAGGGGTAACGGATGAGCCGCTTTCCGAGGGCGGCGAAGCCGAGCTGCTTGAAAAGTACGAAAAGCACCCTTACCCCAAGGTGCCGAGGGTATATTCAAGCCCGCTTTTACGTGCCGTTCAGTCAGCGCGCATACTTTTTCCCCAAAGTGAAATCATCATCGCCGATGGCTTGCGGGAGATGGATTTCGGAGCTTTCGAGGGGCTTAAAGCGGAGGAACTGATTAATCTGGACAGCTACAAAGGCTGGCTAAAGGGCGGCATTGACAATCCTCCGCCGAACGGCGAGAGCGTAAGAGAACTGACCGCGCGCTGTTATAACGCCATTGACAGCATTATACTTGACATGATGAGGGCGAGTATTTTTAACGCCGCCGTGCTGACCCATTCGGGGATAATGATGAACCTGCTCTCCTGCTTCGGTCTCCCCAAGCTTGACCCTATGGCATACGCCTGCGGCGCGGGCGAGGGCTGGGAAATACACGTCACCGCGATGATGTGGCAGAGGGACGGTATTTTTGAAATCACGGGGAGAGCTCCCGCTTTTTCCTGATAATAGAGTTGCGCGGGTAGTTTTTTTCACAGGGAAACGAGAATTTCATCATGGCATGGGGCGCGCTGTTAATGACCTCGCCCTTTTCGTTTACTATTTCATTGATAGTTACGATATCAAATTTAACCCCGGGCGAAACAATCTCAACCTCATCGCCTGCGTTAAACTTATTTCGGAGCGAAGCGAAGGCTCGTCCGTCCTTACATTCCTCTATTACGGCAATTACATCGTATTCGCGTATATAGCCGCCTGTTTCGTAATTCTGCCTTGCTTCCCCTTGAACCAAGAAAAACCCCGTGCAGTATTCGCGGTGGCTTACCTTGAAAACCTCGTTTTTTACCCAATCGGGGAGGATATAATTGCACGGTTCTTTTTTCAATATATCAAGTGCCATACGGTAGGCGTTGGTGATAATCGCCGTATAATAGGCTGACTTGGCTCTGCCCTCTATTTTAAAGCTTGTCACCCCTGCCTCTGCAATTTTGTCAAGGATTTCTATAGCGCACAAATCTTTCGAGTTTAGTATATAGCTCCCGCTTTCGTCCTCACGAACGGGGAAAAACTGCCCCGGTCTTTTTTCCTCCGCAAGCACGTAAGACCACCTGCAGGGCTGGGCGCAGTCGCCCCTGTTTGCGTCCCTGCCTGTAAGGTATTGCGACAGCAGGCAACGCCCGGAAAAGGACACGCACATAGCTCCGTGAACGAATGCCTCCAGTTCCAGTTCCGGCGGAGTTTTCGCCCTGATTTCGGCGATTTCGTCCAGCGACAGTTCCCTTGCCAGTATAACCCGTTGCGCGCCCATATTATAAAGCGTGCGGGCGGCTTCATAGTTTACCGTTCCCGTCTGGGTAGACATGTGCGTTTTCAGAGAGGGCGCGTATTTTTTCAGCAGTGATAAAAGCCCCAAATCCGCTATAATAGCCGCATCCGCCCCCGCCGCTTCGATTTCCTTTATAAACTGCTCAAACCTTGGTATTTCGTTATTTCGCGGCAAGGCGTTGCAGGTCACATAAACCTTAACCCCGCGCGAATGTGAAAACTCAACCGCCGCTTTAAGCTCTTCAAAATTAAAATTTTTAGGGGAATAGCGCATTGTAAACGCCTGCCCCCCTAAGTAAACCGCGTCCGCGCCGTAATCGACCGCCGCCGCAAGCCGCTCCGAATCACCCGCAGGGGACAAAAGCTCAAGCTTTGATAATGGATTAATGATTTTGTTGTTCATGGTTATACTCCTTTTGTTGGGGCAATTATAATATAGCATATTAAGGGTTCTTTGTCAAGGTTTGGGGCAAGGTTAAAAAAAATAATTTCCAATTTCCTATTGAATTTTTAGGGTGGCTGTTGTATAATAAGTATTATTGAAAGCTAATTAGGCTTTAAGCAGTTATTAAATAAAAGCTAAACGAAACGGCGGGTTATATATGCAGGACGTTTTTATAACAAAAATCCATATCGATAAAGTACGGCATTTAAAAGATGTCAGTATTGCGCTGTCCGATACGGAGCGGAAGCATCTTATTTTAACGGGCAAAAACGGGAGCGGGAAAACTAGTTTGTTGGAGGCGATGAAAGGGAGTTTAGATTTTTTACAAAGGTGCTTAATTAATGATGGTGAGATGATAAAACGCTATATAATAGGCGAGCTAAACATTTCATATTCACGAATACCGGAAAATTATTCCGAACTTATTGGTGTATATATTTCTGCCTATCGAAATAAATTTATACTTCCAAATTTCATTGAGAAGGTAAAAGTTACTGATAAAACATCAATTTCAGAAAATGTAGTTAAGAGTTTTCTGAAACATATTATTAGTTTAGATTATACACTTGTTGGTGCAAGAGCTGATAATAATATAGTTCTTGCAGAAAAACTTGACGCTTGGTTTAAAAATTTTAAGTTGGCGTTGCAATGTGTTTATGATTGCCCCGAATTAGAATTTCAAATGGACAGAGAAAAACTTAGGATGATTATCCTAATACCAGGGTTAGAGCCGTTCGCACTTAATCAAATGGCTAGCGGTTATAAAGCTTTTCTGAAAATATATATGGAATTAATTATGCGCTTAGAGGAAGATGACGCTGTTGTTGACTATAATAAACCCGCAATTGTCTTAATAGACGAAATTGAAACCCACCTCCATGTGGAATTGCAAAAACGGGTTTTGCCGTTTTTGACTAAAATGTTCCCCAATGTTCAGTTTATTGTTACCACCCATTCGCCTTTTGTTATTACATCGCTTGAAAATGCTGTTGTTTATGATTTGGAGAAGAGGGAGCGGCTTGATTCTGACTTAACGATTTACTCATATGAGAGCATTGTCGAGAGTTTTCTCAATACTAATGTCAACTCAAAGCAAATTATGGGCTTATTTGAGGAGTACAGAAAACTTGCCCGAAAAGGCGACAGCAAAACTAAAGAAGATGTTAAACGGCTTGGGGAAATCACGCTTGAATTGTATTCTATCCCTCCTACCGCCGCTACTGAACTCTCAAATGCTTTTGAGCAGATAGAAAGCGAGCGTGTTGACTTAAAAAATATTTCAAAAACCGAAAAAGTGGTGTTAATTTGAACAAAAAAGAAGTAAATCAATACAGCCCGTTAACGCTTGCTTTTTTGGGTGACGCGGTGTACGAGTTGCGTGTGCGGGAGCGGATTGTTTCGGGGGCGAATATGCCTGTAGGCAAGCTTCATAAAGAGGCGGTTAAGAGGGTTAGGGCGGAATATCAGGCGAAAGCCGTTGAGCTAATCGCGCCGATGCTGACCGAGGAGGAAGCCGCCGTTTTAAAACGCGGGCGCAATGCCTGCCCGAATACCGTGCCGAAAAACGCCGACCTTGCCGAATACCGCAGAGCAACCGCTCTTGAAACGCTTTTCGGGTACTTATATTTACTTGAAGAAAATGAAAGAATAGCGGAGCTTTTTGAATATATATGGGAGGGTGATTTTTAGCATGAACATGAATAAGATATATCAAATAGATGAAATAAAAGAAAAATTGCAGCCTGTGTTTTCATCAGCCCCTGTTTATCAAGCAATCCTTTTCGGCTCTTATGCTAAAGGGGAAGCAAGCGAGAAAAGTGATGTGGATATATTGATTGATAGCCGCGGACTGCTTGTTAATATTAATTTTTTCGGTCTTTTAGAAGATATTACTTCCGCGCTTGATAAGACGGTGGATATGTTTGAGATTTCGGATATACGCGAGGGTTCACCTATAGCTATAAGTATTCAAGAGCAAGGGGTTGTTTTGTTTGAACGATAGGGATAAAATTATTTTGCAAAAAATAGCTAAACGCATTAAAAGTACTATTTCTTTTTCAGATGGCATTAATTACAACGATTTTGTATCAGATGAAAGAACCACATCAGCAACAGCGTTTATGTTGGGTCAAATAGGAGAGCTTGTAAAGGAAATCAGTGACTTAACGCAGGAATCAAACCCTGACATTCCTTGGAAAACAATGCGCGGTATGAGAAATCGAATTGTACATGATTATGAAAATATAGATTTAAATGTAGTTTGGAGAACTGTTACGGAAAGCTTGCCGGAGTTACTTACTAAAATCAATAGTTTGATTTCCTTGCTTGATGAAATTTGAAAGGGAGCGATTTATAAATGGCGGGTCATTCAAAATGGAATAATATTAAGCGAAAAAAAGAAGCGACCGATAGTGCGCGCGCTAAGATTTTTACTAAAATCGGGCGCGAGTTTATGGTTTGCGTTAAAGAGGGCGGTGCTGACCCTAATAGTAATACTAAACTTAGGGAGCTGATTGCTAAGGCTAAATCAAACAATGTCCCCAATGATAATATTGAAAGGATGCTCAAAAAAGCGGCGGGCGGCGATGATAAGGCAAGCTATGAGGCGAATATTTACGAGGGTTACGGACCGAGCGGCGTCGCCGTGATTGTCGAGGCTCTGACGGACAACAAAAACCGCACTGCCGGAGATATGCGGCATTATTTTGATAAATACGGCGGGAATCTGGGCAATACCGGGTGCGTATCTTTCATGTTTACGCGCAAGGGGATTATAATTATAGAAAACACAGGGCTTGATGAGGACAAATTTATAGACGATGTTACCGATTCGGGTGCGCTTGATTATACTATTGATGATGAATATGCCGAGGTTGAGACTGAGCCTAACGATGTCAACGCCGTCCGCGAATCGTTAGAGGGGAAAGGCTATAAGATTCTTTCCGCCGAGGCTGAAATGCTCCCCGCTACTTATGTAGCTTTAACGGACGAGGAAGCAATCAAGAAAATGAATCTGCTTTTGGAGCACCTTGAAGATAACGATGATGTTCAGCGGGTTTATCATAATTGGGATGAGGAAGTTTAAAATCTCAAAGAAAGGGTGGGAAATATGTCAAACAGACAAGTATTATTTAATGAAATTGAAACATTGCCAGAGAATTACGTTGACTTGGCTTTGCAAGCTGTGATTTTTATTAAACAAGGCGGTTTACCGTTTGGAACGGAGGAGGAGATAATCCCCCCTTTGAGCGCGCCTTATGACAGAGATGAGGTTATTCGGGAAGCTATTGCGTATAGAGAAGCGGGGGGATTCTTTTATAGTGCTGATGAAACTTTAGCTCATATGAGAGAGGCTATCAAAGGGGGAACAAAAGGTGAAAGAACGCAAATATAGCGTTGTCGTTTCTCCGTATTCATATGATAAGCTATATAATCATACTCGCTTTTTGGATAGAATCAGCGGTAATGTATCAGAAAGGTTTTATGATGAATTTAGCAAATCAAGAAAAACGCTTGAAGAAAACCCGGAAACATACCCTATATATGAGCCCAAAAAGCAAATGAGGAAGAATTTGCGCTATAAATTATTTTATAAAAGCCGTTACCGTATTATTTTTGAAATAGTCGGAAGTGAAGTTCATATTTACGACATTCAAGACTGCCGTCAAGATACAGCTCAAAATCTTATTTGATTGGAAAGGGTGAAAAACATGTCGAGCAGACAGGTATTATTTAATGAAATTGAAACATTGCCAGAGAATTACGTTGACTTGGCGTTGCAAGCTGTGATTATTATTAAACAAGGCGGTTTACCGTTTGGAACGGAGGAGGAAGAAATACTGCCGCCTTTGAGCGCGCCTTATGACAGAGATGAATGGCTTAGAGAAGCAATTGCATATCATGAAGCGGGGGGAGTTTTTTTAACTGCCGAGGAATCATTGGAGCGTTTACGCGAAGCTATAAAAAGAGGGGCGAAAAATGGTGTATAGCGTTCATGCGATGCCAAAAGCAAACGCCAAATTTGAGAATCATGTTGAATTTTTGGCACAAGTCAGTGAATCTGCGGCAGAAAAATTATATGATGCTTTTTATGAGTGTCAGAAAAAACTTTCCGAAAACCCGCATTTATATCCTAAATACGAGAGTGAAATAGGCATGAATTTAAAGTATATGCTTTTTTCAAAGCGTTACCGAATTGTTTTTAAGATAGTCGAAGATAAAGTTCATATTTACGACATTCAAGACTGCCGTCAAGATACAGCTCAAAATCTTATTTGATTTATGAGGGAGCGTGAGAATATAATTGACATATCAAGAATATAAAAGAGCCGACAAATATGCACAATACAATAGAGAAGCTCTTCAAGCGGTTCAAATGTGCGGTTGCTTTTTTTGTATGAGAATATTTTCATCCGAAGAAATTGTTGAATGGTGCGATGAACCCGGACATGAGGGAATAACCGCTTTATGCCCCTGCTGTTGGGTTGATGCTTTGATTGGCGAAAAGTCGGGGTACTCAATTACAATTGACTTTTTAAAATCAATGAATTATTATGCGTTCATATATGGTACGTCACGGGATATAAATAATCAAAACAGTAATAAAAAGATGGGAGAAATAAAAATGCAAAACATAGGACTTAACGAGTTAAGGGAGAAATTTTTAACATTCTTTGAAAGCAAAAACCACACACGTCTGCCGAGTGCGGGGCTGATTCCGCAGGGGGATAACAGCTTATTGTTAATCAACAGCGGCATGGCACCGCTTAAAAAGTTTTTTACGGGGCAGGAAACTCCGCCCAATGTCCGCGTTACGACCTGCCAAAAATGTATACGCACGCCGGATATTGAGCAGGTGGGTAAAACCGCGCGCCACGGTACTTATTTTGAAATGCTGGGGAATTTCTCTTTCGGCGAATATTTCAAAGGGGAAGCGACCGCGTGGGCTTGGGAGTTTTTTACCGAAGTTTTGGAAATGCCTAAAGAACTGCTCTATGTTTCGGTTTATGAAGAAGATGATGAATCATATGATATTTGGACAAAAAACAGAGGGGTAGACCCCTCTCATATGTCGCGGTTGGGCAAGGCGGATAACTTTTGGGAGCATGGGAGCGGTCCTTGCGGTCCTTGCTCGGAGATTTATTTTGACAGGGGCGCACAGAACGGTTGCGGTTCGCCCGATTGCAAAGTCGGGTGTGAGTGTGATAGATTTGTTGAAGTCTGGAATTTGGTATTCACACAGTTTGACAGTGACGGACACGGCAATTACACGCCGCTTGCTAAGAAGAATATCGACACGGGGATGGGGCTTGAAAGGCTTGCTTGCGTTATGCAGAGCGTCGGCAACCTGTTTGAGGTTGATACCGTTCAAAATATTATGAATCAGATTAGCGAAACGGCGGGTGTTGCATATAAAAAGGACGAAAAAACCGATGTTTCATTGCGCGTTATAACCGACCATATCAGAAGTTCAACTTTTATGGTTTGCGATGGCGTTACCGGCTCTAATGTCGGGCGGGGTTATGTTCTGCGCCGTCTTTTACGGCGGGCGGCGAGGCATGGGCGGCTTTTGGGGATTGAGAAGCCGTTTTTATTTGAAGCCGCCGATACCGTTATAAAGGAGAATGAAGCGGCGTATCCCGAACTTAATGAAAAGCGGGATTATATCAAAAAGCTCATTAAAAATGAAGAAGAAGCCTTTTCAAAAACCATTGACAGAGGGCTTGAAATTTTGTCGCAAAGGCTTGCTCAAATTACCACAGCTGGCGAAAAAATTCTATCGGGCGAGGATGCGTTTTTATTAAGTGACACCTATGGTTTCCCCATTGATTTGACTGTCGAAATTGCCGCCGAAAAAGGCGTAGCCGTTGATTTGGAGCAATATAAAGAATGTCTTTCCGAACAAAAAAGCCGCGCTAAAGAAGATTATAAAAACAAGTCGGGTTCATCGTGGGAGGATGACGGCGGCGCAATGGGCGTTATCGACCTGCCCGCAACCGAATTTACAGGGTATACTTCATTTGAAGAACAAGCCAAAATTCTTGCGGTCTTTGTAGGTGGTGAACAAGCTGATAAGATTCAAGCGGGTGAAAACGGCACTGTAATACTGGATAAAACCCCATTTTATGCCGAAAGCGGCGGGCAGGTCGGCGATATTGGCGGATTGGTCAGCAGCGATATGGGCGGAATCTTTGACGTTACCGATACTAAAAAGGATTCAGCCGGGCATATTCTTCATATGGTGACGGCTATTCGCGGGGAACTGTCCGTTGGGGACAGAGTGGCGGCTGTGCTTTCCGAATTAAACAGAAAATCAATCATGCGGAATCACACGGCGGCTCATCTTTTGCAATCCGTCCTCCGTGAAGTTTTGGGTGAGCATGTCCATCAGGCAGGGCAGCTTGTTGATTCTCAAAGAGTGCGGTTTGACTTTTCGCACTTTGAAGCGGTAACGCCCGGTCAACTTCGTGAAGTTGAGGATTATGTGAACCATGCTATTCTTAATGCCCTGCCCGTAACATCTGAGGAAATGCCGCTTGAAGAGGCTAAAAAAATCGGGGCGATGGCTTTATTCGGCGAAAAATACGGTGATACGGTGCGGGTTGTAAAATCGGGTGATTCGATTGAGCTTTGCGGCGGAACTCATGTTGACAATACCTCGAAACTGGGGCTGTTCAAAATATTATCGGAAAACTCTGTTGCGGCAGGAATAAGGCGTATTGAGGGCGTTACGGGCTGGGGCGTACTCTCGATGATTAACAATTATAGTGATATTATCGTTAATTCCGCAAACGCCGTTAAATCGGCTAATCCTATGGATTTAGCGGCACGGTGTGCGGCGGTTGTTGCCGAAGTCAAGTCGCTTGAAAAAGAGGTTGCGGAGTTGAATGGCAAACTTGCGGGCTCTCAGCTTGACGACTTATTCAAAAATGCCGTTCAAGTCGGAGAGGTTCGCGTTATTCAAGCCTGCTTAGGCGAGGTTAAGCCGGAGGTTTTGCGGGCTATGGGCGATAAAATAAAAGACAAAGCTGCTGATGTTGTCGCTGTGCTTGCATCTAACAGTTCTATGCTTTGCGTTTGCGGCAAGGAGGCTGTTTCCAAGGGGGCGCACGCGGGAAAAATCGTGCAAAAAGTATCGGCGTTAACAGGCGGAAAAGGCGGCGGCAGACCCGACAACGCTATGGCGGGGATTGGTGATATTGCGAAGATTGAAGCGGCGTTGAGTGAAGTTGAACGTATTATTTCAGAGTTAGTTGGGAGTTGAGGGGTTGGAATAATGAACTATATAGACATTGACCCTGTAGCCGAGGTTCGGCGAAATCGTGAGTTATTGCTTGAAAAGCATGGCGGAATAGAAGGGTTGTTCAGATATATGGACGAGGAACGCCCAAAACTCGAAGAGCAAGGGTGGAAATTTGTTTCTATAGAGGAAGTAATTGCAAAAAAACATACTGTAGATTAAAGAGGCATAAGCCTTGGAAACAAGGAAGCCGGACACAATTAACTGTTAACTGTCAAAGCGGAACTATTGCCGGGAATCATAAACATTTCAAGCGTAAATTTTGCACCTAATTTAAAGCCCTCTGTGAAACAATCGCAATTTTCAATCACATTTACTGAAAGCTGGGCTTCAACAAATTCTTTTAACGCCTTCGTTTCTTCTTCCGCATCGGGTTGGTTTTTGAAATATTTTAAAAGCTTCTCTTCATTCCCCGCGACCGCCGCCAACGCTTTTCCGTAATCGGATTGCTTGTCATATTGCTTATCACAGTTGGGGATATTGCCATAATACAGCTGTTCTATTACCGACATTAAAAATACCTCCTAAATTTATTATCTTATATTATTATATACCGTGGCATGGATAATGTCAATACATTAAACAAACAAAATTATACCGATTCATGTATACATTTATTGTTTATATTGTATAAATTTTAATGGAGTTGAGAATAATGCCAATATCTGAAGCACAAAAGCGCGCTAAAATAAAGTATGATTCTAAAACCTACAAAAGATTTTCAGCCAATATAAAAAACGCCGATTATGAGTTAATTGACAATTATTGTAAAGAAAACAATATAAGTAAGCCTAAACTTTTAGTCAACGCGTTTAAATATTGCGTTGAAAATAATGCTAACTTAAATCTGGGGGTTGAGAATAATGCCAGCATCAGAAGCAAAAAAACGTGCTAACTGGAAATACACTGCTAAAAATTATAAAAGATTTGCCGCCGATATAAGAATCGCGGACTATGAACTTATTGATAATTATTGCAAAGAAAATAATATCAGCAAACCTAAGCTTTTAGTGAACGCGTTTAAATACTGCGTTAAAAATAATGTTAATCTGAAATCGGAGAGCGGAGAATGAAAAAATTCCCACCTGTGCAATAGGGTTACGTAGGGGACGGGCTTGCCTGTCCCGCAATAGCGAAATGATGCGTTTTTTGCGCGCGGGACGGGCTTGCCCGTCCCCTACAAAAGACGGTTCATTATTCACAAAATTAAGCAGAGCGACTGAATAGGTACAAAAATTCAATAAAAAAGAAACGAGGTAAGAAAATTATGAACTGCTTATTCTGCAAAATAATAGCAGGTGAAATCCCGTCAACTAAAGTTTACGAGGACGACAGGGTGCTTGCATTTTTGGACATCAGCCCTGCCGCGCCTGTTCATGTTCTTGTTATACCTAAAGAACATATAACTTCGGCGGCGGATATTACTGCTGAAAATTCGAGCGTTATCGCTCATATTTTTGAGGTGATTGCAAAAATCGCCAAGGAAAAAGGGATTGACGGCGATGGGTTCAGAGTAGTATCAAACGCAGGCGAACACGGCGGACAGACAGTCCACCACCTGCATTTTCACATTCTCGGCGGGGAGAAGCTTAGTTTGAGGATTTGTTGAAAGTGATTACTACATATTAATCTGCTCTATCAAAGCATTTTGCAAGGTTTGAGAATAGTTAATATTGAGCTTATCAGCGGCTGTTGCAAGCCATGCCGGAATGGTGAGATTCTTCCTAACCGCTTTGTTACCGTATTTTTCAGCGTAGCTGTCCATATCAAGGACAATCATGCTCACTATTCCGTTAGGTTCTTCGGGTTTCACTTTATTGAATGGGGTAGCCTTAGGAATCGGCAAGCCGTCTTCCATTTCACCCAGAACCCAGCCCGATGCGGCATCAATTGCCATATCAATGGCTTCTGCCATGCTGTTGCCGCCGGTAGCACATCCCGGTAAGTCGGGGACTTCAACTGCGAAGCCTTCCCCGTCTTTCTCATCAAACGGGTAAAATATTGCAGGATAAACAAGTTTCATAAGACAACAATCCTTTCTTGGTTAACTGAAAATAAATCTTAATCTTACTTTAATTTTGCTTGCTTTAATATAGAATTAACTATTGGCATGCTAATATCGCCGGGGTGAAATGGGACTGTTACTTTACCCGGTTTGGATTTATGTTTATACTGTCGATGAGAACCTTTAGAACCAACGAAGTACCACCCATCTTTAAGTATTAATTTTTCCGCTTCCTTTGCCGTCATCTTGCTCCCCCCCTCTTGAATATTGTAACACGCATTACACGCATTGTCAATGGGTTTCTAAAAAAATACTGAGGAGAATTTAAAATGACCCGAAAAATGGCATATATAGGTTTCTTCTATCTTTTCGGGCTGTTTTCGGCATCATTTTCGGGGTATTACATAAGTATTTATTTGGGGATTGCGTTAATTGCGGCGGGGGCGGGGTTGCTTGCAGTCCGCAAATTTAAATATATTACGCTTTGTGTTATTATGTTCAGCTTTGCGGCGGGCGGGATTTATTACTCGCTTTATGATAACTTTGTGTACCAAAATATTATAAAATACAACGGCTATGATGTTATAGTTAAGGGGAAAATAACAGCCGTCAACGATTACAGCAGGGATATGAGCCGCTATGAGGTTAAGGGGATTGTAAACGACGATGTAACCGCAACAGTCATATTCTTCGCGGACAGCGCGGACTGCAAAATCGGCGACAATATCAGCGTTACAGGTAAAGCCTCTGTTATGGAGGATAGCTATATTTTTCCCTTAAAAAGCTACTATAAATCCAAAGGAATTTATCTGCAAATAGAAAAAATAACAGACTTTGAGCTTGAACATGCGGATTCATTTTCAATCCGCCGCACGGCTTTAGATTACCGCGAATATATCTATTCGCGCATAAATAAATACATGAACAGCGATGCTTTGGCTGTTATGTCGGCAATACTTTTCGGTGATAAGTCGGGGCTTGAAGATGACACAAGATTGCTGATGCAACGCGCCGGAATCGGGCATATTATGACGGTTTCGGGGCTTCATCTTGCCTTGACCTGCTCATTCTTTTGGGGGCTTTTGTCGCTCACGCCTCTTAAAAAGTCCGCGCGTTTTTGCATTTTGCTCCTGCCGCTTTGCGCGTTTGCTTTGCTTGCGGGGTTTACCCCTCCCGTAACGCGCTCGGCTTTTATGATTATTATCGTTTACGCGGCGGAGCTTTTCCGGCGGCGCGCCGACACGTTGAATTCTTTAGGCATTGCCGTAATCATGCTAACCGCTTCCAACCCCTTTGCCGTTCGGGACGCATCGTTTCTCATGTCAACCGCCGGAGTTTTCGGCATGGGGGTGTTAGCCCCCGTTGTTGTGAATGAACTGCAAAAAATTATTTGGGAAAAGCAAAAATTGCCGGAGGGCTTCGAGGATGAGCGGTTCAGATTCGGCAAAAAAACGCGGCTTTTGCTTTCTTACATATGCGTCGTCACCGCTATGTTCCCCGTGAGCTTTTTATTTTTTGATGAAATCTCAATTATATCGCCCTTATCGAATTTATTTTTACTGCCGATTTGTACGGTAATCCTAATCGGCGGCGTAATTGTTACATTTACGGGCGGGTTGGGGCTTATTGCTATGCCGATTTTGGCGGTTTGCGGGGTTTGCTGTGAGCTTGTGGTCGCGGCTTCAAAAGCAATTGGCGGGCTTCGGTTTTCTTATATCCCGCTGGGGTATGATTTTGCGGCGGGCGCGGTTTTGATTTGCATTGTGACGGTTATTGCGGGGGCGGTTATTCTGCGGAGTTTCCGTCGCGTTATAATGCTTTGGGCGTTTATTTTCGGCTTTACCGTTACGGTAATATTCGCGTACAGGTTTATACCGAGCAGTACCGTAACGGCGGCGGTTTTACATGAGGGTGCGGCAAGCGTTTTAATCATACACGACAAAAACACCGCAAGCATCGTAGATTTAAACAGGGGCGGGCGCGCCGCGCGTTCGGCTGTTAAATATCTCAACAGGCTTGGGATTTATGATATTGAAGCCTTATATTTAAATGTAAATTCCAACACATCTCAGCCGATTTATAAGGACAAGCTTGCGCTTTTTGACGTTCACACAGTCCTTGTGCCGGAGGAGGGCTATCTGCGGGGCGGCATGGCGGATTTCGGCGAAAATACCATGCGCTACAGCGCGGAATCGCGCATTGAAATGCCCTATTACGCGCTGGAATTTTTTGACGACTCGGTGTTGCTTCACTGCCGCGATTCGGAAATTTTATTATATGACGGCGAGAATAACACGGTTATTGTCAGCCAAGGAGAAACGGTTATTTTTACGGAGGATAGCTTTAGGGCTCTGATATATAAAGACGGCAAGTTGCATATGTCGGAGGTAAGGAGCGGGGGGTTTGAGTTTTGAGTTTAAATTTATGTAATGGAGGAGTTTGGTTTGAAGAAGTTGGTGTTTTTGGTGGTTTTGGCAGGTGTTCTGCTCTGCGGGTGTAGTGAGAATGGCGAGGGTGATGTTACGGAGGGGGCAGTAGCGTTGCCGTCGGTTACAGAGATTGCGGTTGAAACTACTGCCGAGATTACTTTAGTTGAAATAACGGAGGCTGAAATTGTAGAAAAACCGCAGTTTGAATATGATTGGCAGGAATTGTATTATCAGAAAATGTCAGAAAATGATTGGTGGGGCGACATTGCCATGTTTAATGTTTTCGATCTTGACGGCGATGGGATTCCGGAATTAATGATTTCTCATGATGATGCTAGTGTGCCCAAGGCGAAGATATTTACGATGAAAAATGGCGAATTAAAGGAATTGGGCGGTTATGGTAGTTATGGCTGGTTCGCTTATGATTTTGAGCGGGGGTATATTCATGACATTATGACCGGGCAAGGGCAGTATATCAGTACCATATATAAACTTGATTGCGGCGAAATGATTGAAATAATTTCTTTTTACGATGTTTTTGATTCTTGGAGACCCGATGGTTATTTTGAGATAAACGGCGAGGAAGTTTCAAGCGAGGTTTACTATGACGAACGGGAAAACTATAATTATAATTACGACAACTTTATCTCTCGGGAGTATAATTTAAACCCGAGCGAAGCGGAGAGGATTTTGAGGAGTTCTGTTGGGACTGAAGACGATTAAATTATTTGGGTGGCTTGAATATTGGGAAAGGCGGGGTTGGTTTGAAAAAGTTGGTTATTTTGGTGGTTTTGACGGTTTTGTTGTCGGCTTGCAGTAAAAATGGTGATAATGGCAGGAATGGTGTTGAGGAAATGGCGGCGGTTGTTGTTGGCGGTTCTGAAATGGTTGATGTTACTTCTGTTGAAACGGATTTGACATCTGCGGAGGTTGAAACAATCGCTGAAGAGCAGGGGCGTTATGTTACAATCGGGAGGAGGGAATTTCCGAAAGATTCAACGGAATTGGACTTATCGGTTAATGATTTATCACAGCTTAATCTTGTTTGCACTTCTTTTCCGAATTTAGAAAAGTTAAAAATTCAGCTTGAGGGTATGACAAACATAAGCGGTTTATCTAAATTGCAGGAAATTACTTATTTGGAGTTGGAATTTTCTCGCCCGAAAGATAGGGTTATAGATTTAAAGCCTTTATCGGAGCTTTCAAATCTTGAATTTTTGTCAATATCTTTGTCAATATCATCGTATAGAGCTGATGAATTCGGTTTAACCTCGTTGGCGGGATTGACAAATTTGAAAAAATTGGAACTTTTAAATTTAAGCGGAATATCCGATTTCAGCCCGTTGACGGAATTGGTAAACTTGGAGAAGCTTAGCATTTCTATTTTCGATATGACAGATTTCAGCCCCTTAGTAACGCTTGAAAATCTCTCGGAATTTAGCCTGAGAGTTTATAGCAAGCAGGAAATTGATATTAGTGCTTTTGAAGAGCTTACAGCACTCACATCGCTATATTTGAACGCTGACAGAGGCTTTACAAATATAACTCCGCTTGATAATCTTATTAATTTGGAGTCGTTTACCGTTTATGCACCGCATTACTATGATGTCCCGGAGGGAATCGGATTTTGGAGCGGCTATGCCTATGATATAACGCAATTAGAGAAAATGCCGAGGTTAACCGGCTTGGCAATATATGACAAGTTTCTGCCGCCCAAAGGCGATTTGAAAAATTTTGACAACATAACGTCGTTACGACTGACGGTTGAGCATGATGATTGCTCATTTGATGAGAGGGCGGATTATGATGTTTTAACCGAGCTTGCTAATTTAACCGAATTAGTAATTGAGGGGCATCATCTTTGCAATACGGAATTTATATCGGCGTTTTCTGCTTTGGAAACGCTGGAAATTGAAACGAGATACAGCATTTCTGATTTAACCCCCATATCAAAGCTCTCTAATCTTAAATCGCTATCCCTCTGGGAGCGGCACTCCAATACAGATTTAAAGCAATTGCAAGGGCTGAAAAACATAACGGAGTTAAGTGCATTTACTCATTACGGGAGCATTATAAACATAAATTCGCTGACGGAAATGGTGGATTTAAGAGAGCTATCTATAGTTAGCCTTGATGATTATAACTCTGCTAAAATCATTGCCGAAGAAGCCATTGCCGATATTACCGCCTTAAAAGAACTCTCTAATTTGAAACGCTTAGGTTTAGTCTACGAATTCGGCGGGGAATGGCTAAGTGCAGACGATTTAAGTGAACTAATAGCGGCTCTGCCTAATTGTGTGGTTGAAATAACTGATAGTTGGTAGAGTGTAATTTGATTTTTTGAATGGGGGAATTGAGTTGAAGAAGTTGGTTGTTTTTGTGGTTTTGGCGGTTTTGTTGGGGGCTTGTGATAAAAATGGTGATAATGGCGGGAATGAGGTTGAAGGATCGGCGGCGGTTGTAACAACAACAACGGCGACAACAACTGCTACTACCACGGCGGCGGAGTTGTCGGCAGGTGTTACCGAGGCGGCGACTGAAATAACAGAAGCGGAGGTAGTTGTTTTGCAGGGGTTTATTCCCGAAACGCCTGCAAAGATTGATGTTGAAGCGGGGCTTGCTTGGAGGATTGAGCCGACTTATGATTATACTTATTTTGCTTGGTGGGCGGGGGCTATTGATTTCGGGAACTTTGATAATCCCGATGAAATTTGGACTGACGAAATGCGTGAGAATAAATTAACTTTGAATATATATAGCGGCGAGGTTACAAGAGATTTGTGGGATTGGGCGACGGGAGGGTTGCCGCCGCCGGATGAATGGCTGTATGATGAGGGCAAGAATTTGTTCTGCCTTTTTGGCACTTATTTGGAATACACTCCCGCAGATTTTCAGGTTTTCACGCCCGAGGAATTTTCGACATTATTCGAGCCTATTGTTCTTGATGAACCCTTTCAGCCTTATGGTGAATTTGAGCGGTTAAGGGCTTTTCGTAGGATAAATTCGGATAATGTTTACCAAGAAGAGGTTGTTGTCGGAAAGGGTCGGGATATAGAAAACGGAGAATATGATTTGATTGAAGTTTATTATATTCTTGATGATGCTTATATTGATGATAAATTCGCTTTGGTTTACGGGGCGGAGTTTATAACGGATTTTATATACGAATACGACAATGACCGCAACGGCAACAATGAATACAACTCATACACTCGAGGCGGGACTGCCCTCGCCGTTATACTAAACGGCAAACACGGCATTGTTGACAAAGAGGGGAACACTGTCGCTCCGTTTGTTTTTGACGGAATTATCCAAGCCGATTTAGAGGGCAATATTGCGTTTGCTAAATATCAAGGCAAGTGGGGGGTTCTTGATGTAAATGAAACGGAGATTTTGCGATAGGTTTTTGTTTTTAGGGAGGGGAATGGTAATGAAGAAGTTGGTTATTTTGGTGGTTTTGGCGGGGATTTTGTTTGGCGGGTGTAGTGAGAATGGCGAGGGTGATATTTCGGAAACGGCAGGAACGACTGCGGGGACAACTGCGGTTACGACTACCATTGCTGAAACGACTACTTATCGTGAAATGACTGAAATGCAAATTCCGGAGGAAGAGAGCAAGAACATTTCTATAAAAAAGATAACCCGTGAGGAAGCGGGGCTTGATGTTATAGTTCCGCTTGATTTCAGCGGCAAAACACTTGATTCTGATATAAAAGCTTTGCTTTATTCGGAGCGGGAATATGTTGACGGCGATTATTCCAATGGCTTGATATATAAAGAATTTAATGATTCTACATCAATGGTTATTATATCGGAAAGGTTTTTGGGCAGTATTATTGAAAACGTAAAAATAGGCGATACAGCCCAAAAGCTTGTTTCCGAATTAGGAGAGCCGAATATTAAGGAAGATTACCCTTGGAATGAAACGCTGGGGTACTATTATAAGACAAATGAATATTATATCGGATTTGAACTGAATAAAGACGACGAAATTGCACTGGCGGCGATTTGTCTGAATTTAAACGCTTATTACGGCAATATGAAAGAGCTTTTTGAATGGTTAAGCACCGAGCCGTATTTTCCCTCTATGCCCGAAGAATTTTTCAATTACGGAACTGTGGTTCATGGGGGAGTAATTACGGCTTCCACAATCGGCAAAGGGCTTAACTTTTTAGACAAATTTATAACTGTTTATAACAATTTTGAGGGCGATATATATTCTTTTGAGGGTGATACAAAATATGAAGTTAGATATGAAAACAGTGACTATTATGTTTACGGTTTGTGGTCACAGCTTTACGAATACAATCATGAAGTTGCCGAATTTAAAGAGCGGGGGATTACATCGCCCGGCGGGAAATACACGGTTATGACTTTTTGGAACTACTATATGTCGCACGGAATTTTAATACGCACAAATGATTTCAGCAAACCTGTAAACAAGATTTACGGCGGCGGGGGCGGAACATATTTATGGCTAAGTGACAATTTACTTTACGGTCATGTTTCTAATTACGGGGAGGATGCTCTTTTTGCTGTTTATGATGTTGATAATGATGATTTTATGTATCCGATGCGTGATTTAGGGCTTGAAGAAATGCCGGGCATTTATGATTTTGACTATGTCAACCCTGAATTTGCCCCGGGGCAGATTGTGCTTTACGGCAAAGAGGATAAAGAGAGCAGTCTGATTATTAATTACAGCATTGATGTTAATGGGGATATGATTGTGAAATCATATGAATTGAGTTGAATGGAGGGGTTTGGTTTGGGGAAGTTGGTTATTTTGGTGGTTTTGGCGGGGGTTTTGTTTGGCGGGTGCAATGATAACGGCGAGAGTAATGTTTCGGAGGGGGCGACGACTGCGGCGGCGGTTAGTACGACTGCGGCGGTTGCAACGATTGCCGAAACAACGGCAACGGAGATTACTGTTGCTGAAGTTCGGGAAATTGTAAAGAAAAATAAGCCTGTTGACATAATAAATGATATTCCGCTTTATATTGAATATGAGGGTAATTTAGGGCTTACAGCTTCTGAAAATCGTAATGTTTATACTTTCATCGGAGAGGAAAATCGGCATCCAAGAGCAAGAACAATTGCAGTTTCTTATGACGGTAGCATGATGGACGTACGATTATATGAACTTTATCATGATTGGAAGAACAATTGGTCGGACGATTCCTCATACTGGCTCGGTAAAAAGATTTTTGATATATGGATTCCTTCAACATTTAATGAAGACGGTTTTGTGCTTAATTTTAAAATAGTTAGTTCCCACGTTCTTGTCCTTACTGATGACAACGGGAACTCCTATTCATATCGGGTCGGCGAGAATGACGGCTCTTTGAATGTCGTCAAAACGGATATTGAAAAACGCAAGCGGGGTAATGACGGTGTTAAGGCTATAGCAGACGGCAAAGAGAATATAACCGTAAAGTTTTATAATATCGGCATCATAGACACTTATTATGAAAATGGGGAGATTAATTATTCCAAAATGCCGTATACATCAGATACAGTTTCAGTCGAAAGTTTCGCCGAGGATTTCGCTGAAAAGATGCTTTTATATTCGGGAATAAGAGTTGACGATATTTGGTATGAGGGGAGCAAACTTAATGTTGACTTAAATGTATACGAAAAATATCATTTCGGCATGGGTTCTACCGCCGGAAGTACGCTTTCTGCTGATTTAATGCAGACACTTCGCAGTTTACCAAACATTGAAAAAATCGAAGTTTGGTTAGACGGCGAAAGAGGAATTGAATCAGACCATTTTTCTTTCGGGATTACTACTGTTTAAAGAGGGGCTTATAAATAAAAAAGGATGTGTTTACTATGAGCAAGATTAATGAGAAAATCAAGCTTTTTGAAGAAAAGCAGGTGCGTACCGAGTGGGACGGGGAAGCGGAAAAATGGTGGTTTTCGATTGTTGACGTTGTTTCTGTATTGACGGACAGCGTTGACCACTTGACTGCGCGAAAATATTGGAACAAGCTTAAACAAAGATTAAACGCGGAGGGTTCTGAGTTGGTGACAAATTGTCACCAACTGAAAATGGAAGCCGCTGATGGTAAAAAATACCTAACCGATGTTGCCGATACGGAGCAGATTTTGCGGCTTATTCAGTCAATCCCCAGCAAAAAGGCAGAGCCTTTCAAGATGTGGCTTGCGAAAACGGGGAGTGAACGCATTGACGAAACGATTGACCCCGAAATGTCTATTGAGCGGGCTATACATAACTACCGCCGCTTGGGTTACAGCGAAAATTGGATAAATCAGCGTATTAAATCAATAGAAGTCCGAAAGGCGTTAACGGACGAGTGGGACAAAAGCGGTGTTAATAAGGGCTTAGAATATGCGGAGCTTACCGATTTAATGAGCAAGACATGGAGCGGCATGACGACAAAGGAGTACAAAAAATACAAAGATTTGAAAAAAGAAAACCTGCGGGATAATATGACAAATACCGAGTTGATTTTGAATATGCTTGCCGAGGTAGCCGCTACCGATATTTCTTATGCGGAAAATCCCGTTGGTTTCAATCAAAGTGCCGATGTTGCGAAGCGAGGAGCGAACACCGCAAAAGTTGCCCGTGAACAATTGGAAAAGGAAACGGGCAAATCTGCTGTTTCCCGTCTTAACGCTAAAGATTTAGGGCAGATTAAATTAAAATGATGTTATGTAACGGAGGGTTTTATATGAAAAAATTATTTGCTTTAATGATTATTGCGGCGGTTTTGTTGTCCGCTTGCAATAAAAACATCAATAACAGCGGCAACGAGTTTGAGGAAACAACGGCTGTTACAACCACTACGGCTGAAACAACCACCCAAACAACATCAGCTACAACTGAACCTGTAACCGTAACAGTTACGGCTGAAACGGAAAAGTCTGTTGAGTATATTACAATAAAGGGCGAAAAATATTCAACCGACCTGCGGCGTTTAGATTTAAGCGGCAAAGGGCTTACAGACGATGACATAAAAGAACTCGGAGAGATGAAAAGATTGACTTGGCTGAATTTATCGGATAATTTCATAACAGATTCATCTTTAGTCAGCAAAGACGGCTTTAACGATTGGGTTTTCTATCCCGGACATTTAAACCTAAGCAACAATCAAATTACTGATATTAGTATGTTTAAAGACTTTTCATACGGCAATGTGTTATTTCTTGATGGTAATCCTGTTACCGATATGGAGTATGATGATTTTGGTTTTTTATTCAGCTCATATACAATTGATTATCCGGCGGGAGATTGGAAAAAGGCTTACACCGAATATGCAAACGGATTCATGGACTACTATGATGATGGTTATAACTCTAAAAGAATTCTCGTGGAAGATTTAAACGGCGATGGTATTCCCGAACTTTTACTTCAAGTTAATTATATGGGCGGACAAGGCAGACTGTTAACATTTAAAGATAACAAGCTCCAAATATTAAGCTTTTGTTTTCCGCCGAACATGGTATCGACATGGCAAGGATATTTTGAGGATACAGATAACTTGTTTATCATGCCGCGAATGCAAGGCTCGTCAACTGATTTCGGTATTTGCTATTCCTTTCTTGATTGGACAGATGAGGGCTATAAAGAAACATCTCATATTGATATTCATATATGGAATGAATACGCTGATGATAATAACGAACATACAGAGCATTATTATATTGGTGAGGAGGAAACCGATGAAGAAGAGTATAATCGTATACGTGACGAAATGGACGGCATAGAGAAACAAACAAGCAATTTGTTTTCTTATGACAGATTTACAGAACTTGATGAAATCGGCGACATTTCGGCATATATTGAAAATTATTAGTTAACCGAAACGGAGGAATAAAAATGCCGCTCCTAACAGATACCGACCTTAGGGCATCAATAAAAAACGGCAAAATTGAAAAAGCTTATTATTTTTACGGTAAAGACACCGCCATGACGGAGCATTATTTAAAATTTTTGCTTTCAAAAACCCTTAAAAAAGGCGATGAGGTTTGCAACCTCCATAAATTCGAGGGCAAGGATTTGGAACTCGGCGCGCTGGCGGATGCTTGCGAAGCTCTGCCCTTATTTGCGGATTATGTCTGCGTTTCGGTGCGCGATTTAAATGCCGAATCGCTGAACGCCGATGATTTAAAAAGGCTTGTTTCCATAGTATCCGACCTGCCGGATAGCACGGTTCTGATTTTCAGCGCGGCTTCAATTGACTTAAACGACGGCAAAAAATACCCGACAGCGAAAAATAAAAAGCTCCTCGATGCCGTTTCAAAAGCGGGCGCAGTCTGCGAATTTAAATATAAAACCGCAAGCGCGCTTGGGGGCGATATTGTCAAAAAGGTAAACCGCAGCGGCTCTGTTATATCCAAGCAGGCGGCGGAGCATTTGGCGAATCTTTGCGGGTGCGATACCATGTCGGTCGGCAACGAGATTGCCAAACTGCTTGCATATGCAAACGGCGGCGAGATTACTATAGACATGATTAATATGTTAACCCCCCGCCGCCTTGAATCAACTACCTTTGATTTGGCAAAAGCGGCGGCGCGGCGTGACGGACGAACGGCGATTCGGCTTTTAGGCGAACTGACGGAACAGCGCGTTGAACCCATTTCGGTGATGTACGCGCTGACCGCCAATATGGTGGATTTATACAGAGCGCGAACCGCTATGGCAAGCGGCAAAAATGCGAACGATGTGGTGAATGACTTTAACTACCCTAAGAATTTATCGTTTCGGGTAAACAACGCATTCCGCGATGTCCGCTCCTTTTCCGCTTCGCACCTGCGAGAGTGTATGAAAATCCTGACGGAAGCCGACATAGCCATAAAATCACTCCGCACAGATAAGCAAGTGATTCTGGAAGAAACGGTAGTTAAACTGGTTAACAGTTAACATTTAATAGTGAATATTTGATTAACAAACATAATATTTTTAATTAATAACTATTAAATTTTAATTAATACCGCCAAATATTAAATTTTTGTTAACAATAATATTGGCTAAAATTGTTAATTGTTAATTGAAAAAAGGGGGGGATTTTGTGCTTTATATTGAACGGGCTGTAATTGTTGAGGGGAAATATGATAAAATCAAGCTTGCAAGCGTTATTGACGCGGTTATTATTACGACTGACGGCTTCGGTGTTTTTAAGAATCAAGAGAAGCTTGCGTTAATCCGTCATTATGCCGCTAAAACAGGGATTGTTATCCTTACGGATTCGGATACGGCGGGGTTTAAAATCCGTAATTTTTTAAAGGGCGCGGTTAAGGGCGATATTGTCAATGTCTATATCCCCGATATTTTCGGGAAAGAGAAGCGAAAGGATTCGCCCTCTAAAGAGGGGAAGCTGGGCGTTGAGGGGGTTGACGTAAAAATTCTTACCGCGGCGTTTGAAAAGGCGGGGATTGCGGTAAGCGAAAAGCCCGCGAATAACAACCCCGTTACCCGCACGGTTCTTTATGAATTGGGTTTAAGCGGCGGCAAAGATTCCGCGCAAAAGCGGCGGGAAATTCTAGCCGCGCTTAACCTGCCGCAATTGCTGACGACCTCCGGGATGCTCGAAATGATTAACACTATGATGAGCGCGGATGAGTTCAAAGTCTTTATAGATGAAAGGAAGTTGTAAATGGTATTTTCGGAGCTTACATTTTTATACGGATTTCTGCCCATTGTAATGCTTATGTATTTTATGATGCCGAGCAAGGGTAAGAATATATTGCTTTTATTTTCAAGTTTGTTTTTTTATGCTTGGGGTGAGCCGCTTTTTGTCATGCTGATGCTCCTGTCCGCCGCTATTGATTTTACGGCGGGGCGGCTTATGGCGCGGTTTGAGGGCGATGACAAGAAGCGGAAGCTTCTGCTGTTGGTGTCAATCGCGATTAATCTGTCGCTTCTGGGGGTTTTCAAATACGGCTCTTTTATCATAACCAACGTAAACGCGCTTTTCGGGCTTCAAATCCCCGACCCCAAACTGCCGCTGCCAATCGGTATATCATTTTACACCTTCCAAAGCATGTCGTATACAATTGACCTTTATCGGCGCAATATAAAGGTTCAGAAAAAATTTACAAGCTTCGCTACTTATGTCACCATGTTCCCGCAGGTTGTGGCAGGTCCCATCGTGCTTTATGAGGACATACAGAATGAGATTGACCATAGGCTTGTAAGCGTAAATAAAGTAAGCAGCGGCATAGGGAAATTTTTAAAGGGTCTTGCCAAAAAGGTTCTTATAGCAAACAATATCGGCTTAGCTTGGTCTGAGATTAAGCTTATGGATTACGGGGAGATTCCGGCGGCTGTTGCGTGGCTTGGGATTCTGGCATTTACCTTTCAGATTTATTTTGATTTTTCGGGCTACTCCGATATGGCTGTGGGCTTAGGAGAGATGCTGGGCTTTAATTTTCCGAAAAATTTTGATTACCCCTATATGTCTAAAAGCATTTCCGAATTTTGGAGAAGATGGCATATTACGCTCGGGAGCTGGTTTAAAAACTATGTTTACATCCCCTTGGGCGGAAACAGGAAGGGACTGCCGAGGACTATCTTAAACCTTTTGCTCGTCTGGGGTTTGACGGGGCTGTGGCACGGCGCAAGCTGGAATTTTATACTTTGGGGGCTTTACTTCGGCGTACTCATTATAATTGAGCGGCTGGGGTGGGGGAATATACTGGCAAAACTCCCCTCTTTAGCAAGCAGAGCTTATACTTTTATTTTAGTAGTGTTCGGCTGGGTTTTGTTTGATACCGAAAATCTGCGCGATGCGGGCGGGTATCTCGGGGCTATGCTCGGCTTAAACGGCGTTGCGCTTGACAGTGCGGCGCGGTATTTAATCAGCACAAACGCGGTTATATTTATTTTGGCGGCTTTTGCTTCTCTTGATATTTTCGGCAGGCTTATCAAGGCAGTTGAGGGCAGGTGCGGCGGATTGATTAAGCTGGTTTCTCCGGCAGTGTATATTACTATCCTTTTACTCTGCACGGCTCAGCTTGTAGACGCAACCTACAATCCGTTTTTATATTTTAGATTTTAGGGGGAGTTAAAGTGAATACGAGTAATAATACGAATAAAAAAAGGTTTAACAAGTCCGCTCTGTTAAACTGCATCTGCTTTTTTGCGGCTTTGCTGATAATACCCATCGTCACCGACTTGATGCCTAAAAAAACATTTTCGGAAAATGAAAACAGAAGCCTTAAAGAATTCCCCGAATTCTCCGCTAAAAATGTATCTGACAGGAGCTTTATGAGGGGCTTTGAGGAATATTTTTCCGAACATATAGCAGGGCGCGACTATTTTATAAGCCTCAAAACAAGGATGGACATGCTCCAAGGAAGAACCGAGATTAACGGTGTTTACATCTTAAAGGAAAGAATGGTTGAAAAAATCGGCGAGCCGGATTATGAAAGCATTGATAAAAGCATAGCCGCCATGAACAAATTTGCCGAGGATAACGAAGTGCCGGTGTTTTTCATGCTGCTCCCCACGTCTGCCGGTATTTATTCGGAAGAAATTCCCAAAAACGCGCCTAATTTGGAACAAAAGGAATTTATTGAATATGTTTCAAACGGGCTTTCCGCCAAAATTTCCTATATTGATGTGTATGCCGGACTTTCAGCGGCGAAAAATGAGTATATTTACTATAGGACAGACCATCATTGGACTACCCTAGGAGCGTATAAGGCATATGCGGAGGCGGGCAAAAGAATGGGCTATACACCCCTGCCCCTGTCAAGCTATGATATTGAGCACGCCGGATTTGACTTTAAAGGGACATTTCACTCAAAAGCACTTTACGGTAATATCGAAGCTGATATTTTGGCTCTTTATCACAGCAATTCGGGAGTAAATCCGAATTTGAGCGTAACGGAGGAAATCGGCGGGGAAACTAAGGTATACGACAGTATTTACTTTAGAGAGTTTTTAGACAAAAAAGATAAGTACTCGGTATTTCTGGGCTCAAACCAGCCGATTGTAACAATCACAAACGGTAACCCCAACGGCGGCAAACTACTGCTTATAAAGGACTCCTACGCGCACTGCTACGCGCCGTTTCTAAAGGAGCATTACTCTGAAATTACTCTAATAGATTTAAGGTATATACAAATGGCGTATAATACCGTAATCAATACCGAGGATTACGAGCAGGTTTTAATTTTATATAATGTTTCAACCTTTTCACAGGATATAAACCTAAGAAAGCTGGGCTTTCAAGAGTAATTTTATGTAGGGCGCGACGCCATCGCGCCCTACAATACAATTAACGCCGCTTCATGTCGTTAACATATTTTGCCATTTCATGCTTTGAGCGAACGGAATGAGTTCCGTTTATAATACTCCGCTGTTCCGATACGGGCAGGTTGGAAAAATATGCCATAGCGTTAATATCCTGCGCTAACGCCATTCCGAAGCCCAGCGGCATGTTTCCGTTTAAGGTATAATTTTGTTCCATAAAATTACGACCGTCCTTTCGCTTAGTTTTTGCAATATTATTGTTCCCGAAGCTTTTTAAAATAATGAACGCTTATAGAATTGGCTGTAATTTAGAGCTTGATTTAGGATAAAATAAAAAAATGCTGACAAATAATTGACAAATCATAAAAAAAATAGTATAATTAAAATGAGGCTTTAGGTTTATAGGATTTAGGAGGAAGGTGTTAAGTATGGCGACTTCGCTTGAAACAAGAGAAAAGCATAGAAATCATTTGGGAGATTTGTTAGACCTTAAAAAACAAAACAAAGACGCAGGCTTTGAGGTAATCGGTCTGGAAAAGCTGATTATTAAAGCGGTAAGCATTATGGACCAAGAGGACGTAGCTTGGGTTGAAAAAATTTACGGGATAACTGCGCTATAAATATTAAGGAGAATATAAAAATGGGATTAACTTTAACCGAAAAAATTTTAAAAAAACATCTTGCCGACGGCGAATTTTCAAAGGGCAGTGAAATAGGCATAAAAATAGACCAAACCCTAACACAGGACGCTACGGGGACGATGGCTTATCTTGAATTTGAAGCTATAGGCGTACCACGCGTTAAAACCGAACGCTCCGTAGCCTATATCGACCATAACACATTGCAATCCGGCTTTGAAAATGCCGACGACCATCGCTATATAGGCTCTGCCGCCAAAAAACACGGCATTTATTTTTCACGCCCCGGAAACGGTATCTGCCATCAAGTTCACTTAGAACGCTTCGGAATACCGGGGAAAACTTTAATCGGCTCGGATAGCCATACGCCCACGGGCGGAGGCATCGGAATGTTAGCCATAGGCGCGGGCGGCTTAGACGTTGCCGTTGCTATGGGCGGGGGGGCGTATTACATAACATACCCCAAAATATTGAATGTAAAATTAAGCGGCAAGTTATCCCCTTGGGTTTCTGCCAAAGATGTAATACTTGAAGTTTTACAGCGGTTAACCGTTAAAGGCGGGGTTGGAAAAGTTATTGAATATACGGGCGATGGGGTTAAGTTGTTAACTGTTCCCGAACGCTCTACTATTACCAATATGGGCGCGGAATTGGGCGCGACTACATCAATTTTCCCATCTGACAAAATCACCAAGCAATTTTTAGAAGCGCAGAAGCGCGGCGAAGATTGGGTAGAATTATCCGCTGATGCGGACGCGGCTTACGATGAAGTAATCGAGATTGATTTAAGCGCGTTAGAGCCGCTTACCGCCTGCCCTCATTCGCCCGATAATATAAAAACCGTATCAGAGCTTGCGGGAATGAAAATAGACCAAGTTTGCATAGGCTCATGCACAAACGGCTCGCTTGCCGATTTGATGAAAGCGGCTCACATATTAAAGGGCAAAACGGTTCACCACAGCGTTTCTTTGAGCATTGCCCCCGGCTCTAAGCAGGTTTTGAATATGCTGGCGCAAAATGGGGCGTTGTCTGCTCTGATTGATGCGGGTGCGCGCATTTTGGAAAGTGCTTGCGGACCTTGCATAGGCATGGGGCAATCCCCCAATTCCGGCGGAATTTCGCTCAGAACCTTTAACAGGAATTTTGAGGGGCGAAGCGGTACTAAGGATGGTCAAATCTACCTGTTATCCCCCGAAACGGCGGCTGTTTCGGCAGTCACAGGCGTTTTGACCGACCCGCGCACTTTAGGCGATATGCCGCGCTTTGAAGAACCGAATGAATTTATAATCAACGACAACATGGTTGAGCCCCCCGCCCCCGCAGACCAAGCGGATGCGGTTGAAATCCTGCGCGGACCTAATATTAAACCATTCCCCGCTACAAAGCCGCTTGAAGAAAACATCACCGCCACCTGCTCATTAAAAGTCGGCGATAATATAACAACAGACCATATAATGCCGGCGGGTGCTAAAATACTGCCTCTGCGCTCAAATATACCTGCTATTTCGCGTTATTGCTTTACCGTGTGTGATGACAAATTCCCCGAAAGGGCTGAAAGCTTAGGCGAGAGCATGATTGTCGGCGGAATTAATTACGGGCAGGGTTCATCACGGGAACACGCCGCTTTAGCCCCGCTTCATCTCGGCGTGAAAGCCGTTATTGTCAAAAGCTTTGCCAGAATACACCGCTCAAATTTAATTAACGCCGGAATCCTGCCGCTGACCTTTGCCGACGAAGCGGACTATGACAAGATTTCCGAGGGCGATAATATTGAGCTTGCCAATATCCGAAAGCAAATAGAAGAAGGCAAAAATGAGTTTGTCCTCAATAATAAAACGAACGGCGCAGGCATAAAGGTTAACTGCGATTTATCCGGCAGAGCGAAGGATATAATTTTAGCCGGCGGGCTTCTTGATTATACTAGGGAGAGTTTGTCAGAAGGGGATATTAATTAAAGTAGGAGAGGGTCGGTCTGAACGTCAAAGAACACGAAACCGAGCAAAACCAAAGACACGATGAAGGCTACAAGGGGATATTGTCTAAAAAGTCTAATTTTATACACTTTCTCAAAAAATACATAGCTACTGACTGGACGGACAAAATAGACCTTGAAAGCATGGAGAAAATTGACAAAAGCTTTATTACGCAAGAGTACCGTAAACAGGATTCGGATTTAATATACAAGCTAAAAATAAACGGCGAGGACGTATATTTTTACGTTTTAATGGAGCTTCAATCGAGCGTGGATTTTACTATGCCGTTTCGTTTGCTCCGTTACATGGTTGAGCTTCTCAACGACATATTTAAGAACACAAAGGAAAAGACCAGGGAGAGTAAAAACTTCAAGCTTCCGGCAGTAGTTCCGATAATATTGTATAACGGCGAGGATAATTGGACGGCGGTTAGGTCGTACAAGGAATATACCGATAATCACAAAATTTTTGGGAAAAATATAATAAATTTCAGCTACCTTCTTTTTGATTTAAACAGAACGGATGATGAAACTATTTCCTCGACAAAGAAAGTGCTTGATATTATTTTTGCGTTTAATAAGTTTAAGCCGAACAAAATAAGCTACGATGAAATCTTAAAACAAACTACTGAGATGGCGGCGAAGCTTGAAGCGGAAGAAATAATAGAGTTACTGAATTGGATGAAGCATGTTCATTTCAAGGGCAATGTTCCCGTTGACTTTGATGGGAGCTTTAAGCAAGCTGTGGTGAAAGGAGAAGCGAAATCTATGACTCATACATTTGAAATCATGAGAGATATGCGTGACCAAAAATGGTTGAACGACGGAATTCAAAAGGGCAGGCAAGAGGGAATTCAAGAAGGCATCCAAAAGGGAATTCAAAAGGGCATAATTGAAACAGCCGTAAAAATGATTAAAAAGGGCTTTTCTTTTGACGATATAAAGGAAATTACGGGTCTGCCCGATGAGGAATTAAATCGGATTTATCCGCTTGGTTGTTAAGTTTATTATTATGCTGTAAGAGCTTAAACAGGCTCTAAAGGAGGAGCATCACTTTGGATGGCTGATAAAATAACCTGCGAATCAAGATGCGGTATGCTTTGTTCGCAATGCCCGGACAGGGAAGAATACGACTGCGAGGGTTGCCTTAATATAAAGGAAACATATTGGGGCGGAACTTGCGAAATAAAGGACTGTTGCGAAAGCAAAAACCATGAGCACTGCGGGCAATGCAAAAGCTTCCCCTGCTCAGTTTTGCTCGACATATCTTACGACACCGATTTAGGCGATGACGGCGAAAGAATCATGCACTTAAAACATTTGGCTGATAAAGCCGCGGACACAAAATCATCTTTTATGACAAAAATAGTGCTTGGAAATGTTACGGGCATTTGCTTAGGGATTATTATAGGCGCGTTACAAGGAGCAACAGCGGCATGGATTATAGCCGGAATCATAATAGGCAACGGCATCGCACTAATGCTGCACAATAACAATTAACAATTAACAATGAACAGTTAACAATTTCGGAGTTACGCCCTTGGCGTAACATTTTAAGCAGTTTATTTTAACTATTGAGCCAAATACTTAGCTAAACTATTTTAAACCCGTCGGCGAAGCCGACACCATAATTGTTAACTGTTAATTGTTCATTGTTAATTGATAAAGGGTGGGGATATGGGGCGTTCTTTTGGGTTGTCGGCTAATACAATCAAATATTACGCTGTAGTCGCTATGACAATCGACCATATAGCATGGGTTTTTATCCCTACGCAGTCGGCTTTGGGGGTTGTTACGCATACCATAGGCAGGACTGTAATGCCGATTATGTGTTTTTTTATAGCCGAGGGCTTTTATCATACTCAAAGTGTGAAAAAATATATACTGAGAATGGCGGCTTTCTCGCTTATTTCATGGGTTCCGTTTTATTTTTATATATACAGGGCATTGCCGTTTGTCCGCACGGATAATGGCAGTATTTATATAATAAAAAGCTTTTATTATACTCAAAGTATTTTATTTACCCTTACCATCTGCCTTATCATGCTGGCGGTTGTTCACGGCAGAATGAATATATTCTTGAAGATTATGCTGACCTCCGCGCTGTTTCTTTTAACCTATTTGGGCGATTGGAGCTTTACCGCCCCCGCTTGGGTTCTGGCTTTTGACCGATTCAGGGGGGATTTTAAAAAGCAGGCTGTGTCAGCCGTTTTAATAGGGCTTATCTTATCTCCCCTTGTGCTTATTATTGTTTATGGGGTAAACATCAGAAACAATTTATTCCAGCTTGCAACCCCCCTTGCTCTGCTCCCGCTTTATTTTTATAACGGAAGAAGAGGCGATGAGGGAAGCGGAAGAACCATGGTATTTGTTAATAAATGGGGATTTTATGTCTATTACATTTTGCATATGCCGATTATTACACTGATATATAAAATTTATAGGGGAGGTTAAATTATGAAAAGGTTATTTGCATTTAAAAAATTGCATTGGAAAATTGCCGCCATGATTCTTGCAACCTCAATATCTATCGCGCTGATTCTTTCGTTAATTTTTCAAATCCGCATCATGCAGAGGATTGACAGCTATTCAAGATTGAATATTGAGCATAACCTTACCGAGATGGCAATTGAAAGCAACCTTGCGTTTAAGGATATGGTTGACAGCACATCGGCGATTCGGAAGCTTGTTGAGTCAATTTTCGATGTTAACGAGTACAGGGAAAACCCCGAAGCCTATTTTGACGGATATATAAGAAGCGCATCCGATGATTTCGTAATCAATACGATTAGAGAGTCGGATTACATATTTAATGCTTATTTTGCAATTTACCCGGATTTTGTTGTTCCTCCCCTCGTTAATGAAGTTTTTTATGAAGAGGATGAAAACGGCAATATCGTTGAAGGAATTACGCAGACCTACGAGGAATATATGGACGTTAATTCCCCCGATACGGAGTGGTTTTACGGTGCGTTTCATTCCGGCAAGCCACACTGGACGCACGTATACGAATGGGTTGACGGCACCTTTATTCAAACCTACGCCGAGCCGATTTTTGTAAACGGTGAAAAAATAGGCATAGCAGGTGCGGACATGCTGCTTGGCAGTGTAAAGCAGGTCGTGGCGAATTATTCTGTTTATGACACAGGGTTCGCCCTGCTTAAAAACCAGCATGATGAATTTTTTGAAACTAACGATTTTATAACAAATCTTCGCACGAATGAAAAAACAGCTCTTATTCACGCGGGGAATTCAAGCGGAGGGGACATTTTTGAAATAAAGCTGAGCGGCACGGACTACATTGCGGCGCAAAGAAGCCTCAAAAACGGCTATTACATTTATATTTTAGCCCCCAAAAGCGAATACCTTGCCGAAACCAACGCATCCGTTTTAAGGTTTATCATATTGTTTTTCCCGATTACCGTTGTCATCATGCTTATAAGCGTAGCGGTGGGGAAAGCTATCAGCAAGCCGTTTTTGGTTATAACCAAATGTGTAGATTTACTGGCGGAGGGGCAGTTTAACACAACCCCGCTTGACCCAATCATGAAGCTACCGGACGAAACAGGCGCGTTGGCTTGCGCGGTTCGCAAGCTTAGAATCAGATTGGGGCATTTGACTAAAGAGATGAAACTGATTTCCCAAAAAGATTTTTCCGCCAAAATTCATTACGAGTTTGAGGGCGATGAAATAGCCGCTTCCTTAGACAGCACCTTGACTATGCTCAACGACATGTTTTCGCAAATCCATTCGGGTATGGAGGAGGTTATAACGGGTTCAAGTCAGGTTGCCGAAAACAGCCAAGCTTTGGCGCAGGGCTCTGTTGAGCAATCAGCATCTATAGAACAGCTTTCTGCTACAATCGCCGATGTTAAGGAGCAAATCGCCAATGATGCGGAGGTTGCGCGGGAGGCATCGAAGCTGTCATTCTCAATAAAAGAAATTGCCGAAAAGGGCAATGTTCAGATGAGTAATATGATGCAGGCTGTTATGGAAATTGATGCGGCAAGTAATCAAATTGAAAAGGTAATCAAGGCTATAGAGGATATTGCGTTCCAGACCAATATACTGGCACTTAACGCGGCAGTCGAGGCGGCGCGGGCGGGAAATGCCGGGAAGGGCTTCGCCGTTGTCGCCGAGGAGGTTCGTAATCTGGCAAACAGAAGCGCGGAGGAGGCGCAGAATTCGGGGCATCTCATCACCAACACCGTTGAGAAAGCACATTTAGGCTCGGGCATTGCTGCCGAAACGGCGGAATCTTTAAATCAAATTGTTGAGGGCATTAACCGAAGCGCGGAAATTGTGGAGCGTATTGCACAATCCTCCGACAAGCAAGCGAGCGCAATCGGCGAGCTTAACGCCGGAATTATCCAAATATCTGCCGTCGTCAGCCAGAACAGTGATGCGGCTGAGAGAAGTGCCTCTGCAAGTGTGGAAATGCACGGGCAAGCCGAGCAGGTGGAAGAAATGATTGCACAGTTTAAACTAAAATAAAATTAACATTGGAGGCTTTTTAAAAATGGAGAAAATTAAAATGAACACCCCCTTAGTGGAGATGGACGGAGACGAAATGACGAGAATCCTATGGCAATGGATTAAAGACATTCTGCTTACCCCCTACATTGATTTAAAAACAGAATATTATGACTTAGGCTTAAAGCACAGGGACGATACCAACGATAAGGTGACATTTGATTCAGCTGAGGCTACGAAAAAATACGGCGTAGCCGTAAAATGCGCCACGATTACGCCTAATGCCGAAAGAGTAACCGAATATAACCTCAAAGAAATGTGGAAATCCCCTAACGGAACCATAAGGGCTATTCTTGACGGCACGGTATTCCGCGCCCCGATTATCGTAAAAGGAATCACCCCTTACGTGCCGAATTGGAAAAAGCCCATTACAATCGCCCGTCATGCTTACGGCGATATGTACAGAAATACCGAAAGCTTAATCGGTGCGGGCTCTAAAGCAGAGCTTCTTATAACGGATAAAGCCGGGAATGAAACGCGCCTGCCCGTTAACGATTTTGAAAATACGGGCGGCATTGTGCAGGGTATTCATAATACCGATGAATCTATAGCGGGCTTTGCAAAGGCTTGCTTTATATACGCGCTTGATTCAAAGCAGGATTTGTGGTTTGCGACAAAGGATACTATATCCAAAACATACGACCGCCGATTCCGAGATATTTTCGAGGAAATATATCAAAAAGAATACAAGGCAAAATTTGACGAGGCAGGGCTCTGGTATTTTTACACCTTAATAGATGACGCAGTAGCAAGAGTAGTCCGCTCGGAGGGCGGCTATATCTGGGCTTGCAAAAATTATGACGGCGATGTTATGTCCGATATGGTAGCCTCTGCTTTCGGCAGCTTGGCGATGATGACCTCCGTGCTTGTAAGCCCTTCGGGCGCATATGAATATGAAGCGGCTCACGGCACGGTTCAAGCGCATTATTACAAGCATTTGGACGGTCAAAAAACCTCTACCAACAGCGTAGCCACAATTTTTGCATGGACAGGTGCGTTGCGTAAAAGAGGAGAGCTTGACGGCAACGCGGCTCTATGCGCTTTCGCCGACAAACTCGAAAGAGCAACCCTGCAAACAATCGAAGAAGGCGTCATGACCGGCGACCTAGCCGCATTGTCAACAATCCCAAACAAAAAAGTAGTATACGCCGAAGACTTTTTACTTGAAATAAATAAAAGAATTAGTTAACTGTTAACTGTTAATTGTTCATTGTTAATTGTTAATTGATTTAAGGATGTGCAGTATATATGCCGGGCAAATTAAAGAAGAGCGTTTCTATGTCGGTTATCAGGCGGTTGCCGCGCTATTATCGCTTTACCGGGGAATTGATTGAGCAGGGGATTGTGAGAATATCCTCCGGGGAGCTTGCTAAAAGAATGGCTGTTACCGCTTCGCAAATCAGGCAGGATTTAAACTGCTTCGGCGGCTTCGGTCAGCAGGGTTACGGCTATAATCTGGTTGAGCTTAGGGAAGAAATAGGCAAAATTCTGGGTGTTGACCAAAGCTATAAGACTGTTTTAATAGGCGCGGGCAACTTAGGCGCGGCTATTGCCGCAGGGATGAACTTTAAAAAATACGGCTGTGAGCTGATAGGGGTTTTTGACAGCGACCCCAATAAGCACGGCAAAAAGGTAGCCGGATTTAAAATCCAAGGCTTGGAAGCCTTAGGGGAGTTTTGCAAGCGCGAAGCTCCCGATATGGCTGTGTTATGTACGCCTAAATCGGCGGTTCATGAGCTTGCAGACGCGCTTATATCATACGGAGTGAAAGCCTTTTGGAATTTCGGACACTACGACCTTTCACTGACACATAAGGATATTTTAGTAGAAAACGTACATCTGGGCGACAGCATCATGACACTTACCTACGAAATCCGAAACAACTAATCCCTAACCACCAATATACTTGCCCCATAAAACAACGCCGCCGTACTGCCAAGCACTAACGCCGAAAACCAAAATCCGCTCGTATAATTGCCGTAGGTGAACACAACGCCGAAAGTTTCACGCAATTCACCAAGCACCTGCGGCGGAGCGTTTGCAAACAGCTCCGATAATTCCCCATCTGCCAAAACCTGCTTGAACATAGCCGCCGCGTGGGACATCGGAAAGCACTTAATCACCCATTGCACGGAAGATGGGAGTTGCCCGATTGGAATATATACGCCCATAAGGAAGCCGACCATCGTCCCCAAAACGGTACTCATTGCCGTAAACGCGCCGCCGCTTTTAATAAACGCCGTTATAAAAAACACGATTGAATTTCCGCAAAGAACGCTCAAAAGCGTAGTTAAGAACAGCAATAAGCAGTCGGTAAACCCCGGCAAATTCCCGCCCCTAAAGGCGATATAAGCAACGCAGAGTATGAGCGAAATAAACGTCATGATTAACCCTATAATGGTGCTGCTTAAAATATAACTAAGCGTAATTTTGCCGCTTGAAGCCGGGCTTGTGAGGAAATCCTTGTAAGCCCTTTCTTTATCGGTAACGGTGGTTTGCAAAGCCCCCATACTGCTCGTAATGCTCGCTACGGCGATTAAACCCGAAAAAACTATGCTTGCCATTACCGCCGGGATTTTGTCGGATTCAAATCCAAGTTGTGAGCTTAGTGCTTCCTCCATTGTGCTCCCCAAAAACAGGACATACAGCAATAGGATAATCAGCACTGCCAGCAGTGAAAAAAATACCGCCGCTTTATCGCGGAAAAATATAAGTAAATTTCGTTTAATCAGCATTTTCAAGCCTCCCCTTAAATTAGTTAACAACTAACAATTATTCACTTTCGATTTTTGTTAAGTTTAGGAATACATCATCAAGTGTGCCGTTTATGATTTCTATGTTGGCTATGTCGCCTTCATGTTTGGCTATAATCGGCAGTGCATCAATGGTTTTGTTTAGCTTTTGTTCTATATATTCGCCGCTATTTAACGTCAGCTTTAAAATATCGGTGCAGTATTGTGTTTTAAGCTCAAGAGGTGTCCCCGAGGCTTTGATTTCGCCTTTGTAAATTACGGAAATACTGTCACTTTCGGCGGCTTCCTCCATGTAATGTGTCGTTAAAAATACAGTCATGCCGTTTGTTCTTTGCAGTTCGCGAATCAGCTTCCAAATATCGCGGCGGGTTTTGGGGTCAAGCCCTGTGGTCGGCTCGTCAAGAAAGAGGATTTTCGGCATATTAATGAGCGCGCGCGCAATATCAGCGCGCCTGCGCTGTCCGCCCGATAGTTTACCGAAGCGGCGGTTTGCATAGTCCCCCATATCGGTAAGCTTTACGGCGTTTTCTACCGCCGATTTCAATTTTAACCCGCGCAATCCGTACAGACTGCCGCGAACTTCCAAATTTTCGCGAACCGTTAAAATCGGGTCTAGTACGCTGTCTTGAAATACAATTCCGATTAGCCCGCGTATTTTCTCCGCTTCGCGCTCCGGCTCATAACCGCCGACTATGACCGTGCCGGAGGTTTTGGGTAAGAGCGTGGTAAGCACGCTGATTGTCGTGGATTTCCCCGCGCCGTTAGTTCCTAAAAATGAGAATAAATCCCCCTCGTTCACGGTGAAATTGATTCCGTTTACAGCTGTGACCGCGCCGTATGATTTGCGTAAATCCTTTACTTCAATAATCATAAAAAACACCTCCCGATAACATCATAGCAGGAGGTGTTTTATAAGTCAATACTAATTATCGCAAGTTGCGTTTTCGGCATTGTAAGTTGCATTTTCGGCTTGGATTTTAGCGTTAATTTGAACGGCTGTTTTTTTATCGCGGATTTCCGTTAAAATATACCCGCATATATATACGCCGAGGAAGAAAAGCGCGGTGGGCAGGGCGGTTTTCGCTTCGACCCATTCAAAATGAATCAGTAACCCGAATACAATGCTTGCGGTGAGAATAAAATGCAGTATTTTTCGGATTACAAGCTCAATTCGCGCGGGCGTTCCTTTTGTAACAAATATAAGGATTGGGATTGTGCTTGCGAAGCCGATAAGCGGCAGTCTGTACATTTGGACTGCTTGAAACGAATTGTTGCCGTAATGCAGTGCCGCCGCAGAGATGAACAATGTCTGAAATGTTGTAGCGATACATCCGAATATAAGCATAAATTTCAAGGCTTCTTTCAGCTTCATAACCCGAACCTCTCTTTCAGCGCGGGGACATATTGGCGCGATATGATTACCTTTTCGCCGTTCACAAGCTCCGCTTGAAACCGCCCGTCACCTGCCGGCTTAACGCTTTTGATTTTTCGCACATTGACGATAGTTTGCTTGCTGATTCGCAAAAAGTCGCTTCTGCCAAGAAGCTCTTCCGCTTCGTATAGCTTTAAGCGGCTGCGGTAGACTGCTTTTTCGGCGTAAACAAAGGTTTTCAAGTCAACGCTCTCAACGTAGAAAATATCCGCAACGGGGAGCATAAGGGCTTTGTCATCTTGGTAAACGGTTAAGCTTGCGGCATTTTTAAGCAGGCTGATTGCCTGCACGATATTGTCGCTCATGCACTTCACGCTGATTGTGACGGTGTCCTCTTCGCCGGGGGCGGGGTCGGTGATTATGATTTTCATAAGGAACTCTCACTTTGTTCAAAATTCTTCGTAATCATATAACCCGGTGTCGGAAAAAAGCTGTTCAAGGCAATTTTCAAATATGATTCCCTCCCGCGTTTCGGTTAGACAGGCATTATCCGGGAGCAGAGCGCAGGTTGAGCTGATTGCCGCTTCAAGAAAAGCGGCGGCGCGGCTTAGGGCGGAGGGCAGAGCAACGCCGTTTAATATACTACCAACTAAAACCGATGTAAAAATATCACCTGTTCCGGGGAAGCATTTATCTATGTGAGTATAGGGAACGCGGCTGAATTTTCCAATTGCTTTTTCATAGCAGATATTATAATGCTTACCCTCCCCGAAAACGCTTGTAATAACAACACTCCCCGCCCCTTGTTCTGCAAGCCGCAAGAGAAATTCTTTCATTTTTTCGGAGGATAAATCGGGCTGAAGCGGGTTTTCATCCAAAAGCATCGCCGCTTCGGTGATATTGGGCGTTATAATGTCGGCGGCGTTGGCGAGCTCTTTCATTCGCTTACAAAGCTCCGGCGTGTGCATCCTGTAAGGCGCGCCGTTATCGCCCATAACCGGGTCTGCCACTTTAAGGGCGGCGGGGTTAGCGGAGAAAAAATCAAGGCAGTAATCCACCTGCCGTGCCGATGCTAAATAACCGCTGTAAACACAGTCAAAGCGGCTGTTTAAGCTTTTATAATGCTCCAAAGCGGACGGGATATAATCGGTTAAATCGCGCATTGCCATATCCCCGAAGCCGCCCGTATGCGCGGAGAGAACCGCCGTAGGAATCGGGCAGGCTTGAACGCCCATAGCTGATAGTATAGGCAGAATCACGGTAAGCGAGCATCTGCCGATTCCCGATAAATCGTGTATTGCCGCGGTTTTTGCAGGTATTCTATTCATAAGTTAAGCCTCATCTCCAATTCGCCGTCTTTTCTGGATTTAAATCCGCTTTTTTCATATAACGGCTTACCCAGAGCGGTAGCCGTAAGGTCAATGCAGGAAATCCCCTCTGCTTTAGCATCTGTAATCACCGCTTGGAGCAGGGTTTCGGCTATTCCCTGCCTCCTATATTCTTCCAGAGTATAAACATTCATAAGCATTGCGGTTTTTCCGCTTAAAAAGTGGGGGTTCGCGGGCTTTTCCACTCGTATTAAAAATATAACCGAAACGACTTTTTCTTGCAAAACCGCAAAATAAGCCGTAAAAACGCCGCTAGTTATATTGCGGATAAAATAATCTTTCAGCTGTTTTGTCACTTCCGCCTCGTCATAACTGCCACCGTCGAATGATTCGCGCAGATACGCGAGCCTGAATTTCAAGAGCGTTTCAATATCGCTTTGCTTTGCGGTTCTTATTATCATAAAAAAGATAAGTCCTTTCTGAAAAAATCTGCTTGTTTCCGCCATGGCAATTAACAGTTAGTAATTAACTGTTTAGGAGTACGCCATTAGCATAAAATGATGAGCGGTTTATTTTAATTACTATTTTACCACAATTAAGCATAAAAGTCAATATTAAAAAAATGCAGGGACAAAAAAATGCTCGAAATCTGATATTTCGGATTCCGAAGCATTTTTTCACAGTCTCTAGTTTTCCTCAACAAAAAGCGGTGTTGAAAGATAGCGTTCGCCCGTATCGGGCAGAAGTGCGATGATTATTTTCCCCTCAAATTCGGGGCGTTTAGCAAGCTGCGATGCCGCGAAAGCTACCGCGCCTGATGATATTCCAACAAGCAAACCCTCTGTCCCGGCGAGCATTCGCGCCGTTTCAAAGGCTTCTTCATTTTTGACCTGTATGATTTCATCTATGATTTTTACGTTAAGCACTTCGGGCACAAACCCCGCGCCGATGCCCTGTATTTTATGAGGACCGGGCTTTCCGCCGGACAAAACCGGGGAATCGGCAGGCTCGACCGCGAAAATCTTAATATTTGGGTTTTTCTCCTTTAATACCTCTCCTACACCCGTAACCGTTCCGCCCGTTCCTACTCCGGCAACAAATGCGGAAACCTCTCCATCGGAATCGCTCCAAATTTCTTCCGCCGTTGTTTTCCTGTGAACGGCGGGATTTGCCGGATTCTGAAATTGCTGAGGGATAAAAGAACCGGGGGTTTGAGCCGCCAACTCCTCGGCTTTGGCAATCGCTCCCTTCATACCCTTTGCACCCTCGGTCAAAACAAGCTCCGCACCCAGAGCCTTAAGCATGTTGCGGCGTTCCACACTCATTGTTTCCGGCATGGTAAGTATAAGCCTGTAGCCCTTGGCGGCGCAGACAAAGGCAAGACCTATCCCCGTGTTCCCGCTTGTAGGTTCTATTATAATAGTATCCTTGGTAATCAGCCCTTTATCCTCCGCATCCTTGACCATGGAATAGGCAATCCTGTCCTTAACGCTGCCCTGCGGGTTGAAATATTCAAGCTTAACGACTAACCGCCCTTTCAATTCGTTTTTCGCCCCGAAATTTCTAAGCTCCAGCAAAGGTGTTTTTCCAATCAAATCGGTAAGATTACGCGCAATTCCCGACATACATACTCCTCCTGTAAATTTTAATACATATTAAACTTATATGTTTATATTATAGTATAACACATAGCAACCCTATATGTCAAGCGTTTTTTTAAATAACGTAATCGCAAGAGCCTTTTTCTTTGTGCTGTTCCAATATGTCTTGCAGTGTAATGCCGTTCAGGTAGTCGTAAACGACCCTGCCCAGCCCTTCCCAGACGGGAAGAGTTTTGCAAAACCTTGAACGTGAGCATTGGTTCAACTCATCTTCAAGGCATGAAACGGGCGTAAGGCTTCGCTCGGTAATCAGCAAGAGCTGACCCACCGTATAGTCGGACGCCTCCCTTGCCAGCATATACCCGCCCTGCTTACCCCGATTTGCGCGCAGTATGCCGGAGGAAATCAGCAAAGAAACAATCTGCTCTAAATATTGCTTTGATATATTCTCGCTCTCGGCAATTTTTTTAAGCGATATAAACCCCTCATCTTTATGCTCAGCCAAATAAAGCAGCATCCTAAGCGCGTATCTGCCCTTTGTAGAAACCTTCACAACCAAGCTCCCCTTCCGTTTTCCGATATATACATTATAATAGCATATGTTTAATAAGTTTTCAAGAGTTTTAGCCGACGGCATTGATTTTGTAATAAATTTGTAATATATTTTCGGCAGCTTAACTATTGATTTGTTAAGAATTATGTGATATAATGGGTTTACGGTTTTTAAAGGCGGTTATTGTTTTTGAGAAAAGCTTTTGCCTTTCGGGCGCAGGGGGCAGGGTTTGTGTAAAGTTTGTGTAAAAAACAAGCGGCTTGCTCCAATTTTTGGGCGGTTTGCACTGATTTTGTCATAGAACCGCGCTATATTTTTGTCAAATTGACTATTGATTTGTTGTAAATTTTGTGATATAATGGGTTTACGGTGTTTTTGGGGGGGATTCTTATGGCAGATACGTTAAACCGCGAATATGTTAAATCGCAGATTGATAATTTGCCGGAATTTGAGCTTGACAGAGCTTATGTAACCCCATTGCCCCGGTGCAGGGTTTACATAAAAAACAACCAATAATATTTTTAAAAATATCGGAGGCGTTAATATGGCTTATGATACTAAAACGGCTTATGCTACTGCTTATGATATAATTCAAACATCGAAAACGCTTGAAGAGGCGGCTGAGAGAGTCGCGGCGATTGCTAATGTTGAGGGCGTTGTTTTGAAGCCGAGAAATCCTAAAAAACCGCAAACCCCGCAAACCGAGGAACAGACAGTAGGAGCTTATTAGGAACTTATACTTATTAGAAGTATAAGTTTATATAAAAAACCAAAAAATTCAAATGAAGAAAAAGAGCAAACAAAAGGAGGAACGCCTATGGCGGGAACTGCAAGCCGTGAATATGTTAAAGCGCAGATTGATTACTTGCCGGAAGCCCAGCTTGACGGGATTTTGCGGGCGATTAATGCCGCAAAATTAAAGCTTGTGTCTGATGGTGTTGCTCCTGCCGGAATGTCTGAAAACGACAACCCCGAGGATTTTAACGCCGAAGCCGAAGATATGGCATATTGCACAGGACTTTATGATGCGTATGTGGCTTGCGAGGACGATGACGAACCTATGGTTCTAGCTGATTTTGCCGAGAGTTTGGGGATAGATTTAGGGGCTTCATCATGAAATATGAAATTAAAATACTAAAACGTGCCCGAAAATTTATTGAAAAGCAAAATCCAACCCAAAGAAAGCGGTTAGTTGATGCAATTAATCAGTTACCGTTTGCCGGAGATATTGTGCCTCTTGCAAACCGTTCGGGCGTGTTTAGGCTTAGAGTGGGTGGCTACAGGGTTATCTATTCAATTGAGCAGGAAATTTTGACAATATTTATATTGACAGCAGGAAACAGAGGAGACATTTACTAAGGTAAAATTTCTGCTATAAAAGCAGGGTTTACATAAAAAATAAAACCAATAACATTTTAAAGAGAAATTTTGAATGGAGGGATGTTATTGTCATGGAGGATTCGGGTGGAATGACGGATTATCAATTTGACGTTATGATGCGCTTACTCTATCTCTCGGCTAGGAAAGCTCAAAGGTGCAATAGCTCTTGGGAAGAATATATTGCAGAGTTGCGGGCTGTTATCGGCAGTAAAAATGTCGCTTTGGTTGAAAATGCGTTTATTACGATTGATAACCTTAAATCAAAAGCGTAAAAAACTCAAAAATCAAACTTAAACCAAGAAAAAGAGCAAACAAAAGGAGGCAAGCTTATGGGAATGACTAATGAGCAATATAACGCGCATTTACGGCAAATTTATCTTTCGGCTAGAAAAGTAAGAAAATACAATTTACCGTGGGACGAATTTATTGCTGAACTCGAAGCAATCGCAGGACCTGAAAATGTTGCTATGGTTAAGGAAAAAATGGGCGAATTTGATGAGTCCCAAAATCAAAATCAAGAAAAGTAGCAAACAAAAGGAGGCAATCCTTACGCCAATGGAAACAACTACTATCTTTCTGAGAAGCATTTTATATCAATTAAAAAGGGCGGAAAACCTTAATCAAGCAATCAGTGCCGTATCAGTCATGTGTTCTAAGGATGACATTGCGGTTGTGGAGAAAGAAATTTTGGCATTAAAAGAGACGCAGAGCAAAAATCTGTCACAGTAAATCCCCTGCCCTTCAAAGCAGGGTTTACATAAAAAATAAAATCAATAATATTTTAAAGAGAAATTTTGAATGGAGGGATGTTATTGTCATGGAGGATTCGGCAAAAAGTTAATGATTTTTGGGCTTTTGAATAGGAGGAGGAACGCCTATGGCGGGAACTGCCAGTCGTGAGTTTGTTAAAATGCAGATTGATTTCTTGCCGGATGCCGGGCTTGATGAGGTTTTGATGGCGATTAATGCCGTGAAACACAAATTTGTTCCCCATATTCCAAATGCCGAAACAATTGCGGCTATGGAAGAAGCGGAGCGGATTAGCTCTGACCCGAATACTAAGAGATATTCAAATTTTGCGGAGCTTTTGGAAGATGTTCTTTCGGAGGAAGACGACGATGAATGATGAAATTAGCTCAAACGGCAGGGAAGTTCATAAGTACCAAATAGTATCGTCGAAAAAATACAGAAAAGATTTGAAATCTGTTGTTCGGCGAGGTTGTAACATGGAGTTAATGGATTATGTTGTAAACACTTTAGCTTCCGGCGAAGGGCTTCCCGCAAAGTATTTAGACCATGCTTTAACAGGAAACTGGGCGAAGTACCGCGAATGTCATATAACGCCCGATTGGCTTTTAGTTTACAAAATTGAGAAAAACATTCTTGTTTTGACACTAACCCGAACGGGAACACATTCGGATATTTTCTAGGTAAACCTCCGCATCAGCGGAATTTACATAAAAACCCAAAAAACTTAAACAAGGAGGAATGCCTATGGCGGGAACTGCAAGCCGTGAATATGTTAAAGCATGGTCGATAAAATCCTCGCTTCGGCGGCTGAGCCGCTGTCAGATTGCGTTCATTGGTCGGAGGCTATCCTTGATGTCAGACACCAAATCAAAAGCTAAACCCAAATCTGATTGCTAAGTTTAAGAGGTGATTTTTATGGAAACTTCTGCCGGGCGTGAATATGTCAGACCCGTCAGCACCGAAAATTGTTTAGATTACGCTTTGGGGCTGGGAGGACGCATTGAAAAGGCTGAACCGACTTATTCTGATGAAGATGCTGAAATGGATGCATACTTCGCAAGCATAGACAGTTGGCCCGATGACAGCCACTTGTTTTATTCGGAGAGCAATATGAGAGCCATTGATGAGGCTATTAAGCGAATGGCAGAGGGAAGAGTTGTTATTAAGACAATGGAGGAACTGCGGGCTATGGAAAACGGTTAGGCGGTGATTGGAAAATGGGCAAAACAATATTCGATGACCGTGCTTGGGACGACTATGTTTTTTGGCAAGGGCAGGATAGGAAAACTTTAAAAAGGATAAACAATATTCTGCAAAGTATTTCCAGAGACCCATTCGGCGGCATTGGTAAAGCCGAAAAGCTGAAAAGCCGCCCTAATTCTTGGAGCAGGCGTATTGACGAGTGTAACAGATTAGTGTATACGGTTGAACCAAGTAAAACTAACCCCGGTGAAGTCAACATCGAAGTAATCCAATGCAAAGGTCATTACGATGACTAAAGGTAAACCTCCGCATCAGCGGAATTTACATAAAAACCAAAAAATCTAAAATCAAGAAAAACAGCAAACAAAAGGAGGTAATCCTTACGCCAATGGAAACAACTACTATCTTTCTGAGAAGTATTTTATATCAATTAAAAAGGGCGGAAAACCTTAATCAAGCAATCAGTGCCGTATCAGTCATGTGCTCTAAGGATGACATTGCGGTTGTGGAGAAAGAAATTCTGGCATTAAAAGAGACGCAGAGCAAAAATCTGTCACAGTAAACCCCCTGCCCTCTAAAGCAGGGTTTACATAAAAAACAAAACCAATAACATTTTAAAGAGAAATTTTGAATGGAGGGATGTTATTATCATGGAGGATTCGGGCGGAATGACAGATAAACAATTTGACGTTATGATGCGCTTATTCTACCTTTTGGCTAGGAAATCTCAAAGGTGCAATAGCTCTTGGGAAGAATATATTGCAGAGTTGCGGGCTGTTATCGGCAGTAAAAATGTCGCTTTGGTTGAAAATGCGTTTATTACGATTGATAATCGCAAATCTCAAACAAAAAGCTAATGATTTTTGGGCTTTTTGAATAGGAGGAGGAATGCCTATGGCGGGAACTGCAAGCCGTGAATATGTTAAAACGCAGATTGATTACTTGCCGGAAGCCCAGCTTGACGAGATTTTAAGGGCGATTAATGCAGTTAAATTGAGGCTTGTGTCAAAAGGCGTTGACCCTGATTTGTTGTTTAAAGACGATACGGAATATTTATCTGCCGTTCCGGGTATGGTCGATAAAATCCTCGCTTCGGCGGCTGAACCGCTGTCAGATTGCGTTCATTGGTCGGAGGTTATCCTTGATGTATAGCGTTGATTTGACCAATCGGGCGAGAGCAGAATTAATGAGCAACATCGGATTGTATACGATATTCTGCCAAATTCAGCAAAGGTAAAAGACGAAAACGGTGTTATTTATCAAGGCATTGTGAAAGTCATTAGTATGTGGACACATTACGAATAACCATACCATGGTGAACTTCCTGCCTTTCAAAGCAGGGTTTACATAAACAAAAAAAAACCAAAATCAAGAAAAACAGCAAACAAAAGGAGGCAAGCCTATGGCAATGGAAACTACTACGCTTCTGAGAAGTATTTTATACCAGTTGAAAAAAGCGAAAAACCTTAAAGAAGCTATAAGCGCAGTGTCTGTCATGTGTTCTAAAGATGATATTGCCGCTGTTGAGAAAGAGCTTGCAGAGCTTTATAAGGAACAAGAGGATTCCTAGGTAAACCCCCTGCCCAAAGCAGGGTTTACATAAAAAAAGTATCTATTCAATCGCTGAAATATTGCACAAATTTTTCGTAGGGGCGACCGCCCCGGTCGCCCGATACACCGCACATGGTCGCCCGAATAACTCCGTTATTTATTCTTTTGCCTATCCTTTCGGGCGAACGAGGCGTTCGCCCCTACGAAACAGGTTGTTCATTATGAAAAAAATCCACCCGTGCAATAGGTCAATTTTATTCTGTAGGGGGCGGGCTTGCCCGTCCCGCACACAAAAAACGCATCATTTCGCTTGGCGGGACAGGCAAGCCTGTCCCCTACAGAACTATTGCACAGGTGGAAAAAAATCAAGCAGAGCGACTGAATGGTTACAAAAAAAACTTAAATCAAGAAAAGGAGCAAATAAAATGAAAAAAAATCTCTTAAAGAAGCTTTTAGCTTCAGTAACCGCGGGTGTTATGGCGGTTTCGGTGGTGGGGTCGTTGGGGTTGACGGCAAGTGCTAACTCAATCCCCGACAGGATTTGGCTATTTAACTACACAAGACATGGAGACACGACTGCTATCAATAATGCTTTTGTTAGCGAAATACGTGCAAAAGAAGTTACTTTTAACGCGTATGAAGATTACACCAAAAATACAACATATAGGAAAAGAGCCACCGTTGGGAGTATTTTAGATGGATATACCGCTGGAAGTGTTACTTCTTCTTCTTTAGCTAGTGCGTTGTCTGGTTCGATTCCACAGACTGTTAATGGCGTTAATATTGTGTTTGCACATGGTTTTGGTAACATGCTTCAAGATGATGGCGCGTATACCTTTAATACGCAATCTAACATGACCTCGGCAATGAGTGCGCTTAAAAGGGAAGAGCAAAGAGTTTTGGATTTGAGAACGGCAGTTGTAAGAAGAGATATTCAAGACGCAAGGGATGCTTTGCAACGTGCTCGTGTAACTGCGGGAGCTAATAATACCAGCACGGAATTAGGAAGACAATATGCGGAAGTTTTAAATGCTCTTGATGCTATAAGGACTACTAGTGTTATGGGCTTGACATTACAAGATACCCATTTGTTTGAAGGAACAAGTATAACTTCTAATCAGAATACTAATAGAACGTATAGCGTTGCTGCATTAGACATTACGGCATCAAGCGGCGGAGCGCAATTGAAATCAGTTATATCTAACATATCACAACTTTCTTCTACTCATTCTGTTCAAGCTGGTTCAGAGCCTAATTACTTAGATATAACAGTTGGGGGAAGTAATGATAGCTGGTGGTATGCCAATAGTACGCGTGGTGACTTTAACAATACCACATTATGGTTCGCGGGGCAAATGAGACGTCAGCCTCCTAATGGTTTAAACTCTCAATGGACTCATTACAGCGGAGCGGGCGGCTCGGGTGGCGGCAATAACAACGACAGACCTAATAATGACAGACCTAGTAATAATAACACTTATGATGAACGTGATGATTTAACTCCTTCTAGCAGTAACAGGGTTGCGGATACACAGTCTTATTTTGTTTCGGGGTGGGGTTGGTTTCCTTCTGTTAGTGCGGTTCGTGATGTAACGGGCAGCAGCAGTTATACCAGAACGGGAACAAGTAACTGGACACCTACGAATGTATGGTTTGACTGGAGAGACGGCAGGTATTACAGCACAGCGGGCAGTTCGGATACACGTTATCGGGTAAACAGCGCGGTATCGGGGCATCAAGGGAATGTGAATGTGAATAACCCCAGCCAGCCTTTCTGGCCTCAAAATCCTCAGCCTACGCCTGCTCCTCAGCCTACACAGGTGAACAGGACGGATTCTTATGTAACGATTAACGGCGTGAATTATATTGGGTGGAGCAGAATCGTAACAGGGCTCGCGACTGCACCGGGGACTACGGTGAATATCGTGATGCAGGAGCAAACCTCAATTCCGGCAAGCGTATTGGCGGCGGCTAAGACGAATAATAACACCCTCGTCGTCACCATGGCAAACGGCGCGCGCTGGACGATTGCAGGGTCGGCAGTTACGACGGCACAAACGAGTAATCTGGGCATTACCTATAATACCAAGAATATCCCCACAGCGGCGGCAAACCGAGTAACACCGCAGGGAACGATTGCGCGCTCACAAATCACCATCGGGGATAATACGGCATTCGGCTTTACAACAAGCGTAACGGTTAGATACGCAACATCAAGAGCAGGACGCTCGGTTACCCTGTACCGTTACGACACAGCAAGAGGACAATTAGTAAGAGTATCCCAAGCCACCATCGGCACAGACGGCAGAACCACCTTCACAGGCTTAACCCAAGGCGGCGATTTCTTAACAGTAACAGCATAACCAATTGACGATTGACGATTGACAATTGACAATTATAATTTGCACGGGACGGATATAATTGCGGGAAACGGGACGGGCAAGCCCGTCCCCTACATGCAAAACGAACGCGTAGGGGACGGGCTTGCCCGTCCCGTTCATTTACACCTGTGTCCCGCCCGATAATAGGGCATGGTACGTTTTTTTTTTTTTGTACGTTTCGTAGGGGACAGGCTTGCCTGTCCCGTTCATTTACCCGTCCCGCCCGATAATGGGAAATGGTACGTTTTTTTTGCACGGGTCGTAGGGGCGACCGCCCCGGTCGCCCGAACACACCGCCCGTGGTCGCCCGATAATAGGGAAATGGTATGTTTTTTTGTGCAGATTTTGTGCGGGACGGGCAAGCCCGTCCCCTACATTAAAGCTATTAACGAATTTTTAAAACAAACAGATTGAACCAAATAAAAAAACCCCGCCGAAATTGGCGGTTTTTTTTTTTGAAAAAAGGGGTTGACAAATGAGTGCGGGTATGGTATAATATAAACATAAAAAAGCGATAGAGAGGCTTTTGCCTCCCTATCTGGGTGATTAACGATGCTCTTCTTTGGTGGGTGGGGCATCGTTCTTTTTCCGTCTGGAGGACGTTTTGCTCTTAATAACATCATAAACATACGAGCCCAAAACGCTTGCGAGAACTCCTAATGGAAAATTAAACCATAATCCCATATGTACACCTCCTCTCATAGGATTAGGGCAACGGAGGAAAACCTCCCCTAATCCTACGGAGTGCAAGCGGCGAACACATCAACCGACAATTTCCGAGCAGTTAATCCCTTATATATAATTATAACATATTTTTCTTTGCGCGTCAATAAAAAAAAAAACACCCACCCGGCGCAAAACCCCCGCCGAAATTGGCGGGGGTTTTGCGACTAAAAAATAGTTGCAATTTTATTATTAATGTGATATAATAATTATAAGGGAGATGTGATAAGGGTTGAGTAAAAAAGATAAACTTGTTGCAAGGATAATGTCGAACCCAAAAGATTTTACATTTGATGAGGCTAAAAATCTTTTGGAGCTATGCGGATATAAAATGTCAACATCGGGCAAAACGAGCGGCTCGAGGGTAAGTTTTTCAAAAAATCAAAAAGTATTTCGTTTACATAAACCCCATCCAAGAAAAGAATTACCCCATTATTTGGTAAAAGAAATTATCGATGAGTTGAGAGGAGAATTTTAATATGAAAAACACATTAAATTATAAAGGTTATTATGGCAGTGTTGAATTTTCTGATGAGGATAGTCTTTTTTTTGGTAGGATTATCGGTATAAATGACCGCATAATATATGAGGGCGATAGCGTTCAAAGCTTGCGGCAAGATTTTATTGATTCTGTCAATGATTATCTTGAAGTTTGTGCCGAAATAGGCAAAGAGCCCGAAAGAGCTTATAAAGGAACTTTTAATATTAGAATCAATCCGGAACTTCATAGGCAACTTGCTATTTATTCTTCTGTTTGCGGCAAGTCATTAAATTCAGCAGTTGAAGAAGCTATTCGCAATTATGTAAATTAATATGTCAAGATTTTTTTTGCCTTTTTGAAAAAAAGACTTGACAAACAAGTGCGAGTATGGTATAATATAAACATAAAAAAGCGAGAGAAACTTTCGTTTCTCTCTAGGGGTTTAACGATGCTCCTCTTTAGGCGGATGGGCATCGTTCTTTTTCCGTCTGGAGGACGTTTTGCTCTTAATAACATCATAAACATACGAGCCCAAAACGCTTGCAAGAACCCCTAATGGAAAATTAAACCCCCGAACGCAGGTTGCGAGTGGGGGGTGTTTTTTTATTTTTCTGAAAAAATCCTTGACATAGGCAAGGTTCTGGTATATAATTACGTTATACGGAAAACTATGTATGCGGAGGGTCACGATATGTGGAAAGTTGAAGTTAAGCTCGATGAGGAAAAAATACGCACCAAAAGCGAATACAATCTCGATGATATGTATGCGGCTATAGATAAGGCATTTGTGAATGGCGCATATATGGAAAGCCCCACGGTTGAAGCCGATGGAACGCGCATTTATATTGCACCCAAACTGAAAAATCAAGACCATTTTGCTATGATTGGTGCTAAGATTATTGCTTTTATGGATGCCGAATGGTTTACCGCCAATGTCCGCAAATTTATTTTAGGCAACAACGGCAGCAGTTCAGACCCGAATAATTTCAGCCGGGAGGATATACTCAAAGCATGGAAAGTCGGGGTATCGTGCAATTAAGGAGCTGCTTATTATGAATAGAACGAGCCGCAAAGCAATATATTTTGATTTGAACGATAAAGCATTGCAAATCGCTTACCCAAAGCCGAGCTATAAGCACGCTTGGGATGATATAAAGAATTTCATGCTTGATAATGGCTTTGAGCATCGGCAAAAATCGGGATATAATTCGTTAGAGCCGTTGGAATTTGCCGAGGTGCTTAAAACGGTAAGAGATTTAACAAAAGCTTTGCCGTGGTTAAGTCAGCCGAATGTGGTTCAGAAATTTGACGTTACAGAAATCGGCGAAACGCATTCTTTAAGCCATTTGTTTACAGAAAACGATATGCCAGCCGAAGTATTATTACCTAAATAAGTAGAACCAAAACCCAAAACCAAAAGGGGGAAACATATGTCCGGCAATGTTAAAAGCGTCCCCGAATATTTCGGCTGTCATGTGTTCAATGAAGATGTCATGCGTGCGCGGCTTCCGAAGAATGTCTATAAATCCTTGCTGAAAACAAAGCTTTTGGGCGTGCCGCTTGACGAGGATGCGGCGGAGGTCATTGCTTCCGTGATGAAGGAGTGGGCGACCGAAAAGGGGGCTACTCATTATTCTCACTGGTTTCAGCCTATGACAGGCGTTACCGCCGAAAAGCACGATTCATTTATCTTCCCCGCCTCCGATGGCAGGGTGGTCATGGAATTTTCGGGCAAATCACTTATAAAAGGAGAGCCGGACGCATCCTCATTCCCATCCGGCGGGCTTCGCGCTACCTTTGAAGCGCGCGGATACACCGCGTGGGACCCCACTTCGCCCGCCTTCATCAAGGATGGCTCGCTTTATATCCCAACGGTTTTTTGCTGTTATACAGGCGAAGTGCTCGATAAAAAAACCCCCCTGCTCCGCTCAATGGACGCACTCTCAGAACAAGCACTGCGGGTCTTAAAGCTTTTCGGTGCTAACACGGCAGACCGCGTCACCTCAATAGTAGGCGCGGAGCAGGAATATTTCCTTATAGACAAGGCTCTGTATGACCGCCGCTTGGATTTGATTTTCACCGGCAGGACGCTTTTCGGCGCGAAAGCCCCCAAAGGGCAGGATTTAGAGGACCATTATTTCGGCAACATCAAAGAGCGTGTTCGGGATTACATGAGGGACTTGGATGAGGAGCTTTGGAAGCTCGGCATATTCGCCAAAACAAAACATAACGAAAGCGCGCCCGCCCAGCACGAGCTTGCACCGCTCTATACAACGGTCAATATCGCCTCCGACCAAAACCAGCTTATCATGGAGGTTATGAAAAAAACCGCGCTGAAGCACGGGCTGGTCTGCCTCCTGCATGAAAAGCCCTTTGCGGGGGTCAACGGCTCGGGGAAACACAATAATTGGTCGCTTATAACAAACGACGGGCAAAAGCTGCTTAACCCCGGCGTAAGCCCGGGGGAAAATATACGGTTTTTGACCTTTCTGTCAGCCGTTATCAGAGCGGTGGATGAATTTTCGGATTTGTTCCGGCTTTCTGCGGCTTCAGCCGGAAACGACCTTAGATTAGGGGCGGACGAAGCCCCCCCCGCCGTCATGTCCGTTTATTTGGGCGATGAGCTTACCTCAATACTTGATGCTATGGAAAAAGGCGAAATCATAAAATCCGGCGGCAGGGAGTTTCTTACCTTCACCGATGAAATCCCGAAATTCCCCAAGGACACAACCGACAGAAACAGAACCTCACCCATAGCCTTTACAGGCAACAAATTCGAGTTCAGAACACTGGGCTCAGCCGATTCCATCGCTTGCATGAATATGATTATTAACACAGCCGTTGCGGGCGTCTTAAAGGCTTTCGCGGACAGACTTGAAAATTCCCAAAGCTTCACCAATGATTTAAATAAGCTTTTAATTGAAACATATAAAAAGCACAAAAGAGTTATATATAACGGAAATTGCTACGATGCGGCATGGTCGGAGGAAGCAAAAAAGCGCGGGCTTAATAATTATCCCGACACAGCCGAAGCCGTCCCGCATTACAGGAATACTAAAAATATCGCTTTGTTTGAGGAGTTGGGGGTTTTAAGCGGAAAAGAAATAAATTCGCGGACTGAAATCCTTTTGGAAAACTACTCAAAGCTTATAAATATCGAAGCCCTTACAATGCTTGACATGGCAAGGAGGCAGATTATTCCCTCGGCAATTGAATTTTCCGGGCTTTTAGCCCAAACCGCCCTTGCAAAAAAAGAAATCGGCGTTGACTTTACCGCCGAAAAACGGCTGGCAAAGGAGGCGGCGGAATTTACAAACGAAATACTGGATTCCGTAAAAGCCTTAGACCGCAAGCTTAGCGAAATAAATTTTTCAGCCGATAAGGAGAACACAGCGAAAGCCTGCCGCGATGAATTGCTCCCCGTAATGGAGTCGCTCAGACGGTCTGCTGACGGGTTTGAAAAAATCTGCCCCGAAAAGCTGTGGGCGTTTCCTGCTTATTCGGATTTGTTGTTTAGGATTTAACCTTGATTGACAATTAATGTGTCGAAAACCTTTTACCGGCATAGACTGAATTAAGCGGAGCATAAAAATCAGGGGGTGCGGTGGCGCGAAGCAGGTCATGTGACGCGCCTGTAGGGGAGCCGCGCTTTTAACTGCTTTTTAAAAGCCGCTTGATATAGAATGGTCAAATGTCAAAAAAATTGACATTTGACCTTGATTTTTTTTTTATTATGTAGTATAATGAAATGTGTGTAGGAAAAAATAGGCTTTTGGGGGGGATTTTGTGAAAGCTGTCAATGTTAAAGCGCATAGAACGATTGTGTCGGCGTCGTTGCTGAGCGCGGATTTATCCAAGCTTGAAAAGGAAATAAAAAAAGCCGAGTCAGCCGGCTGCGAGTATATCCATTTCGATGTTATGGATGGTGTTTTCGTTGAGAATATAAGCTATGGGCTTCCTGTGCTTAAAGCCGTTTCAAATATTTCCGAAGCGGCTATGGACGTGCACTTGATGATTGTAAACCCGCTTAAATATGTTAAAGCCTTCGCCGAAAGCGGTGCCGACATCATAACTTTTCATTTCGAGGCGGCTTCCAATATAGCCGATACCATAGCGGCTATTAAGTCGCTGGGGAAAAAGGCGGGGCTGGCGATTAAGCCGCGAACCCCTGTTCAAAGTATACTTCCTTACCTTGAAATGCTCGACATGGTTTTGATTATGACCGTAGAGCCCGGCTTCGGCGGGCAAAGCTTTATTCAGGACGCGCTGACTAAAATATCCGAATTAAGCGAGATGATAAGAGAAAAGGGTCTGAGCATCCCGATTCAGGTTGACGGAGGCATTAACGGCAAAACCGCTTCTAAGGTAATAAAAGCCGGTGCTTCAATCCTTGTCGCGGGCGGATACCTTTATCATGCGGACAATATGGCTAAAGCCGTAAACTCACTTCTCTCCTGCACGGGAGAAGCGACTTAAAAACAAAACCGAAAGGCGGAGCAAGACCATGCCGATTTTATTTTTCGCCGATGTGCAGGCGAAGCATGGGCTGTACTTATGTTAAAATTCAATTTACCCGAAAAAACCGAAAAAAGTATAACGGCGGACATTTTGGCGGCACTTTTAACGCTTTCTTTAATCACGGTTTACTATTACGGCTTCAGAGCGGTTTTAATTATTTTTATTACCCTGCTGACCTTTATCATTTCCGATGCTTCCTGCATGAAAATAAGAAAGAAGCCCTACGCCGCCGCAGATTTGGGCGCGTCCGTCATTGCCGGATTAACGCTCGCCCTTATGATGTCGGCTGCTGTCCCTTATAATATAGCGGTTATATCCGCGCTTTTTGCGTCCGTTATCGGAAGGCAGGCTTTCGGCGGACAGAGGCATGAAATTTTTAACCCCGCCGCAGTCGGCTTCTTATTTGCGGCACTTTGCTTCAGCGATGCGATGCTGAGCTATCCGAAGCCCTTTGATAAGCCGGAGCTAGCGTCCGTTATCCCTTTAGAGATGCTTTCACCATCGATTAACAGAGCCCTTGTCGCCTCATCTTCTCCGCTCATTACCTTTATGGATGTTTTAATCGGCAAGCTGCCCGCGCCGATGGGAACGGCATACCTGCTCCTTTTAGCGGTATGCGCCCTTGTGCTTATATGCAGGCGTTCTGTTTCAGCCGTTGGCTTTTTCACTCAATTGGGTATTGTAACGGTGTTTTCATACATATATTTTGACTATAATATGCTTGCGGTATTCAATATGCTATCAGGGAGTATGTTTGTGTTCGGGTTGCTTTTCCTCTCCTGTGTTAAAAAGAAAACCTCCCGCGCAAGCTCCTCTTGGTTTATACTGGGCGTTTTAACAAGCATTGCTTTTTTGACGCTTGAATTCTATTCCAAAACCGAAAACGCGATTATATTCGCAGTTATCATCGCGACTCCTTTCGGAGTTGATTTAGACAGGCACTCGTTTGCGGAGGTTTTAAAAAAGGGAAGCTCCGGAATCATTTATAAGGTGAGAAGCCGATTCAATAAACAGCTTGTAAATGTTAATGAAACGCTGGCACTGTTGGATGAAAGAGGCACGGAGGAGCAGAGGGAGGAGAAGGGGAATTAGCATGGAGCATTTGTCTGAAGCATCTAAAGTAAAAAATAAGCATCGCGATATGCTGATGGAAAGCTTTTTTAAGAAGAATTCCATCTTGGTAAACGGTATGGTAATAACCCCTGTTGCGGCTTTTGCCAACACTCTCGAAAACGCGGTTACGTTAAGCGTTTCATTCTCAATCATAACCTTGTTCACTCTGCTTTTTTCTTCCTTTGTTCCGAAAAGGGTAGTTTATGCAATCCGTATTATAATTTATACTGTAATAGGCTCTTTGATTTATGTTGTAGCGGCAATACTGCTTAATCATTTAATGCCGGATAAAATAGCGGATATGGGCATTTATTTTCCTTTGCTGATTATAAATTCGCTTATTGTATCCCGCTCGGAAGTAATTTTTTCGCGGGAGCGCAGGTCTGTAGTCTTGATTGATATTATTTTCTGTATTTTGGGATATGCTATTGTTGTATTGCTTTTCGGAGTAATCAGGGAGATTTTAGGAAGCGGCGGCATCGGAAACCATGTTTTAGCCGTCCCCGTCATTTACCCTGTTTTCCGTACCACGTTTGGCGGGTTTTTATTGCTTGGAATGTTTGCGGCTTTATACAGGGCGGTATTGCTCTTTGTAAAGCGGCTGAAGGAGACAGGGGTAAAATGAACTTTATCATTCAAATCATAACGGTTACTTTTTTTCAAAACGCGGTTTTTTCCCGCGCTCTGGGGGCAAGCGCGCTGCCGCAGATTTCGCGCAATAAGAAAAACCTTGCCGGATTTTTCCTAAGCATGACGTATATTATGACCGTTACCGGGTTTATATGCTTTTTTATTGACAGGCTATGGGAGGTTAAGGGCTTCGAACAGGTTTTTCTGCCTATGGTTTACATACTCGTTCTCGGACTTGTCTATATCGCCACCCTTCTTTGCCTTTGGCGGTTTATGTATAAGACCTTTAGGAAAATGAGAAAATATATACATATATCAGCGTTTAACGGCGCGGTGCTGGGTTCTGTGCTGTTGAACCATGAATTATGCGATACACTCGGTCAATATATAGCCCTCAGCATAGGAATCGGATGCGGCTTTTCACTGGCGGTATATCTTGTGTCAACGGCGTATGATAAGCTTTATTCGGAGGACGCACCTTATCTGTTCAGAGGGTATCCTTTACTGCTGATATACGTAGGGATATTGGGTATGGCATTTTTCGGCTTCACGGGTCATCAAATAAGAATATAGCAGAGTGGGGGACGGTGCGGTTTATGGCTTTAAATTCCGGTCGCAGGGTATACAGGAAAGGGATGGGTTCGCGGAAAAAGCGAAGTAAAACGGTAGTTAACTCATTTCTTATTGTTATAGGGTTAGCGGTTGCTGTTTTTTTGGGAATCAGCATCGCCGGACCGATTAGAGAATATTTTAGAAACAGGGAAATCGGCGGAGCGGCTGACCCGTGGGTTCCCCCCGCCCTCCCCGATATAATTGCCGCAGACAGCAACAGCGGCGGCAATACAGGCGGAGGTAACGGCGGCAATAACAGCGGTTCACCGTCCGAAAGAGCCGAGCGCGGCTTTTCCGCCTGCCAAATTCCCGTATCGGCAATGACAAATTCCGATACGCTGAAAGACGCGCTGATTCAAGCGCGGACAGACGGCTACACCGCCGCAGTAGTCACATTAAAAGACAAGGGCGGAGCTATTTATTACAGCACCGCCTCGGAAATGGCTTTATTAGCGGATAACGCGGTAAAGAGCGATTTGACGGCGGAGCATATCTGCGCGCTTATCGTTGCCGCAGGTCTGAAACCCATAGCCTCCGTAAATCTTCTTGAAGACCATAACATTTACGGGGCAGGCAGGCAGGGCGCGTTTAAGTTTGAGAACTCCATATCCACATGGTTTGATAACCGCGTGGATATGGGAGGAAAGCCTTGGCTTTCGCCTTTCGATACCGACACGCAGGATTACGCCGCATTTCTGGCGGACGAGGTTTCTAAAGCCGGATTTGAAACGCTTATATTCGATGGTTTAGTTTTCCCCCCGTTCAGAAGCTCCGATTTAAACTATATCGGGAGCATTGTGAAAAATGAGAGCAGGTATCAAGCTCTTGTCAATCTGGCTCTTTTGGCGGCGGATGCGGCGGCTTCAAACGGAGCGGCTTCTATGCTTCATATTTCAGCGGCTGATATTATTACGGGCGGCTCTGAAATCTTTAAGCCCGATTCGCTTGAGGGTGCTACGGCTCTTATATATTACGCGCCGGAGAGCTTTGTTAAAACCTTTGTTGACGGCAATCAAGAAATTGTGCTGTCAGACATGAATATATCCGACAGCACAACGGTTGTATTTAATGTAATTTCTCAAAAAGCGGGAGATAAGCTTGCGCTTATTCCCCATGTAGACAGCACCGGCATGAACCAAGAGGATTTTAGCGATGCAATCACATCGCTAATCGCCTTGGGCTACGATTCATACGTAATCAGCTGACTTAACACGCGGACGAACCTCTTAGCCGGCGTATACCGTTTTGCTTCCGCATATGTCGCAAAAGCGCGCATCGTCCGGGTAGATAAATCTTGTTCTGTTGTAATCGCAATCTCCGTTTGTGCAGATGTTTTGATGAGGCATTTCAACGTGGTCCGGCAAGGTTGAACCGCACTTCAAGCAAAACTTGGATTCAACTCTGTAAGACTCGTGTCCGCAGTTGGTGCATCTTTTCATTGGGTATTTCCCCTTTCAGTAATATAGCGGATTGTAAAGCTTGCTTCCGCTGCGGTAACCTCTTAAAAGTATTCAAAAACTAAAGCTACCTTATTCATTATATATTATTTTCAAGGCAATGTCAAGCAGAAATTTTTCGACAATAAGCAGAGAACGGAGTTTTTGTATGTTAAAGAATATAAGCATAGGTTTTATCGGCGCGGGAAATATGGGCTCAGCTATCATTAAAGGAATTTTTAACGGCAAACTGAAGTTTGGCTCAATTTTCGTTTATGACCTTGACAAGGAAAAGCAAAAGGCTCTTGAAGAGGAATACGGGACAATCTCCGTTTCAAGCGAGCAAGAGCTTGCCGAAAAAGCCTCTTTAGTATTCTTATCGGTAAAGCCGCAGCAGTTAGATGAGGCTTTGGGGAGAATCAAGGATGCGGTCTGTGAAAAAAACACGGTGCTGGTTTCAATATGCGCGGGGATTAACGAGGAATATATCAAAGCGAGAACGCACGAAAATGCCAAGGTCGTCCTAGTCATGCCGAATACGCCGCTTTTGCTCGGCAAGGGCGCGACCGCACTGGCGAAAGGCTCGTCCGTAGCGGAGGATGAGTTTAACATTGTCCGCGATATTTTTTCGTCATGCGGAAAAGCTGTTGTGATAGACAAGGCTCAAATGAAGGAAATCATAGCGGTCAACGGCTCATCGCCCGCCTTTGTTTATCTTTTCGCAAAAGCCTTTATTGATTATGCCGCTTCAAGCGGGATTGCTCCCGAAGCCGCGAGGGATTTATTTTGTCAGGTCTTAAACGGCTCTGCTGAAATGCTCACCCAAAGCGGGCTTTCAACGGAAGCCTTAATCGCTCAAGTCGCCTCAAAGGGCGGGACTACGGAAGCGGGGCTTTCGGCACTTCGGGAAGGGGGCTTTGAGGCTCTTGTGAGAAACGCTTGCGAAGCGTGTACAAAGCGGGCGTATGAACTGGGGAATTGATTCTTCAATTAATAAAACACTTCTAAAAAATCGGCTTTCCGCATATACCTTTATCAGAATAGAAAAATAAAGGACTGGGTATATGAAAGCTGCTAAAAAATCCGGGAGTTTGTCGTATAACGACTCGACGGTGTTGTTTTTTTCAATATTATTTTTAATCGGTGTTTTATTCGGGACAATTTTATACCGCCTTAATTCGGAAAGCGCGGACAAGCTCAGCGAGCTGGCAGGGAGCTTTATAGCCGGGCGGCTGGAGCAAACTTTCTGGCAAACCTTGGTGAACTCCTTCGCGGGGGCTTTCATACTGCTTTTGGTATGCTTTGTTCTCGGATTCGGCGCGATTTTTCAGCCCTTGGAGGCTATGATTCCTGTTTTCCGCGGCATAGGCTTGGGCGTGTCGCTTGCAGGTATGTACAGCCGATACGGTGCGGGCGGCGTTGGAATATCTTTGGTTTTGATTGTACCGAACGGGGTTATTTCGGCACTCGTGCTCATCATAGGCGTGCGGGAAGCCATGCGTATGTCAAACAGCATCGGTGCTATCGTATTCACGCGGAAATCGGGCTTTGAGCCGGTGGATTACAAGCTTTATTTTACTAAATTCATAGTACTGACGGCAATACTGACGGTATCTTCCTTAGCCGACAGCCTGCTTACGTTTCTGTTCGCCGGATTTTGGACAAGGATTATATTTAATAATTGACAATTAAGGCTCTAAGTGTAGGACGTATAAAACGAATAAAATAGGGAAGTGTAAATTTTGGGATTTTTTAGGTTTGATTATAATAAGGCGGGAGCGGGGGTTGCTAAGGGCGCGCCGCGTAAGAAAGCTTTTTTTGCGTTTTGGGACATTTATTTCAGCAAGCTTTGGAAATTTATTAAGCTTAACTTTATTACTCTTTTATTTTGCCTGCCAATCATTACAATCGGTCCCGCGCTTACGGGGATGACGAAGGTTTTGCGGAATTTTGTGCTTGATAAAAATTCGTTTGTATTCCATGATTTTTGGAAAGGCTTCAAGCAGAGCTTTAAAAAATCACTGCCGATTGGAATGATTGATGTGATAATTGCCGTTTCCTCGATTCTCGGGCTGCAGATTTACCCTCAAATGGCGCAGGAGTCGCAAACGGGCGGGTTATTTTTCATAGCACTTTGCGTTATATCGCTAAGCTTTGCTTTTACACTGCTTATGGTTAACTTTTACATCTTCCCGATGCTTGCGGCAACTGATTTGAGCGTTAAGGATATACTGAAAAATTCATTTTTCCTAACCTGTGTTTCTTTCAAAAGAAATTTTATTACCTTTTTGATTGTCTTATTTACAAGCTTGATTTTGCTTTTTACATTTTTTATGTCACCCGATGTATTTCTCCTCATCCTCCCTGTTTTTCCTATTTCTTTTTTGGGCTTTGTTATTATGTTCAACACCTACCCGCAGATTCAAAAATATGTAATAAACCCATACTACGAGGGGCGCGGCGAAGAAAATCCCGAATACGCTCATCTGAAATCAGCCCCCGACGGAAATTCGCTTTTCGTAGATAAAGGCGGCTCAGAAACGCCTATACCGAAAAAAAGTAAGGGTAAAACGATTTCATAGGGGCTAAGGGATTTTTTCCACCTGTGCAATAGGGTTATGTAGGGGACAGGCTTGCCTGTCCCGCCAATAGGGTGAAAAAATTGACAGCCCCGCCAAAATATGCTATAATAAATACAGAAACCCCAAAAAATTAACAAGAAAGGTCTTGATTTTAATGTCCAAATGTGCTACAATTTTAGCAAGCAAGCGGTTCACTCCACTTTTTTGACATGTCTTAGAATTTATGTAAATATATGGCAACTACCCCCTGTTTAGCGGAGGTAGTTGCCTTTTTTGTGTTTTGAGCAACAATTTATTTAGGCACGTAAATGATTGAGCCCGGATACCCGGATATAATTTTATCAGATGTTAAAAATGATATTCCTTCTGCCAAAGCTTGGGCAACCATTATACGGTCAAATGGGTCTTTATGAATGTCGGGTAACATAACTGTTTGAAACGAATGTTTTGCAGTGATTGGCAATTCGATATAGCCCGCATCAATAAGACCGCTGTATAATGGTATTGGATTATGGCTGAACGCTTCTTTTCTCATTCGATATTTAATCGCAATTTCCCAAATTCCGGCTGAACTGAAAAACAAAATATTATCATCGTCAATGATATATTTTAATAACTCGGGCGGCAGTTTGTTTTGTGCCGCCCAGATTAAAATGTGTGTATCAAGGAGTATTTTCATAAACCCTCCCCCTCGAACATCGCGGTTATTTCATCTTGAAGCATATAGTCAAAATCATCGGGAACTGTGAAATCTTTTAAAAATCCGACCCTTGAAGGCTTTGCGGGGGGAACATAGGCGGAAACGGTTACCAGCGGTTTCCCTGATTTAGCAATAATAAACGGCTTTCCCGCCGCCGCTTTTTCTATGAGTGAAGATAAATGTGTTTTGGCGGCATGAATATTAATTTGCTCCATATATTTACAGCTCCTTTTATTAGCAGGTTAAAAAAACACTTTATAAACTAAGTGTATCAGACTAAGCTTGTTTTGTCAAGTATTTTAAAAATAAAATAATCAGCAAACAATTAACGCTTTTCCAAAAAACTTGACACCCCCGCTCAAACATGCTATAATAAATACAGAAAACACAAAAAATTAACAAGAAAGGTCTTGATTTTAATGTCCAAATGTGCTACTATTTTAGTAAGCAGGAACTTCACGTTAACTCTTAAAAGGAGCTGATACACATGCAAGCACAAGCATATGAGGGATATTTTAAAAACGGTAGCTTTTTTACGGCAGGGCAAACAATGCGAATACCCGAAAACAGGCGAATTTATATTACAATATTAGACGAGCCGGCACGGGATGAAGCTATAGTCGCCAATGAACACGCAGAAGCATGGCAAGATTTTTTAGACGGCATTAAGAGTGTTGATAATGAGCCTCTGCCGGAATTTGAGCGGGTGACATTTCGGGAGGTTGACATATGATTTACGCGCTTGATACCAATATAATCTCGTATGTGCTTAACGGTAACGCCGACCTTGCTGAAAAGCTTAACGCCGTCACACAATCCGAAAGCAAGGTTATAATTCCGCTTATGGTTTATTATGAAGTACGGCGCGGTTTGCTGGCAAACGGGGCTACTGCTAAAACGCGCTTATTTGATAATCTGTGTACAAGGTTAGGTATTCACAACCTCACCAAAGCCGATATGAACACGGCAGCGGCTATCTACGCCGACCGCAAGCGCAAAGGAGCACCAATTGACGACAGCGACCTTCTCATAGCAGCGCAATGCTCTGCGAATGGTTACACGCTTGTTACGCATAACACTAAGCATTTCGAGGGCATAGGCGGATTGACCATAGTAGACTGGTATAATAAATAATAGAAAACACAAAAAATTAACAAGAAAGGTCTTGATTTTAATGTCCAAATGTGCTACAATTTTAGCAAGCTAGCAAGCGGGTTAATTCTGCCTGTTTGTCATGCACTAAAATACATGTTTTTAAAAAAGGTGGCTTTCCCTTACCTAGGGGAGAGCCACCTTTTTTTATTGCCATACAGCGTTGAATTTTCTTGAAATGTCAGTACATTCCTACGAAAATTTTCCTTTTTTCACGGCAAAAATCCTCGAAAGAACAAACCTGCTTTAAATCTGAAAAACTATAAACGCCAAATCAAAAATAATTACAGCTTAAGTATGCGCTTTATATCATCATCAGACATTCCGCTACTTTTAAGGCTGTCAATAACCTCTTTCAGAACCTCTTGTCTACCCTCTTGTCTACCCTCTTGTCTGCCCTCTTGCCTGCCCTCTTTCCGCGCCGCGCCCAGCATCAAGCGTTCGTTAATTTCCGCCTCTTCTCGCGCCCGCGCCATTTCGCGGATTCTCGTGTCCTCACTCATATCGCGGATAACCCGCG
>WRLG01000015.1 GCA_009777725.1 Oscillospiraceae bacterium | reverse complement strand
CATTTTTGTTGTCAAGGTAAAGCGCATTGGATAAAGTTGTAATCTCAACAGGAGTATCAAACGGGTAATTGTTGCCCGAAATCGCATTATACAAAGGAATTAACTTTTCGGGTTCTTCAAATAATTTGGCAAATAATGAAGATTTGTGTTCTCTGTTTATATCAGACATATTCAATCCTCCTAAATAATTTTATAATACCATATATAACAATAATTGTCAATCAAAATCAATCAAAATCAGAGCATAAAAAATACGCTCTATAAAACCCTCATTACTAAACCAATAAGGTTGCAAATAACTGTAAACTGTAAACTGAAAAATCTACCTGCCGACTATCTTTTTAAGCGTGCTTATTACCGCTTCAAAATTAAACATTACCATTAAAATAAACATCACGGTAAGTTGCACGTATGCGAGGCGCGGCTCTAATACGGCGATGTTTGCCATATATATGACTACGATTAGATTTATCATTACCCTGCCGTGAGCAACCTTAAAATACAGATGCTTCCGAGCGTCAAAAATTCTGATGGCGTAGCAAGAAGCGTATGCCATCACCGTTGCGGCGGCGGCACCCATGCTCCCGTAGGAGGGGATTAACAGCAGGTTCAGCACTATATTTACAGCCGCCGCCGCAAACGCAGTCAAAAGCGAGTTTACAGACTTCTTTTTAACATTGTAAACGCTTGATAAAAACTGGCACAGGCATTGAAAAATAACGGCGATGACAATAACGGGGGTAAACATATACGCGCTTAAAAATTTCGGGTCTAATAAAATACTTGTAAAGGGCTTGACAATCAAGATAATCCCCGCCGCCGCTATAAACAAAACCGAGCTGTACGCGCTGAAAATGCGACCGAAAAACTTACCCAGCGTTTTACTGTCCTTATTCTCAATCGCAGACATCTGCCATGCTTGGAAAAAGAGAGTAGTCAGTATTAAAAGCAGGTTGGGGATTTTATACGCGGCGGCGTATATTCCGTTATCGTTCTCGCCGACCATGTAGCGGATAAACCACCTGTCCGAAGCCGCAGTAACCCACCACAGCACATAGGTGGATATTAGCGGTACGGAATATTTCAGCATCTCCCGCATCAGTGCTTTGTCGATATACTTAGGGTCAAGGTATTTGTTAAGGCTTGCTATAAAGGTAAGACCTATAAATGAAAGCGCGTCGGATATTATGATGGAGAGGATATATCCCGTAACGCCCATTCCAAAGCCGGCAAGGAAGATAAAGTTGCAGATTACTACAGTAAAGGTCGATAAAATTCCGTCTAACGCAAAAAGCCGGACATAGCCTCTTGCGCGGACAAAGCTTGCCGCCAGCTGTCTGAAGCCCGAGCAATAGCAATACACAAAAAGCAAAAAGCCGTAGCCTTTAAATTCCTCAACAGAGTTAAAAACAGGCGACGCCAAGCAAAGCAAAGCCATACCCGCAACTGTTGAGAATACGGCTATGGAATATACCTTTCTCTTGTCGTAAGCCCTGTCAATCCCGAAACGGATAATCGCGTCCGCCATAGCGAAAGTAACGATAGGGTATAGGACGTTTACCGTTTGGTAAATTAAATCAGCCTTGCCGAAATCGGCGAGCGACATATATGTTGTATGTAACCTTACAAGGAAAAAGCTCAAAAGCTTAGAGCCGAACGAGCCGATTGCAAAGGTTACGGTATTGCCCGCCAGCTTTCTGTATTTATCCATTTCCTATCCTAAATCTCTATATATTTCCTGTTGCCAAGCTTAAAAACCGCCAAGACAATTTTCAATAAAGACAACCCGCCGAAAACAACAGCCGCAAGCCAAAAAACACGCCAAAATATCTTCATAGCAAAGACCGCTCCTTTCCGCGTTTTCTTGCCGCGTAAACTATTTTTTCCTCGTTTTCTTTACACTCTCTGAAGCTGTCATATCCGTACTTCCCCAATATTTCAAACCCGCAGTTCTCCAAAAGCTTATCTATGACGGGGGCTTCATAGGCAAATTCCGAAAAATTTTCCTCATACCGTATATATGAGCCGTCACTTGCTTTCTCAAAAAAGTCAAGCGTAATGAAAACGCGGCAGTTCTTCTCAAAAAAATCATTGCGCCAAACGCAGTAAACCTTTTTCGTGTCATACACGAAAGTGTTGTTGCCTAACACCGTTCTATGCTTGTAGGGTGTGTTTATATCAAAAAGAAACAGCGACCCCGGCTCACAAAAAAGAGAAACTTTGCTTACTGCTTTTTGCAGGCTTTCAAAGCCGGGCAGGTGGTTAAGGCTGTCGGAAGCGCAAACCGCTACGTCAATCGTGCCGAACAGGTCAAGCTCCGTCATATCTTGGTTAAGGTATTGAATATCAAAGCCTCCCGCGTGTTTTTTTTCCATAGCGGCATTAAGCATGGCTACAGAGCCGTCAACACCGATAACATCGTACCCTAGGCGGCAAAAATGCTCCGACAAGCCGCCCGTTCCGCAGGCTAAATCCAAAAGGAGGGATTTTTTTCGGCGGACTTTATCCGAGCCGTGTTTTTTGACAAGTGCGTCAAAATATTCGGCGCGTTTTTTATAGGAGATGCCAATATTCAGTTCATCGTAAAAATTTGCGAATACATCGTACATCATTTATTTATTATTTACGCGTTCCAAAACCAGAGCGTAACCATCGCTTCCGTAGTTTAAGGTGCGGTTAACCCTGCTGATGGTAGCGGTAGACGCGCCCGTTTCAGCTACAATATCGCTGTAAACGGTCTTTTTTGCCAGCATTTTAGCAACTTGAAGCCTTTGCGACAGGGATTTAAGCTCCAAAACGGTGCATAAATCATCAAAAAAAGCATAACATTCATCCGTTGTTTTGAGTGTCAGAATCGCTTCAAAAAGCTCTTCCAAGTTAAAGTCCTTTAATTTCTCTTTCATACCCATTCTACCCTTCCAATTTATTCCGCGACAACAATGTAATTGTCGGCGGCATTTTCCTTAGTGGCGTGCTCCGAAATGTTTAAAACCTTAACCTTAATGGGCTTATTACCCATGCTAATCCCAATAATATCTCCGACTTTAACGGCGTAAGAGGCTCTGGCGACTTTTCCGTTCACCGTGATTTTTTCCGCATCGCAAGCCTCGTTTGCAATGGTCCGCCGTTTTATAAGCCTTGTTACCTTTAAATATTTATCAAGCCTCATATATACTCCTTAAACAAACAAATTTATAACACCTATGTATATTCAGCTAAAATTACGGCGCAGGATTTAATAATTTTAGCGGCATTTCCGAGGTGCTTTTTCATCAAACCACTGCCGGAATCCTGCGATATTTCCTTAGCTTGACGAATTGCCTCCAAGCTGAAATCAACCCTTGCCTGGTATACCCCGTCCAAGTGGCTGAGAGCATTTTCTTCTATTAAGGAATACGCTGATTTTAAATCCTTAATCGTGTTTTCGCGTATCTCGCTGAAATTATCAAGAGCGATGTCCACAATATCGGTTTGCCGCTTTCTTTTTAAAATCTTTTTCATCTGCGGCATAACGCCGGAGGGAAATTCACCGCCCGTCCCCGAAGAAGCCGCGTTTAAAACAGACTTTGACACAATCATGTTTAACAAGCTCATCGATTCCTCATTAACGTCCTCAACCTCTCCCAAGCCTTTCAAGCCGAGCTTATCCGAAAGCGCGTCACCCATATTCTCGACATATTCGGTAACGGAGTCCCTGTGGTATTCAAGGCATTTGCGGTAAGCCTCGCCTACCTTATCAATTAAGTAGCGATAGAAATACTTCTCCAAATTCTCGGGTGAAGCGGTATTTCTGCTTTCGAGAATTTCCTCGCGCAGCTTTGAGAAAAATGCGTACATCCACTGCTCTGCCTGTTGGTGCATTTCGGTTGCCAAAAGCTGTATTTTGGGCTTATGAATTTCCAAGACCTCGGAAAGCGATGCACATTCCTCTTCAAGACTTTTTGAGAAAGTTTCAAGCCGCTGGGTATCAAGGTCAATCATTTCGTATATCATGCGGATACGGGCGGCTGTGTCGTTTATCATAAGCCCCATCATGGTTATGATACGCCTTGTTCGTATAATATCCTTTTGCAGGATGATTTCGCGCTTTAAATCGGTTTCAAATTTAAGGAATTCATCTTCATAAAAATCTTGAAAGCCTTTTATATCCGGGCGGGTAAGACCGATTTTGCGCCTGTATTCATCAATAGCACTGATTCCGTAAACACGGGCATCCGAAACAATATCACCGCAGCGGTCGGATATTCTTTTTATAACCTTTTCAATGTCCTCCATAGTATCAATCGCGTCAATCATATTGACCAGAACGAAAAATTTAGAAAAGCTTTGCGGTCGGACATGGCTAGCCAAAAAAAGCTGTTCCGTTTCGGAAAGCGGGGTCAGCGCGCCCGCTACGTAGATAACGGCATCGGCGTGGACAAGGTAATCTTGAACCTGTTTGTCCAGCATATCAAGGTCGCTCAATCCGGGCGTGTCTACGATTCTAATCCCCTTTAAAATTTCAGAGGTGTTAAGAATTTCTATATATTCCAAGGAATCGGGGAATGCCGCCGTCAGCTTTTCAAGCTTCTCGCGCGCTAAATCATCGCCGGAAAGCTTAATTCGCTGACCGTTTTTAAGCGTTGCTTCCGCAGAGGGCAATTCTCCGTATCCGATTGAATTAATCGTAAAGGTTTCGGGTGCTACGTTCACCGGGGCTACGGGCTGACCTAAAATAGCGTTGATTACCGTGCTTTTCCCTCTTTTGAAGTCACCTAATATTACAATTGAGAAAGGCTCGGAGCGGCGTTTGGTAATTGCTTCGTCCCACTCTTGAAGCTGAGAAATGAAATCATCACCCAAAATAAGCCTTAAAGGACGGTCATTCAGCAAAATCCTAAACTGGCTTTGTATTTTTTCAATATCAGGCTCGGTATCATTATAGCTCAGCTTTGCCTCACTTAAAACCTCCGACACGGCAAACGCATCCTTTCATTTGAAGCTTATATATAATTGGTATTAATCTTTAGCTTCCCTAAGTCAAACCATTACCTCTTCGCCGAGCTCTTCTTTGGCTTCCGGGTCAGAGGCTTCTATTTCTAAAGGTTTTGATTGTTTTCTTATATAATCGTATAAACCAAAAATATTTTGCCTAAAAAAGAAATCCCCGGTTTGTTTGATTTTTGATTGCTCATATGATAATATTCTTTTTAACTTTCTTTCCAAATCATAAATCAATTGCTTATTTTTAATAACATAATGCTGAGAATTAAAAACCCTGTATTCTCTTAATATGTAGTCTGCGGTTATAGGGAAAGTATCAGATAAAAAGAATAAAGACTCCTTATTTGTCTTACCGATATGATAAAAGCATGAGCGAATATCCTCGAAAGGATATTTTAAATATTTGTTAATCCTATTGCGGCTTTCTTCATTTCTATGACTTAAATCGCCAATTGGCACAGCCCAGAATATATCAGAATCATCCTGTGATTGAAGCAATGTTACAATGGGTCTCTCTTTAAAATCATCAAATTTTCCGCCTACAGAAAGGATAACGTCTTTAACTCCGCCAACAAAATATATTCCGTTTTTTAATATTATTCCCATAATAATCCTTATTAGTGAAAAAGGGACTCTTAACAGAATCCCTTTTCTTCATCAACCAATGTTGTTTCGTGTACATTGAGAAACACAATTGTATTATCAGTGTTTAGCATACACTGAAAAATGCGCTTGCTTCAATTCAATGTTTTTGAGTACACATTGAGAAGTACGCTTGGTCTTGTCAACCGTAAATTAAAACGAATTTTTAAAAGGAACACAACATTTGTATTATAACATAATCAGAGCAATAAGTCAATAGTAATATCTCACAAAAACCATATCAAATATTGCACACATTTCACGATTACTCAATATAAAGGTATTTTGAGTGCAATATCGTCGTTCAACTGTAAATTCAGCTAATCCCTAAAAAGTATAGCATCACACCTAATTTCAAGAGCTTGCTTGCTTATGGTATGTACGCCGCTTGCGTCTAAATCGGCTCGCCAGCTAAAGAGAGCATCGCAGTTTAAAAACTCCAACCCCGCAAGAGCCCTGCGTTCGGCAACGGTAAATTCTTTCTCAATGGCAATGCTTCTGGAGGGCGTTTTCCGCAAAACCGCGCTCTTGCTGTTCAGCTTATCCGTGTCAAGCTCTTCGCCGTATTCCGCTTCGCTGTTTTTGCGCGTTAAAATCAAGCCCTTGCTGTAGAGCGAATTGAAAATTTCCAAAAAATTCAAAGGTGCATCAAGGCAGATAATCCCCGCCCTGTCTGCCGTAACGGTTGAAAAATCAAGCCATGTGCTAAAAGCGGCTTCAATCGGCTTTACCGAAACAACTACTCGTTCATCATCGTTGCCGCTCTTATCAAAGTAAGCGGCGGCAAGAGTGTACGCGCTGTGGTTATTTTGTATATGCCCGCACTCCCTGCCAATCAAAAAGGTAAGCTCCTCTTTGTTACAGGCTTCATAAAGAGCGGAGGTTATCACAACACATTCCTCCGCGTTAACAGTGCCCATGGAATATATTTCAAGCTTATCGGGAATATTCCTTACATATACTGCGGGTGCGGTCATTTTAAGATGCGCGGCGCAAGCCAGAGCGGCATCAAACGCATTGGGATATAAAAGAGGGCTTGCGGCACTTGATGATTTGAAAACACTTTTATATTTATTCGGTATATCGGTATTGACAAGCTTCTTATGGATTTTCGCCCACCCGGGCATACCGTTTATTTTTTGGCGCAGTGAAAAATCGGCATCGAAAGCATAATCAAGCTTGCCGTCAAGCACGTGTTCTTTAAAAGAGCGCGTTCTCGCGCTTAAATACGCGCTGAAGCTCAAATCTATTTCAAGCAGAGGGTTATGCTCGGGTAATGCTCCAACAGGTATAATCATAATGCTATACTCCTTTACCGCATAAAGGCTGTTTTATTGCGTTTCATCGGTCAGCTTTTTATGCAGGGCATAGGTTTGAGCAAGCAAGCCGCCAACGTATTCGGCGCAGTCGCCGAGAGCTTCTCTTTCATTGTCGGAGGTCATCTTTTTCTCGGCTTTGAGGCGATTTAAGCTGTCCAAGGTTTTTTGCGTGTCAAGCAAAATAATTTCGGTTTCTTCTTCAATTTTAGATTTAAGCCCTTGAAACGATGCGAATATCTGGCGGCGAACCGTTTCGGAGAAATCGCTGGTGATTTTCATCTCCTTAAACTGTTTCTTTACAGCCGACTTAAAGTTGCTTTTATATTTATCAATGCGTTCTTGAACCAGTATTTTATCAACGGCAAATTTACCTGTCAGCGTGCCGACAAGCCCCGCCATCGCAAAGGCAAATATTGTCATGGGTCCTCCCAGAATACCCAACGCGCCCGCTAAGAATATGGTAGCGGATGTCCCTGTAACGCCGGTAAAGCCTCCCAACAAAGCACCCTTAAAGCCGGCTTCCCTAAGCCCTACGAAAAGCCCGCCCGTCCCAACGCTGATTGTGCCGCCCAGAGCGACCATAATCGGGTTGCTTCCGCTGATGCTTTGCTCCCGCTTATTCTGAGAAACGGCGAACATCTGCTGTATACGCCCTATAGAAGCATAAAATTCATCCTCAAAGGATTGAAGCCTTACCGCCTCATCGCTTAAAGCAATGGTGATTTCATTATGAATTTTCTCACAAATCAGCTGAGCCTTGTTTTCAATGCCGTCCTTGATTTTATCGGTAAGCATGGAATATACCATTTTTGTCCTCTCGCGCTTTAGGTCCTCCGCGGACATGGGGAAATCGTCTATAATATTCATGGCGGTCTCTTCAATTTGCAGCCAATAGCTGTCCAAGGTCGGCTGCAGCCCTTTAAACACATTTGCGGCGGCTTCGTTAATCTTAACGAACTCTGCCCGTTTTTTAGTGCGGATTTCGTCAATCTCATCTATGGCGGCTTCATATTTCTCTAAAAATTCGTCCGATTCCATAGCAAGCGCGTTTTCGCGGAGCATGATTGAATTTATAATCTCAGAACCAGAGCTGATAATTTTATTAGCAAGGATTTGGAGCGAAATCGCGCCGCGCTCCATGGTAAGAATCGATTCAAGGACATTTTCAAAGGCGGGGAAGTTGCTTTCTGCAAGCAAAGCGGCGTTTCTTGTTCCCTTTGCCGTAAGAGCTTTTTTTGCGTAAACCCCTATAACACGGGGCTTGCCTATTTTCCTTTTGTAAACATCAAATTCCTTGGAATTTTCGCCCATTACAAGCTTTGCTTTTTCCATAACATATACGCCGATTCGCTTTGCAACCGTTTCTACTATGCGGTCCTCATCCTCCTTTGAGAATGTCCCGAAACAGTTAACGGCGAATATAATACGCCCTAAATCAGAGGTAAGCATCTTCTTTTCCAGAAATTCTTTTTCAAATTGAGAAAACGGAGAATTAGCGGATATTACAAAAACAGCCGCATCTATCTTGGGCAGGATTGACATGGTTACCTTCGTCATCTGCTCATCATCGTTAAGCCCCGGGGTGTCTATAATATCGACATTGTTGCGGCAGAATTCGGTATCGTAATAAACGGTAGCCTGCCGGACACTTTCCGATTTCTTTTCGGATTCAAAGGAAAGCTTGGTGACATAATCCTTCAAATCCCCGATTTTAACCTTTTCCGTATCGCCGCACTTATATTCAACGAGAACATAAGGATTCTCGCTGTATGTAACCCTGTTGAGCGTGGCGGTAGCCGGTAAAACATCGGCGGGGAGAACCTCTTTGCCTAAGAGCGCGTTGATAATCGTGCTTTTACCACGCTTAAATTCGCCGACAACGGCGATTTCAAAGCGTTCCTTAATTGCCTTCTCGACGGTATCGTGTATCGAACGGGAAGTATTTTCAAGCCCCAAAGCATCGCAATATTCCTTGAGCTGAATAAGACTTTCCTTCAAATCCTCAACGATTTCCTTGAACGCGGCATAACTTCCGAAATCCAGTGCCTGCTTCATAACAACCTCCCGAATTGCCGGTAACGCTCCGGCTCATATTCCCCCGCTATGATTTAACAATTATTTAACAGTCATTTGTAAAACAATTATAACACGCAGACTAACGTCCTGTCAATACCCTATACAACTCCTTAACAAATAAACCCCCATTTATTAATGTACAGTTTACAGTTTACAGTGTACAATTGTAAACTGCAAACTGTAAACTGTACATCGTACATTGTAAATCGGTTTGTTAGACATCAATTTTATCGTAAAGCCCGCCTTTGATTACATCGTCCTCGGGCTTAGGTCGCTTGTATTCCTTTTCAAAGGAAGATTTTCCGATTTCAACGGCTTTAACGGGGAGCTCATCCCTGCCGCGTTTGTCACGATTATCGCGAGTATCGCGGTTATCCCGGCGGTATCCTCCCTTGTTATCGCCTCCTGTGCTTTGATTATTTCCCGCGCTTTTAAAATCCCGCCCGCGTTCAGTATTTCCTCCGGCGGGGCGGCTGAGGGGCGTGCTGCTTCTGTTAAACCGCTGACCGCCCGCCAAGGTAATGATAATTTTTCTGAAAGGCTCATCGCCTATGCTTTTGGAAGAAACGCCGTCAATCGCCGCAACGGTCGAGTGTATAATCCGCCTTTCGTAGGGGTTCATAGGCTCTAAGGTTGAGGTTCTTCCTGTCCTTATAACGGTTTTGGATATTTTAGTTGCGAGCTCCTCTAAAATAGTCTTTCTCTTTTCGCGGTAGCCGCAGGAATCTAAGCTTATTCTGTAATAAGACTTATTGCCCTTATTTGCCGCCATTGAAGCAAGGTACTGGAGCGCGTCCAAGGTTTCGCCGCGCCTGCCGATAATCGCGCCGGTAGTATCCCCTAATATGTCAATCACCGCGCCGTCCTCAATTTCGGTAACGTCAAGCGTATTTTCAATCTCCATGCAGTCAAGTATTTTTTTAATATAGCATACTGCTATCTCGGATTTTGTCATATCATATTCGGCTTTGATTTTTGCATCCCCCTTAACCTTGCCGAATAGCCCTTTTTTAGGTTCTTCCAGCACTTCAAATTTAATCTTGTCTTGCTCCGCTCCGAATGCGGCTGCCGCCATAGCTTTAGCTTCCTCTATGGTCTTAGCTGTGAATTCCTGTTTCATACTTCTCAATCCTTTCTTTCGTGCAGAGGCGTTTCTCCGCCCCCGTTTTACGAATTGTTAAATGTTAACTGTTCATTGTTCATTCGTTTAATCCTCGGTATATTCATCGCCGTATTTTTCAGCCATTTTACGCCTTGCCTCCGCGATAATCTTGCTTTCATATTCCCTTTGCTTTGATTTTGAAAGCTTAACCTCTTTACCGTCCTCGTCAAAAGCTTTTGCCGGGGCGGACCTGTTTTTGTCAACCGCCGTCTGCATAGCCGCTCCCTTGGCGTTTTGTTCCTCCAGCATCGCTTGATATTTCTCCATAAGCCCGGAGCGTTTCTTGGTTTTGCTTTTGTTTTTCTGCTTATCCCTTTCGGCAAGCACAGCGAGGTATTCCGGCGTGTAAATCTTATAGAGTATAACGGACTGGATTAACGCCAAAAACGCGGAAATCGCCCAGTAAAAGCCTATGCCCGCAGGGAAAGTAGTCGCTATCCAGACGGAGAAAAGCGGCATCCCGTAAAGCATGATGTTCATGCTCTTCATGGTGGGATTGTTTGCCGAGTCGGGGTTGCTTTTTTTCATCTTTCTTTGCGTAAAAATCGTCTGCACCAAGTTAAGCAAGCCGGACGATATGGCGATAACAATCAGCCCTACAGCCGCCGCGTCCCATACATCGGGTCTGAAAGTGGGAATCTGCCCTAAGTCGATAAAACCGAAAAGCGTATTTTTAAAGCTTTGCGTTGTCTCCAAAAAGTCCGGCATATGAGCGTAAAGCTCCGGCTGCTGCTGAACCGATTGCAGGACATAAAGCTCGGGTCTTTGAGAGAAATACCGCGCATCGCCGAAAGCCCCGGCGGCTATCTCCGTTGCCTGCTCCATAACATCCGGGCGTATCCGCAGGATATGGGTAAGCGGTCGGTAAACAACATCGATGATACCGAATAAAATAGGCATTTGAATAAGCAAAGGCAGGCAGGAAGCCATGGGGTTAATCCCCTCTTCCTGATAAAGCTTCATCTGCTCCTCTTGAAATTTCTGCTGATTATTTCCGTATTGCTTACGGAGCTTTTCTATTTTAGGCTGAAAAGCCGTCATCGCCGCTTGTGAACGCTGCTGTTTCAGCGATAATGGGAATAACAGGATTCTTGTGATTAAAGTAAAGATAACAAGGGCTAAAGCATAGTTATTAACCAGCTGATAGCAAAACCACATTATATATCCGAGCGGATAACCGATAATTTTCAACTTCCAAAACTCTCCCTTTCCGGTACGTAATCAATCCCGCCCATGCTCCACGGATTGCACCTAAGCAGTCTCAGCACTGCCATAAAGCCACCCCTTACCGCACCGTATCTTTCAAGCGCGGTTACGGCGTAGGAGGAGCAGGTCGGGTAATATTTGCAGGTACGCGCAGGCTTTAGCGGAGATATATATTTTTGATACAGCCTTACAACAAATATAAAAACATACTTCATATCTAAGCTCCAAGACTTTTATTAAGTGACACGCTTTACTTACGGGGTCGTTGCGAACCCGCACCCGCGCCCAGCATTTTCGGGACTGCTTGATTTTTAATAAATCTGCTCAAATGCGTTGACTTAGCGTCGGCGCACGGCGGTCGCGCCATGATTACAATATCATACCCCGGCGGCAGAAGCGGCTCGTTTTCTCTGTAAGCTTGGCGTATGATTCTGCGGCAACGGCTTCGTATGACCGCATTGCCGATTTTTTTACCCGTTGTAATCCCCAAGCGGCTTAAGGGCAACCCGTTTTTTTTGTAATAAACAACGATTTCGCGCCCCGAAACATACCTCCCCCTTTTATAAAGGGCAAGGAAGTCCTTATTCTCATTCAGCGGCTTTGTATAATTCACAAGTTCAACCCCTTGAACGATTTTAAAGAAAAAGACCACAGAGAATGTGGTCTCTAAGTGGGGGGGTGTCGTTACTAATAGGAAAGTGTTTTCCTGCCGCGCGCGCGCCTTCTTGAAAGCAGCTTGCGACCTGCTCTTGTTTTCATTCTCTTCATAAAGCCATGCTCCTTTTTTCTATGGAGCTTTTTCGGCTGGTAGGTTCTTTTCATTTTATATACACTTCCTTTCAAGGTTAATCATCATTTCCTGAAAAAGCCTGTCAATAGTAAAGTATAGCAAATTTTATCAAAGTTGTCAAGGGGTTTTTTGAAAAATATATACATTTTTTGAAGTTTTGGAAAAATTTCTCTGCAGTTGTCAATCATTTGGTCTAAAATTTTTATATAGTATTGACTTTAAAGGGAAAATGTGGTATACTATACAGCATGATGAAAGGAAGGTTTACAGCTATGATTATCAAACCTAAAATAAGAGGATTTATATGTACATCGGCGCATCCCGTCGGCTGTGAGGAGAATGTCCGCAGGCAGATTGAGTATGTAAAATCAAAGCCGAAAATGGATGCTCCTAAGAAAGTTCTTGTAATCGGTGCCTCTATGGGCTACGGGCTTGCTTCGCGGATTGCGGCGGCTTATTCTTGCGGGGCTTCAACAATCGGGGTAATATTTGACAGAGCGGGCAAAGATAACAAAACAGGAACAGCAGGCTGGTATAACACCGCCGCATTTGAAAAATTTGCCCGTGCAGACGGCATTTATGCTAAAACCCTAAACGGCGATGCTTTTTCGCAAGAGATGAAGCGTGAAACCATCGAGCTTATTAAAAAAGATTTGGGCAAGGTCGATATGGTGATTTACAGCCTTGCCGCACCGAAACGCACGGACAAAGAGGGCGTTACCCATTCCTCCGTAATTAAGGCAATCGGTGAAACTTATACGAACAAATCTATAGACCCCGCAAAGAAAACGCTGAATGAAGTCACCGTCCCCGCCGCTTCGGATGATGAAATTGCGGCTACCGTCAAGGTTATGGGCGGTGAGGATTGGAAGGATTGGATTGAGCTCCTTTCCAAAGAGGGCGCGCTTGCCGAAAACGCCGTAACCGCCGCTTACTCGTATATCGGACCGAAGCTTACACACCCTATGTATTTTAACGGCACTATAGGCAGGGCAAAAGAGCATTTATTCAATACCGCTAAGGAAATCACCGCCGAATATGACGGCGTTAAGGCTTATATCGCGGTTAACAAGGCTTTAGTTACGCAATCTTCAAGCGCAATCCCCGTAGTTCCGCTTTATATCGCTATCCTTTTTAAAGTAATGAAAGAAAAGGGGCTTCACGAGGATTGCATAGAGCAGATGCACCGCCTTTTCGATGAGAAAAAGCTTTATTCCGCACCAGTAACCGATGAAAACGGCTTAATCCGCCTTGACGATTGGGAGATGCGGGAGGATATTCAAACTGAAGTATCCAAAATTTGGGAGCAGGTTACAAGCGAAAATCTTTCAGCCGTAACAGACATTGACGGATATTCCCATGATTTTGAAAGCCTTTTCGGCTTCGGAGTTAACGGGGTTGATTACGAGCAGGATGTTGAGGTTTAAGTGGGGTGAAGGCATGGTAAGTGAACTTGAAATAAGGGAAAGGCACAGAAATCATTTGGGTGCATTATTAAAACTTAAAAAATGGAATCCCGACATAACCATTGAGGGCTTACAGCAATTAATCATTGACGCAGTAGGTGTAATGGACCAAGAGGATATTGCGTGGGTTGAAAAGGTTCATGAAGTAAAGGCACTATAATTAAAATTCCCCCGCTTATAAACTGTTTCTTAACGAAAGCGGGGGATTCTTTAGGGAGAACATTAAAATATGAGCAAACGAAATGTTTTAAAAGCAAAGCTGGACATAATATTCAAGAAGCTTTTTACGGAAAATATACAGCTTCTTATTGATTTGCTTTCAAGCCTGCTTGAAATACCGATTGAATCTATAAAAAATGTTAAAGTCAAAAATTCGGAGATTTTACCCGACAGTATAGAGGGTAAATTTGTCAAAATGGACATAAACATGGAAGTTGACGGCAAACTAATTAACATCGAAATGCAATACGGCAAAGACTATAATTACAAGGAGCGAACCCTGTTCTACTGGTCGAAGCTTTATAGCGGTGAGCTCAAAAGCGGCGAGGGTTTTGAGGATTTAAAGCAAAGCATTTGTATCAATATAGTGAATTTCCCGATTTTTGATTGTAAAGAATACCATTCACATTTTACTGTTATGGAGAAAAACAGGTACGAAGTTTTAACGGATAAATGTGCCATACATTTCTTTGAGCTTGGTAAAATCAGCAAAAATGCGAATAAACATAATAAAAAAGAGCTTTGGCTTCAACTAATTAACGCCGAAACGGAGGAGGAATTTGAGATGTTAAAGCAAACAGCAGTTGCACCCATTCAAGAAGCAGTATACATCATATATCAAATGAGCGAAGATGAAAAAATCCAAGAAGCCGCCCGCATGAGAGAAAAAGCTTTGCATATTGAGGCTACTAATATGCAGGGTGCGAGACAAGAGGGTTTGCAGGCGGGTAGGCAAGAGGGTTTGCAGGCGGGTAGGCAAGAGGGTTTGCAGGCAGGTAGGCAAGAGGGGATACGGGAACAGTCTTTTGGTATTGCCCGCAAGCTTATTAGTGTAGATATGCCTTTTGAGCAAATCGCCGAAATGACCGGCTTGACGCTTGAAGAGGTGTCAGATTTAACAGTTCAAGAAAAAAAGACATCATAAAATCCATTAATAGGTTAAATTTTTATTAAATTTTGGTAAACGACTTGACTTTATTTTAACAATTTGATATAATAAACAAGTGATATTTTAGATTATTGGAGGTTTTTATTATGCCCGAGATTTTTAATTTCAGCGCGGGTCCGGCTGTTTTGCCTAAAGAGGTTTTAAAAACAGCCGCCGATGAAATGCTTGATTACAAAGGCACGGGGCAGTGCGTTATGGAGATGTCCCACCGCTCAAAGGAGTATCAGGCGATTATTGACGAGTGCGAGGCTTTGCTGCGCGAGGTAATGTCCGTCCCGGAAAATTATAAGGTTTTGTTTTTGCAGGGGGGGGCTTCCTCTCAGTTTGCAATGCTACCGCTTAACCTTATGAATAAATCCGGCAAGGCGGATTTTGTTATTACGGGGCAATGGGCTAAAAAGGCTTATGATGAAGCTGCGCGCTACGGCGATTGCAAAATCATAGCTTCTTCTAAGGACAAGACTTTTTCTTATATCCCAACTCTTGACAAAAGCGAGTTCAGAGCGGATGCGGACTATTTCCACATATGCCTAAACAACACTATATTCGGAACGAAGTTTTCTAAACTGCCGGAAACGGGCAATGTTCCTTTAATTGCCGATGCTTCGTCTTGTATTCTTTCCGAGCCGATTGATGTATCTGAATTCGGCGTAATTTATGCGGGAGCGCAGAAGAATATGGGTCCTGCGGGGCTGACGGTTGTGATTATCCGCGAGGATTTAATCGGCAACGCGAGAGATTATACCCCCACCATGTTTGATTATAAAATTCATGCCGAAAACGGCTCTATGTATAACACGCCGCCTACTTACGGCATTTATATGCTGAAGCTTGTCCTTGAATGGGTGAAAAACAAGGGCGGGCTTACGGCTATGAAAGAGCATAACGTCAAAAAAGCCGCCGTTCTTTATGATTACCTTGACGGCTCAAAGATGTTCAGCGCGACCGTATCGGGCGACGACCGCTCCTTGATGAATGTTCCCTTTGTAACGGGGAATGAAGAGCTTGACAAAAAGTTCATCAAAGAAGCAAAGGAGCAAGGCTTTATAAATCTGGGCGGACACCGCTCGGTAGGCGGCATGAGGGCTTCAATTTACAATGCTATGCCGACAGAGGGCGTTGTAAAGTTGGTTGACTTTATGAGGAAATTTGAAGAAAATAATTAATGAGGTGTATATATGTATAATGTTTTAACGCTGAATGAGATTTCATCGTTTGGGACGGATAAATTTGACGGCGCGAAGTACAATATTGTAAAGGAAGCGCAAAACCCCGAAGCGGTTATGGTTCGCTCGGCTTCTATGCACGATATGGAGCTTGGCGGGAATTTGCTTGCAGTCGCCAGAGCGGGGGCGGGCGTGAATAATATCCCCGTTGAAAAATGCTCCGAGCTTGGGATTTGCGTTTTTAATACGCCGGGGGCTAACGCCAACGCGGTTAAAGAGCTTGTTATAGCAGGGCTTTTGCTCTCCTCGCGCAAGGTTGCTGATGCTTTGGATTGGGCTAAAACTTTAAAGGGCAAGGGTGCTGATGTCCCCGGGCTTGTGGAAAAGGGTAAGGGGCAGTTCGGCGGTCCCGAGATTGCGGGTAAAACGCTTGGTATTATCGGGCTTGGGGCAATCGGTGTTCTTACGGCGAACGCGGCTCTTGCTTTGGGTATGGAGGTAATCGGGTTTGACCCGTTCCTCTCCGTAAGGGCGGCTTTGGGGCTTAACCCCAGATGTAAAACCACGGGCGACCTTAAAGAGATTTATTCATCATCCGATTACATTTCAGTCCACGCGCCGTATAATCAAGATACTAAGGGTCTGATTTGCGAGGAATCTATACAGCTTATGAAGGACGGCGTGAGGATTCTTAACTTCTCCCGCGCTGAGCTGGTTGATTCCGATTCTATCATTGCGGCTTTGGAAAGCGGCAAAGTTTCAGCTTATGTGGTTGACTTCCCTACAGATGAGATTTTGGGTGTTAAGAATGTTATAGCCATCCCTCATCTCGGAGCTTCCACGCCGGAATCGGAGGATAACTGCGCCGTTATGGCGGCGGTACAGCTTATAGATTATATCGAAAACGGAAATGTCCGCAATTCGGTTAACCTGCCGGATGCGGAGATGAACGCCGCAGGGACTAAAGTTTGCATTATCCATAAAAATAAGCCCGCGGTTATTTCGGAAATCACAACCGCATTCGGTGCGGCTCAAGTAAATATCGAGAACTTGCTCAATAAATCTAAAAAAGAGATTGCTTACACCATGATTGACGCTTCCGCCGGAGTAAACGATGAAATTATAAATAAAATTTCCGGCATGGAAAACGTGATAAGGGTTAGGGTGATATAAAATTAACAATTAACAGTTTACAATTGACAATTAAGGAGTTACGCCCGTGGCGTAACATTAAAATAGTTTATTTTAGCAATTAAGTTAAATGCTAAAATAAACTATTTTAAATTTATCGATTGTAGGGCGCGACACCCTCGGCGCGCCGTTGTGACGCACATATTTTCCACCTATGCAATAGGTCAATTTATTCTGTAGGGGACGGGCTTGCCCGTCCCGCAGGCGAATCACATACTACCACAAGTGGAGTGCGTTCTCACGGGACAGGCAAGCCTGTCCCGTACATAACAATCGGCGAAGCCGACACATTAATTGTCAATCGTCAATTATCAATTGTCAATTGAATCAAAATCCTCCAAAATCCCCGCCAAAGTTGAAACATCGTCATACTCATCATACTCGGCATTTTCAATAGTAAACGAAGCTTTAACCACTGCAAGCCCGCTGAAATGAACGCTCAATTCATGTTCTCCCTCATCAAGTGTGTCTAAATATTCGGGTAGGAGCGTGATGATTGTTGAGCCGCTTTTGACGGTATAATGCGTTCCTTTGGTTAGGCGGCGACCGTTTATGCGGACTTCTCTGAAGTCTGCAAAATTTTTGTCTGCTGTGTAAACCAGCGGGATTTCGGAATGTTTTATGTAGGTGTCATTTTCAAAATGACCGTTGATTTCGGAGTTGTTATTGCCGTTTATATTGCCTGCCGCGCCGCCGATTCCGCCGCCGCTGATGATTGTATCTCTTACGAAGTTTCCGCCGCGGTTGTTGTTTTCATTGTCATCGTGGATAGCAGGGGCGGGGCGTTCATGTATAGTGAAGTTACTCAACTGCCAAATCTCCGCATATGCCGCTTTTGCACCGTATGGGACAACTATTGTGATTTCGCCGGTGTTTTGAAAAAATACATTACCGCCGAATGTCGGCGGGGTTTGTGAATTGAATGTTATCGAAAGCGGGGCTGTTATAAACGCAAATGCCTCCTGCGGTATGCTCGTAACGCTGTTTGGAATTGTGTAGCTTGTTCTTGCGTTCCCATTCGGGTATTTGATTAGCTCGGTTGCGTCTTTATTGAATAACACGCCGTCAATATCTGAAAAATTGCTGTTAGCAGGTGCAACGGTTATTGCGGTTAAGTTTGTGCAATTACTAAACGCTGGAGCAGTTACGTAGATAACGCTCTCGGGTATGGTTATGGTGGTTATGCCTGTTGACCGAAACGCATCATCACCTATATGCGTAACGCTGTTTCCAATTATAATGGTTGTTATATCGCTAAACTCAACAGACGAAGGTTTCTGTGTTCGCCACCAGTATGTGCCTTCGTGCGTGGAAACTGTGAGCGTACCTGTATCGGAATCGAAAGACCAGCCATCGCCGGAAAAAGTTTCAGCTGAAACATTCAGCACGGTGAAGATTGAGATGAAGATTGCCAAGGCGGTTAGGGCAGAGATAAGCTTGCTTGCTTGCTTGCTTGCTTGCTTGCTTGCTTGCTTGCTTGCTTGCTTGCTTGCTTGCTAAAATTGTAGCACATTTGGACATTAAAATCAAGACCTTTCTTGTTAATTTTTTGGGTTTTCTGTATTTATTATAGCATGTTTGGGCGGGGGTGTCAATTAGAAATTGACATAATTTCCTCGCGGGATAGCCCCGTAGCCGCTATAATATCGTCTATCGGGATATTCATTTTAATAAGGTTGCGCGCAACATTAACATATCCCTCCTGCCGACCTTCCTGCCGACCTTCCTGTCGACCCTCCTGCCGACCTTCCTGTCGACCCTCCTGCCGACCTTCCTGTCGTCCCCTATGCCTACCCTCCTCAATACCCACTTCCCGAGCATAATCCATAGCCCACTCATGGTCTCGCCGCGCTTTCTCTTGGCGTTCATACATATCACGTGCTTTTTCGTCTGCTGATAATTCACGGAGCTTGACTACAGCCTTACCGATTTGCGTATTCCTGTTTGCTACCATATTTAACTCCTCCTCGCTCCCTGCGGCGATAAATTTCGCCCAGTCGCATAATTCCGTGCCGTCAAAATTATCCGGCAACTTGTTCAATTCCAGAGTATGAATTTCGATGAGGTCGGATAGCTCTATGTTTGCGTTCGGGTCAAAAAATGTGAATCTGTGATGATAAAGCGGGCTTGCTTTTATAAGGGTTTCTTCGGTGATGATAATGCTGATTACCCGCTTTAAGTCTTTGTATTTATCACTGCTTCCGATTTGCTCTGTGATTAGTTTAGCGTCATAATAAATAATGCGCTCCTCCATACCGGGGCGGACTTTGAGTTGGATTTCGATGTGTATAATTTTCCCTGTTTTGGTTTTTACCTTTACATCGACAATGCCTAATTTATCCCCGTGAAATTCGCGGAGCAAATGCGGGTCGAGGATTTCGATGACCTCGTATTCGCCCTCGTCCAGTTTCAGAATTGACTTTAACAGCCCCTGTAAAAACTCAATATTTCGCTCGTCAGCGAAGAAAAGCCTAAATCCGATGTCGTTTTTAACCGATATGAGGAAGGTTTTAGTTACCATTTTTAATGCTCCTTGGTTTTGTTGGTGTGATTTTTATTATAGCAGATTTTGGCGGGGGTGTCAATAACCAATTAACAATTTTGAAAAGCATTGATAGCTGTTTTTTTGTTTATATTGGTTGACAAAGTGGGGGCAAAAGGGTATAATATAGTTATAGGGGGGTGATTATTTGAAACAGCTAAAAAAGAAAGATAAAAATTTCTTAATTTCGGTAAAAAATGACTTCGGGTTTCGAATTTTCTTCGCAGATGAGCGGAATATTGAGTTTTTAGAGGGGCTGTTAAAGTCGATTCTGAAACTGGACGAGGGCGAATATGAGGTTATAGAAATCCTCGACCCGCATTTGCTCCGCGAATTTGATGGGGACAAATTGGGCATTGTTGACGTAAAAGTAAAAACCAAAACGGGGAAAATTATCCATATAGAAATACAACTCCAAGTCCGCCCCGGCATGGAGGAGCGCATTATCTATTATGACGCTAAACTAATCACAGAGCAAATCGGAAGCAGTGATAAATATAAAGATTTAAAACGCGTAATCAGCATCATAATCACCGATGAAACCCTTATAAAAGCAAGCCCGCTTTATCATCATCGCTTCACATTTTTTGACCCGAACGCAAACATCGAGCTATCCGACCTAATCGAAATTCATACTCTGGAACTGCATAAATTACCCGCAGACGTAGACGGCACGGAATTATATGACTGGGCGAAATTTATCGCCGCAGGGAACGAGGAGGAATTGGATATGGTAGCAAACAGGAATCCGCAAATTAGTAAGGCTGTAGTCAAGCTCCGAGAATTATCGGCGGACGAAAAGGCTCGTGATTTATACGAACGCCAAGAGAAAGCAAGACGGGATTTTGAGTGGGCTTTGGATTGTGCTGTGGAAAAGGGTAAGCGTGAACTTATCGAAAATATGAAATTGTTTGGTTTATCAGAATCTGAAATTGAAGAAATCCTTAATTTAAATCACGGAAGTTGAGGGCTCTATGCCAAGCCTTACGTTTATAAAACACAAAAAAAGGCAACTACCCGCCGCTTAAAGCAGAGAGTAGTTGCCCATTTATTTATATAAATTTTAAAACATGTCAAAAGAGCGGAATGAACCGCTTGCTTGCTAAAATTGTAGCACATTTGGACATTAAAATCAAGACCTTTCTTGTTAATTTTTTGTGTTTTCTGTATTTATTATAGCATGTTTGAGCGGGAGTGTCAATATTTTCACGGCAAACGCATAAATAATATTTTACGCAAAATATTTTTGCACCATTCCCTCCAAATCCACAAAATATTCCCCGTATTCGCTTTGGTCGTCGGGGTCTAAGTAAACCCAAACTTCCGTGCCCTCGTATCCTTTAAAGTTATAAAAAGCACTATCGGAGATATATTCAAGCCCTGTCTGTTCGGATTTGCAGATTATGCGTTGTTCGGAGCGTATCGGCAGAGCTTTTTTAACAACCTTTGTAACATACGCTGTAATTGCGTTCCTGTCATCTTTCATAAGCTTTTTTTTGCGTTTAGTGACTCCGGGATTGGTGCTCAAAATGATTCCGGTCATAAACATACTCAAACAGATAAAAAGCATACCAAAACCGAATATAAGCGTGTCACCATCGCCGAACAGCAACACCGGCGCGCAAAGAGCACCTCCCCAAAGAAAGCTAAAGAGAATCAAAGCATTTGCTTTTTGGCTGTTTTTGTTGACATACTTGACTTTGCCCGTGTAACCCATAGTTTCTATTTTTTCAAAAAAACCGGAAACTTTTTCCGGGTCAATTCTTGTTGCTGCTTCATTATTTTTTTCCGTTTTTGTAACCGTTTCCCAACCTGTCATGTCAATTTTCTTATGTTTTTTACCTTTTGAGCTCATGCTGAACCCTCCTTTGTTATTTTGTAAACAAATGTTACTCTTGCCGCTTAGGAAACTTCCCTGTTCTCAAATATCCCGTACCATACAGGTGAAAGTCTAACCCCTTTTCTTTCTCAAACAGCATGACGACGGCGGGGTCGCCTATGACCGTGCTTTGGTATTCTTTGCCTTCAATCCTAAAAACAAATTCCCCGCTTTTGATGTAGTAACCGTACTCGTCATCACCTTTATATTCTTTAAACTTGCCTTCAATCGGGATTTCATATGCACGGTAATTGCCGTCTTCAATCCCCTTGACCGCCCTTTTAGTCCTTTGCTTGTGAGATATGACCATCCAAGCAAATACAGCCGGCAGCAGAATACTCATACTACCCAGAAACAGAACTACTATTCTGCCGGAAAGGTCGCCCTCCCCTACAATGCCGCCGTATAGAAAGGGAAGAAACATTAAAGCAAGGAATAATGGTGCGACAAAGCCTTGCGGCTTTTTCTTTACAATTTTCAGCACGCCGCTTATCTCATCATGACCGAAATAATACGTTCTGAAATTGCGTTCAAGTATATCGCAAAGCAGAACCGAGTTTTGTGCGATATGTATGCTAATCGAATTTTTTATGCTATGTTTTCCGTCAGGTGAAAAGCCCGCCGCCGTTTGCTCATCAGCTATAGCCTCTAATCGTTTCACAACAAATTTAGAACTTCCGATTTTATTAAAGAATTCAGGTGCTTTTTCAACGACTTTAGCACTAAAGAAAATAAAGAACAAACCTATAAATAAAGGCACGATTCCTACGAGTATGAGTATTCCTGTTGTGAATATATTTGAAAATCTCAACGCAGTATAGTCTGCGGGGATAATATCGTGAGGGTTATCCGGGTTATAATATATTGGGATAACATATCCGATATGCCCGTTAGAACTAAGTTCAGCTGAAACGACATTCAGCTCAACCCGCATAGGTTCACCATTCTCTGCCACAAAATCAACGAAAACATCATAGCTGGGTCTTTCCGAATCTTCATCACCGTCCCACCCTTGAAAGCCGGATAGCACAGTGCCGTCGCGATAGTGTGCGTTTATTTCGCTGATTACCGCTTGCGTGAGAATGCCGTTTTCTTTTAACCGTGCAAAATCGGACATTAAACCTATGTTTACCAAAAGAGAAACTAACGCACCTAAAGCAAGCGGAAAGCTGAAAAACACAATAACCACACCTATTATGCGTATAAATTTCCTGCCTTTTCTTGCATCGTTTTCGTTATTCATATCATTAGACCTCCGTTATTTCGTAAAAAATATTATTCTTATCGGTTAAACCGAAAAAATGCTTGACATGAACATAAAAAGGTGGTAGAATGGTGATATTAGAAGATAAGGGGCGGTAGTATGCTTAATAAAGTTGAGTATTGGCTCGATTCATGTGACGATGACATAAAGGTTGCAAAGTCTATGCTGGAAAAGAAACATTATCTATGGGCGGGGTTTCTTTGCCATTTGGTAGCAGAAAAGGCTTTGAAAGCGGTGATTGAGAATAATACAAACGAAACACCGCCTAAAATTCACGATTTAAAGAAATTAGCAACTAAGGGTAAGATATATGACAACTTATCCGAAGAACAAAAAACATTTTTAGACAGACTAATGCCATATCAAATAGAAGCTCGTTATCCCGAATATAAAGACCGTATTGCCAAAACGCTTAATGATGTTCATTGCAAACAATTATTGATTGAAACGGAGGAGTTCTTATGCTTTGTAAAGACAAAGTTAGGGAAATAGCTGCCGATTATGCTTTAGAAGTAAAAAACGCACTTGAACCAAATCAAGTAATCCTTTTTGGTTCTTATGTCAATGGTGTGCCGCACGAAGACAGCGACATTGACGTAGCCGTATTAGTTTCCAATGTAAGCGATGATAATTGGTATGATACTTGCGTTTTGTTGCAAAGGCTTAGGCGGAACGGTGATTTTATAGATATTGAACCGCATTTGCTTGATTCAAATTACGACCCAAGCGGCTTTGTCGAACATGTCATTAAAACAGGTGAGGTTATCTATTCCGCTTAGAAAATTTCTATGCAGATTCCGATAACTAACATAACAACGCCGATTAATACAAATAAGGACACACCCACGATACCTTCTATAATGGCATTATTGCTTATTGTCATTAATAAAGCGAACAGAGTATTGGCAGACCAAAATAAACCAAAGAATGTCAAAAAAACTCCGGCTTTACCCCTTCCCTTACGCATTATTTTGAACATATTCTCTTCTTCGTCATTGCTTAAATGATAAGGCGTGAAGTTGTCTTTCAGAATATATGAAAACTCATCTGCTTTATTTTTATCGTGTATGTCCATTGCGGCTCTTATGTCGCTGAGAATCCGATTGTTAATTTCAAATGGTGTTTGTACCATAATTACCCCACCCGTTCTGATATATTTTCGATTACCTTAATTATAAAACATTAACGCAAAATCCGCTACCGCTTTTATGTAAAATTTATGTAAAATCTGTGTAAGGAAATAATACGCAAAGGCGAACCGCACTGCTCGCCTTTGCGTATTTGTTTAATGCTTTATGCAACCTTTTCAAAAATCAAATGGTATTTATTAAAAAGCAAATCTTTAGAAACCATCTGCCCGCCTTTGTTGACGCTAAAGTCTGTTTCCATTTTTATTTCAGAAAAACTGCGACCGTCCTCTGAGGTTGCTTTGTATGCCGAAACCGTTAGCTTTGAATCGGTATAAGTGTATGTGAAGTCGCCCTCCAGTGTGCCAAAAAAGTCACTCACCATTATTATTTTGCCTTTTCCGAAGGATAAAACTATGGATAACGCAAGGGTCATGCCGATTAAGCCTTTGATTTTCGTTTTCATGGTAATTGCTTCCTTTCATAATTAAAATAGTTATTGCTACTGCGAATGTCTGCCTCTGGTTGTTACGCTGGGAGGGAGCGCGCCGAGATTAACGCCGTTTATGATAATATAATCAATATTCAACTCACCCGTTGCCTCTTCGGTATTATTTGTTTCGGGCGGGTTCGTTTCATTTATTGTTACAGAAGTTTCAACGGTGGTTTGCTCTGAATCGTTTTCATACTCCGTTAAATATTGTTCGTAATGTTCCTCTGAATATTGTTCTTCCGTGTCTGGTCTGTTCGGCAATCCTATTGCGTTGAGGAGCAGTCCCGAAAGAGCTAACCCTGCAATCATCGTTCCCGCAGTCTTTGTCATCGCCTTTTTGAGCCGCTTTTACAGTTTTTTGCAGTTCCGATTTTTCCACTCTCGCGCCTCCTCTTATTTATGCTTATATAATATAGATACAAAAAAACCCGCTTAGGTTACGGGTTTTTGAAAATATTATATGGATTTAATAACGAAATATAAAATTGAATCATGCTTTTGAAATTTTCCTCTGAAATTTTTTCGTTTACACCGTGTATAGAGCTTCTTTCTGCTTCGGTCATTATCATTGGTGAAAACCTGTAAATATTGTCGGATATACTGCTGTAAAAGCGCGAATCGCTTCCCGCTACCATTAGGTAGGGGACAACCGCACACTCGCCCCACGTTTCGGAAATAGCCGTGTTCAAGACCGACCAGCCCTCGCCGCTTACCCGCGATATTTTTGACGGCTCAGAGCCGTTAATTAAATTAACCTCGATTTCTAAACCTTGCAGGGCTTTTTTTATGATTTCCAAGGTTTCGTTTACGGAGCTGCCGCTGATGACCCTAAAATTCCCGACCGCGCGGACTTGCTCGGGGATTACGTTTAGTGCGTTCCCGCCGTCAATGAGCGTAATCGCGCCGATGGTTTGGGTAAGCGCGCCTATCTCCGGCACGTTTTCTGCGAATTTTCCCAGAAACATTTTTAAAATGAACGAGCTTTTTAAAACCTGCCTGAATTTAAACCCGATATGCTTTGAAACGGAGTTTATCATAATCCGGGAAGGCTCGCTGATTACGGGCTTAAATGCTTTTTTCAGCTTTAGAACCGCTTCGGAAATCGTCACAATCGGATTGGATTTAGAGGGGAGGGAGGTATGCCCTCCCTTTCCTCTGGCAATAAACTCAACATTCATGTATCCCTTTTCCGCAATCCCCACAAGGGCGCAGGGAACTTTAATACCCGCTATTTTGGTTTTGATTACCGCTCCCCCTTCGTCTAAAACAAGAAACGGTTTTACACCGCGCAGCTCCAGCTCGGCTACGATTGCTTTCGCGCTGTCACCCGAGGTTTCCTCATCGCCGCCGAAGCACATATACACATCGCACTCGGGGGTAAAATCATGCGAAATCAACGTCTCAACGCTCTCCATCACCGCGCAGAGGGAGCATTTCGTATCAACCGCGCCCCGTCCCCATATTTCGCCGTTTAATATTTCGCCCGAAAACGGCGGCTTTTCCCATTGCTCCGCTTCAGCGGGGACAACATCGTAATGCGACATTAAAACAATGCTTTTCGCCGCGTTTTTCCCGCGCCAAAGAAAAAAAAGCCCCGTTCCGCCTATAAGCTCAAATTCGCAAATCTGCGCGATATGAGGGTAAAGCTCTTTCAGCTTTACCCTAAAGCGTTCAAATTCCGCATCGTTTCCCGAAATGGTTTTACATTTGAGCAATTCGGAAAACCTTAATAACGCCCTATCAAAATCAAAATCCATCAGTATAATTACACCCTTCAATGAGGCTGCAGGTTTGCAGGTTACAGGAGGCAGGGATTTAGCGGTTAAACCCCTGCCGCCTCGCTCCCGCATCCTACGTCCTCGCTACTAAACAGCCTTTTACCGTTTCGGCGATTTCCTTTATTTTTTCGCTGAAAAGCTTTATTTTATCCCACTCGGGGGCGTTTCCGTAAAGCTTCTGCATTAAAATAGTGTCCGATTCGGGAAGCCACCTCGGCATAACGCCGCCGTACAGGAAGCCCTTAGAGCGAAGCCAATCAACCGCCTCGTTATTACCTGGGCTTGCTAAGGGCGTGTTAATAATCAAAGCCTTTACGCCGTTTTCAACAGCGTAGTCCTCCAGCCTTTGAAAAGCCGCCGTAAAATCAGCCCCTATTTTGCTTACGGTGACGTTCACATATTGGGAGGTGAACAATTCCTCATCGTTTATTTGGTACATCGTCGCGCCGCCGAGCGTATTATCGGTTGAAGTCCTGTAGGTTCGCGGCTTCAAGCCGTTCAGGGAAAATTTCACCGCTTCCGCGTAAGCTTGCGGCAGGTATACCTCCAGTTCCTTTTCACCGCGCTCAATGCAGGAAACGACGCAACTGACCCGCCCATCGTCCGGCTCAAATGACGGCATTATGTTCAGCTTCAGAGCGGTATCGCAAAATCCGCCCGCAAGGCACGAGCGTTGCGAGAATTTGTGCCCGGTAACGCTCTCGGAATATATTACGCCGAAATCAAGCTCTTGTGCGGATATACAGGAAATAAGCAATTCCGCAACATCGGTTCCTCTGTATTCGGGCGTTACCATAAGTTGCCCCAGCTCAAAGGCGTTAAAGTTTACTCTGAGCCGTATAAGTGAAATCATACCTGCGGCTTTGCCGTCGGCGTTAATTGCGACATAAGGGTAAATCCCGCCTTTAACTGTTTTTTCCCAAAATTTCTCGGGGGAATAGAGGTATTGCGCGGGATAACCCGCGCCGTAAACCGCGTTTACAAGCTCCGGCACCTTTTCAGCCAAAGCCCTTGTCAGCGGAAATACCTTGCAGTTTGAGGGCGTGTATCCAACGGCGGGCTCTTCCGATTCTTCGGAGCGCGCCTTGATTTCCTCTGCCTGCTTCGGTTGGAAATAGGAAATGATATTCTTGATGGTGACGAGCTTTCTGAAGTCCCTTTCCGGGATTTCGCAATCGAATTCCTCCTCGAAATCGCATACAATGTCTATAAAATCCATTGATTCCAAGCGCAAATCGGATAAAAGGTTCGTGCTTTCGCTCATTTCGCTGACATTAACGTCCGTGTATCTGCTTATTATTTCGGTTACCTTATCAAACATAATCATCCGCTCCCTGTTTTGTTGGCATCGTTTCTCTTAACCTTGTTAGACGTGGTTTTTTCAAAGGGCTTGTCCCTGAATTTTACTGCGGTGATTTGCTTGTATACAGGCAGTTTTTCGTTCACCCTTTCGATTCCCCCTCGGATAAGCTCTATGATTTCCTCCTTGGTTTTATCGGGGAAATCGTAATTGGGGAAGATGACGGCGGTAACAATTTCCTTATCCGCACTGTCGCCCCCGTAAACGAGAGCATCGGCAAGACCGGGGATAGTGTAAAGAAGCTGCTCGATTTCCTCGGGGTATACGTTTTCGCCGCCGCTTGCGATAATAATATTCTTTTTCCTGCCGTTAATAAAGAGGAATCCATTTTCGTCAAGATACCCCAAGTCGCCTGTTTTAAACCAGCCGTCCTCAAAAACCTCAGCGGTTGCCTCGGGGTTTTCGTAATATCCCAGCATTACATTTTCGCCCTTAACGCATATTTCATCGTTGATAATTTTGACCTCGCAGCCCGGAATAATTTCGCCTACGCTTTTAATGTTAGAATCGTTAAGATTTTCGTACTTTGTAGTGGAAACAACCGGCGAGGTTTCGGTAAGACCATAGCCTTGAAGAAGCTGTATACCGTAATCCTTGAATTTTTTGATTAGTTCAACATTGAGCGGCGCGCTTCCGCTGAATATTTTAACCAGCCTTCCGCCGAAAGCTAAGGCTTGAACCTCCTCCGGCTTTAAAGCTCGTCCGTACTGGGCTTCGGCATCTGCCAGACGTTTATAGACAGCATTGATAATCGCGGGGACTAGGAACATCAAGGTTGGTTTAAACAGCAGTATATTTTTTGCGAGATATTTTAAGCTGTCGTTAATGCAGATGGTCGCCCCGAAATAAAGGCTTGCCATAAGCCCTACCGTACATTCAAAAACATGGTGATAGGGTAATACGGACAATGCGATTTCATTATCCCCGTATTTTTCAAAGGAGGTAGCCGCTACAATATTGCTTACGATATTTTTATGGGTAAGCATGACGCCCTTTGAAAAGCCCGTAGTTCCCGAGGTGAACAGAATGGCGGACATCTTCTCATTGTCAACGCAAATATCGGTAAAGGCTTTGTCGCCCGATTCAAGCAGGCGTTTTCCCTCGGCAACGGCATTAGCGTAAGAGCCCTCAAAGCAAATCATATTCTCTTTTTTTACAGCGGATTTGTTTATAATCTCGCTGTAGGTTTCGGAATAGAGGATGGCTTCGGCTTTACCTGCTTTAAGGAGGTAAAGGATAGAATCTTCCGGCAAATCCCTGTCTATCGGCACAACAATACCGCCACAGATAGCCGCGAGATAGCTTGTAATCCATTCATACCTGTTTTCGCTCAAAACCGCTACATGCTTACCCGAAAGCCCCAGAGAGGCAAGATACGTTCCCAAGGCATTAACCTCCGAAACAAACTCCTTGTAGCTGATGTCCTTTATATCGTTTCTTCCCGATTTAATTCTGAATGCAATTCTGTCGCCGTATTCGTCGTTAATTTTTGCCAACATTTCTTTTAAATTCCCAACATCCATCCCAAAAACTCCTTTATATAATTTTTTCAGCCGATTTCATCGGGCAACCCCGCGAATTATCTCGTCACTTATCAAAAGACTGAAAATTTTACGTCCATAAACATTTTAACATATATTATCAAATTTGTAAAGCATAGGTTTAAAATTTTAAAAATTAAAAATTAAAATTTTGTTTAACCAACCAATTAATCGGCTTAATTTTTATTATTTTTGTAACAATACGCCAAGCTTTATTACACCTTGATTACAAAAGCATTTTTCTTATTGACTTAAACCGGCTTTTAATTTAAAATAATAAGTGCCCTAAAAAAGGGGCTTAAATCAATTGACAATTGACAATTGACAATGTACAATTGGTAATTTTTAACTCGTGAGAAACGAAAGGAAGGAAACAAAATGAAAATTAAGAAAATTTTAGCGTTACTTACAACCCTGTGCCTTATGAGCGCGTCCTTAGCCGCTTGCACAAGCAACGAACCCCCCGCTCCCCCCGCCACGCCGGCTACCGCGGCAGAGCAAAGCGCGGAGGAATTCGTTGACGCGGATTTAGTTGATGCGGACTTAGTTGAATACGTTATTGAAGAGGTTTTAGAGGACGATGGAGATGCCCAGCCGACCGATGATGAGGTTGAGGGAGTTTACGGTGCTGCGGTTAGGGCTATGGGCTTCTTTAAGTACGGCGATGTCCCGACAACGGACGAAACCGACGACAGCGGCAGGTTAAAGGTAGACCTCCCCGGCATCACCTCGCTTAACGACTTCAGAGAGTACCTGCTCACTATTTTTTCTGCAGAAATCGTTGACGGTCTACTGGAGGGCGGTTTGTTTGCTGATAATAATGACGGCGAATTATATGTTATGGACGCTGCTATCGGCGGCGATATAACCAAAGGCGTGGAAACACACGAAATCATAAGAGAAGACAACGGCAGCATAACGGTACGCGTTACAGTAGAAGACCTTGACCCCGACACACAAGAAGCGGTAGGCACTACCGATACGGACATGGTATACGAAAACATAAACGGAAGCTGGGTATTTACACGGTTTGAGCTGGTAAGATAATCAGCGCGTATAGCCATTCAACCCCGACCGCTTTAAAATGCGGTCGGGGTTTTTGTTTTCGGCAATAGCGCGGCAAGCAAAAATTCGCCGAAAATCTTACTCGTTCAAAAGCACCAAGCAGGCTCTAAGAAAGCTCCCTCAAAAGCTCCCGCCCGGTATAAGATTTTTTGCAAGCGGCGATTTCTTCGGGCGCGCCGCACTTTATAATATGCCCGCCCTTGTCCCCTCCGTCCGGTCCTAAATCAATCACATAATCGGCGGTTTTTATAACGTCTAAATTATGCTCGATGACAAGCACTGTATTGCCGCTGTTTACTAAGGTCTGCAAAACCTCAATCAGCTTGTGAACATCGGCGGTATGAAGCCCCGTTGTCGGCTCATCGAGGATATAAATCGTCCGCCCCGTTGCTCTTTTTGAAAGCTCCGTTGCAAGCTTTACCCTCTGCGCCTCGCCGCCGGACAGGGTTGTTGCGGGTTGCCCGATTTTAATATAGCCGAGCCCAACCTCCCGCAGTGTATTCAGCTTGCGGGCTATTTTCGGTATATTCTTGAAAAAATCTACGCCCTCATCTACCGTCATTTCAAGAACATCGTGTATATTTTTGCCTTTATATTGAATTTCCAAGGTTTCGCGGCTGTAACGCCTGCCCTTGCAAACCTCACAGGGGACGTATATATCCGGCAGAAAGTGCATTTCAATTTTTATAATGCCATCCCCCTCGCAGGATTCGCACCGCCCGCCTCTGACATTAAATGAAAACCTGCCGGGCGTATAACCCCGCATTTTTGATTCGTTCACAGAGGCAAATAAATCCCTAATATCGGTAAAAACGCCCGTATAAGTCGCGGGGTTTGAGCGCGGGGTTCTCCCAATCGGCGATTGGTCTATATCGATTACTTTATCTAAGTTTTCAACGCCCTCCATATATTCAAATTTTCCCGCGCGGATTTTAGCCCTGTTAAGCCTGCCCGCCAATTCTTTATAGATAATCTCATTTACAAGCGAGGATTTGCCCGAGCCGGAAACGCCTGTAACGCAAGCAAATGTCCCCAACGGGATTTTTACGTTGCATTTTTTTAAATTGTTTTCCATTGCCCCGATAATTTCCAAAAACAGACCGTTGCCCTTTCTTCTCTCCTTAGGAACAGGCACGAATTTTTTGCCGGATAAATACTGCCCCGTAATTGATTTTTTGCATTTAATAATATCGTCTATCGTCCCCGTGCAGACGATTTCACCGCCGTGAACTCCTGCCTTTGGTCCTATATCGACTATAAAGTCCGCACTTCTCATCGTGTCCTCATCGTGCTCGACTACAATTAGCGTGTTGCCCAAAGCGCAAAGCTTTTTAAGCGTTGCGATTAATCGCGCGTTATCCCGCTGGTGCAATCCTATAGACGGCTCGTCCAAGATATAAAGAACGCCGACTAATGATGAGCCGATTTGCGTTGCAAGGCGGATTCGCTGGCTTTCACCGCCGGAAAGAGTACCCGCAGGGCGCGATAAGGTCAGATATTCCAAGCCGACGCTTTTTAAAAAGCCAAGCCGCTCATTGATTTCTTTAATAATCCGCCCGCCTACCATATTGTCGCGCTTTGAAAGCTCCAGCTTCTTGAAAAATTCAAGCGTGTTTAAGACGGAATAACAGGTAAGCTCGGATATATTTTTGCCGCCCACCGTTACCGAAAGGCTCTCTTTTTTCAGCCTGCCGCCTTTACATTCGGGGCATGGCTCTTCGGTCATGCACTGCCTGATTTCATCTTTTGAATAATCGGAATTACTCTCGCGGTAACGCCGCTCCATATTGGGGATAATCCCCTCAAAGGCATGATGATAAACACCGCCGCCGTATTCGTTTGAGCGGTGTAATTTAAGCTTATTCGCGCCCGAACCGTAAAGAAAAATATTGAGTATTTCGCGCGGCAAGTCTTTAACCGGCGTGTCGAGTGAAACGCCGTAAAACTGCCCGATTGCCTTATAATACATCATCGCTATGGAATTTTCATCACTTACGCTCCAGCCCATAGCCTTAATCGCGCCTTGCCTGATTGACAAATCTTTATTGGGGACGACAAGGTCGGGGTCTACCTTTAAAAACACGCCCAGCCCGGTGCATTTCCCGCAAGCCCCGAAAGGGTTGTTAAAAGAAAACATGCGGGGGGCAAGCTCCTCAATCGACACGTTATGTTCCGGGCAGGAATAATTCTGCGAAAAAAGCATCTCTTCGCCGTCTATAATATCAACGATGATAAGCCCGCCGGAAATGCTTGAAACGGTTTCAAGGCTGTCGGTCAGCCTTGATGTGATGTCGCGCTTTATTACCAGCCTGTCAACTACTATTTCAATGCTGTGCTTTTTATTTTTTTCAAGCTTTATATCCTCCGATAAATCATATATAATCCCATCACAACGAACGCGGACATAGCCCGATTTGCGCGCGCCCGCAAGCTCCTTTACGTGCTCGCCTTTCCGCCCGCGAATGAGCGGAGCTAAGAGCTGAATTTTAGTGCCGTCCGGCAGAGCCATGATTCTGTCGGTTATTTGGTCCACTGTCTGCATACTGATTTCTTTGCCGCATATTGGGCAGTGGGGTATGCCGATTCTGGCGTAAAGCAAGCGGAGGTAATCGTATATTTCCGTCACCGTTCCGACTGTTGAGCGCGGGTTTTTCGATGTTGTTTTCTGGTCGATGGAGATAGCGGGGGAAAGCCCCTCAATGCTGTCAACGTCCGGCTTTTCCATCTGCCCCAAAAACTGGCGCGCATAGGATGACAAGCTCTCAACGTAACGCCGCTGCCCATCCGCATATATAGTATCAAAAGCCAGCGATGATTTCCCCGAGCCCGAAAGCCCCGTCATCACAATAAGCTTATCCCGCGGCAATTCAAGGTTAATATTTTTTAAATTATGCTCTCTGGCACCTTTGATTATAATTTTATTTTTTGACATTTTTATGCTCCTGCTTTTTTATTATATTATATCTGACAAGCGGTAAAATGTCAAGATGTAAAGAGAAAATTAACACTTGTAATTATTTTTATTTGTATAAATTGTTATAAAAAACAAAAACCGGCGCACTCGTACAAATGCGCCGGTTTTATTTTTTTATAATTGTTAACTGCTAACTGCACAAACTCCTGCCAAGCAATCCAACTGCCTCTAAATATGAAACCGCAAGCGGCGACACGGGGAACGCCTTGCGCTCAACTGTCCCCGAGGCGTGCATATAGCTGAATTTACCCAGCGACATTTGAACGGGTGAGGAACTGTCAAGAGATGAAAGCCCCCCGTTCCGCTCTATAAACGCCGCCTCCGCAAAAATCGCAAGCACAGCCTTTTCCCGAACGGCAGGCGGAAGCCGCTCACCTGCACAGTTCAGCCGCCCCCCGGTAACCGAATCGACAATATCCGCAGCCCGCTCTAAAATTGCTTCCAATTCCTCGGGATACAAAGGCTCATAAGAATCCCCGTTATATTTAAGATAATCCTCCACAGTAATCAAATCCAAAAAAACACCCCCTTTTTACTTAAATTGACCATTGTGCATTGTCAATTGTCAATTGACTTTACGCTTCAGTTCGTTTAACAAAAACCGTTTCGGGCTTGGAAATAAGGACGGAATAAACCTTTCTTCCCTGAACCGCGCCCGCGCCGATATGAATCCCGTCTGCCAGCTTTTCGACCCCAACGGGAACAGCCCATTCCTGAACCCGATGACACCAGTTGGGATGCCCCGCGATAAACTCGGTAGTAACCCTCTTTCCGGCAACAAAATCCTGCTTTTCAAACATAAGATTGTTAGACTCAAAGACATTGAATCCCGCAATCCTTCCGACCGCCCCCGCGGCAACAAGCTCTTGCGAAAGCTCACCCTGCTTGATAAACTTATCGTCCAAAAGAATCTTTTCCATAAACTCAGGCGAAACAATCAGCCACCTGTCCTTATTGGGAACTCCGATTCTCGAAAGCGCGGTTCGCGCCTTGGCGACCTGCTCGTAAGCGTTGGAGGAGGTGCAAGCCGTCTTGGAAGCCGCAATGGTAGCTCCGTCTGCTTCCTCTAAAGCCGCTATTGATTTGCGGTCAATGGAAAGCCCGAGCGTGTAGCCCGCCGAAGCAAGCCTCTCCGCAATCACGTTATCGGGCAGTGCGGCGGCATCGTAGCCGTCAATCATTTCATTCACAGCCTCGTCGTTGTCCATCATAAGGGTTAGGTAAGAGGTAGCCCCGTGAGAGAGGGAAGCACCTCCGATTTTGTCGTAAGCCTTAACCTCAACCTCCGTATCGCGGACAGGTATTTTAACCGCCCCCGAAACCGCGCTCCCCTCGTAATGATTGTTAAAAATGTAGTTGTCCTTTGTAACCAGTGTGTACCTAAGTTTAGCGTCAACCAAATCGGAATATCTTTGCGATAATACATGGGTCATAATAATTTCTCCTTTACAAATTAATTTTTATAGTTGCAATTGCTATAGCGCAGCGCAGAATCTTCCGCTTCCGATAATTGTCAATTATCAATTATCAATTGTCAATTGACAACTGCGGGTTGCGGCGGTAAAACGCTTCCTCAACGCCCGTAAGCGCGCTCCTTGAAGCGGGCGCAAACGGTACACCCGTGTTCAGCTTACAGCCTTGGCTTTGCGAGTTAAATTCCCCCATAACCGCAAATACGCGCTTTAACGCCTCCGCGACCGCCCTGTCAAGCTCCGATTGCGAAAAAAGCTTTCCGCCATCCTCCGAGCCTGCTTCATCCTCAAGTTCTTCTGCAAGGATAGTTTCGTCCGTTACATTCGGGTTTTCCGAATGAACATGATTGTCCAAAAAAATCACTCCTTTCTGTTTAATTAAAAAAAGCGTCTCTCATTTGAGTAACGCTTTCTTGATTATAACTATAACATATTTAAATAGTAACATACAATCACCAAAATACAATCCCCACGCTAAGCAGTAAATTAACCATTGGGAATTTAGATTTTAACTATGCAAAATAACCAACAAAACCTCAAAAGTTTTAGCAACATTTACAAAAAAAAAAAAAACATTAAGTGAAGCACTATGGTTTATTGACTTTTTCGGCAAATTGTGATAAAATAGTATTAAGAAATTAAGAGTTGAACAGTTAATTTAATGCTTTAAAGGGGATATTATTATGGTCATTGAAAAAACTCAAACTGCAGGCGGCACAAAGCTTTCCTTATCCGGCAGGCTGGACGCTAATACTGCGCCGCAATTGCAAAGCGAGTTGCTGGGTGAGCTTAACGCCGCAAATGCAGTAACGCTTGACTTTGCGGGTCTTACATATGTATCGTCGGCTGGGCTGAGGATTCTGCTTATGGGCGAAAAAGCCGCCAAAACAAAAGACACGAAGCAAACCCTCGTCAATGTCTCCGAGGAAATTATGGAGATTTTTGAGATGACGGGGTTTTTAAGCGTGCTGAATGTTGAACGCTAGGTTTAAACTAACAAAAAAGGCACGCGCTCAAACATCGTGCTGAAACCGGGGGAATGAAAATAGTAACGTCTATTAACGCTATTCTTAGTGAACACGAGATTACCCCTAACGAAGCACCCTACCAAGAGGTCGGCGATTACGTTGTTGATATGGGGGACTTTTTTGCCATAGAGCCAATATGGGGGCATCGTGACAATTTTGTCTGCTTTGACCGATATGCAGCGGAGCTTGCCGAAAAAAACAGGGAGCTTCAGCTTGAACTGGATGAGCTCCAAACGGAAATAAAATGCTCAAAAGCAAATCATACAGACCCGTTTTTACTGAAAAATCTGCGTGAGCGTAAAAAAGCGGTTTCGGCGGCAATAGCGGCGGAAGCGCAGCATTTTTATGCCCAAAAAGAAAAATATGTCATTACATATAAAAATATCGTTACGGCGAATACCTTTAAAAATATAACAGAGCTTATACCGCAGCTGAGCGGTGTAAAAAACGAGCGGCTTTATAAAATGCCGCTGTTTACGCGCAATCTTACCAAGCTGTGCGGGGTTGATTTCAGCGAAACGGCAGTTGTCGGCGGTCCTTGCCTTTTCGGAGCGGATGAGATGAAGGTGATGGTTACTCATTCGGGGGGCGCGGAATATTGCTTTGATTTCGTTACCGACAACCAACTATCCGAGCATTTTTCGCAGTATAGCGCGCAAATCGTTGATGTTTCATTTAAAAATTTGAAAACGAAAATAACTGTACAAGAGGTTGATTGCATTTCGTTTCCGATGGAGGTCGCCTCGGTATTGGGTGCGTCTTTCGTTTATCCGATTCCCGATATGTCCTATATTAAATATATGGAAGCCGCATCCGCTCCCCTAAATACGGATTTACGGCTTGAAACGATTGCCAAATTCAGGCGCGAAGCATATTCGGTTGCAGATACGCATATATCTCTTTTTGAAAGAACCCTAAGCAAGTACAACATCAACCGTACCCTCCTGTTGCATGAACGCAATACCGAGGCTTTAAACATTTTCTATACCGAGCGCGAAAAATATTTTAACGGCGTTAAACTCAGCCGAAGAGGGTTCGCCCATCAAGCCGATAAAAACGAATCCGTTTACGACTATATTTCATGCCTCGCAATGCCTTATTATGCTTGGGGGGTAAAGAATATTATACAGGTGGATTCGGTTGATGAAACGAACGCTATGGAAAAATGTGCCAAAGTCCACAAAAAAGAGTTCACCATGAGTGGTATGATGTTCCCCGAAATCATGAGCAAAAACGGCGTAGACACAGTTTTCAACGCCCCTAAGGAGTTTAAGTTATATGAGTAATAACAATACGGGGCGTTCTTTTAAGTTCGCGCTGTGGGTTGTGCTAGCCGCTTTGATTGCGGCGGCACTATTCCTTTTTTCAAATATCAGCAGTCTCAAATTAAATCCTTTCGAGAGCACGGAGCTTGACATGGTGTTCGCCGCGCGGTCCGCCGATGACGGCGTATACATCATTGATGAAGCCTCTACCCGGGTGATTAAAATAAACTCCGAGGGCAGATTGGATTATATAGTACAGTCCGATTTTGAATACGCGCGCGATATTGCCGTCGGGGAGGAATCCTTTTACCTCTTGGATGCGGTTTGGAATTCCGACGGGATGAGCATAAACACAGAGCGGATATTGGAGTTTGACAAACAAACAGGCGAATTTAAGGGCGTTTTATATGAGCATGTTTATAATTTGCGGCAATCCTTGCTTTGTATAGGCGGGCTCACGGTAATAGACGGCGATGTGTGGTTTATTCAAACGAATACGTCCGGCTTTGTCGTAAAAACCATAAGCTCCGATGGCGTTAAAAACGTGTTTTATTATAGCTTTGAGAACGCTACGGTAAGAGTGCAGGATTTCCATATCTCCAAAGAGCATGTTCTTATTTTGGATAAAGCCGGAAAAATCATGTCGCTTTCTTTAGAGACAAGCGAGCTCTCCGATGTGTTCACTGCTGAATCGGGTAATACGATAACCGAATTTTCGCTCCCTGTTTCAATAACGGAGGATTCAGACGGCAATATTTATTTTGCCGATATAGGCAAGCGTAATATAGTAAAAATCGGAATTGACGGGCGTGTTTCAGAGCTTTTCGGCTATGAAGAGGAGTATTCGGAAAAGCCGATTTTTTCCTATATTTGCTATTTCGATGGCAGTATTATCTTCACAGATGATTTCGGTTTTTATACAGTGTCGATTTCCGAGGGTGCTTATGAATCTATTACCTATATCGAACCCTCCGACAGCTTGGTTAAGTTTAGGTTCGTTCTTTTGGCGTTCGCGGTAATTCTTGCAATTGCGGCTCTGGTGTTCATTATAATCAAAATTCCCGGTTTTATAAAAATGCCAAAGACGCGGAGAAAACAGCAGATTACATTTTCGATTGTCATTACGGCTGTGCTGGTAACAATCCCCATTATTTCTACGATTATGACGGTAATAGCGCAGGATTCGCGCGCCGAAATTCTCAACCGCATTTCTTCAATGACAGTTTTAAGCCAAGAGGTGTTAGATGTCGAAGCCGTTAAAAACATCAATAACCCCCAAGATTATAACAGTGAATACTACCGCCGTCTTATAAATTCACTGAAACGGCTTTCAGATGTCGGACTTGACTGGAATTCAAACCTTTATTGCGAAGTATCCAAGGTTAGCGATGGGCATGTATACGTAGTAGCGCGGCTTGACGAAAGTATTGGTGCGTTTTTCACCTATGGCGAGATTTATAAAGGCTCGGATATGGAGGCAGTCGCCCAAAGCGGCGGCGAGTTGGTAACAGATGCCGACATATCCGATACAAGCGGTCAGTATATGGCGGTAATCGGTCCGCTCTTTGACGATAATTCGCAATTAGTCGGAGCAGTTGAAATCGGCATTAATTTAGGTGCGTTAAATGAAAGAACGGCTCAAAGAGTCCGTGAGTTGTTTGTAACCAGCATCTTAATCATAGCAATTTTAGTTTTCCTCCTGCTGGAGTTGGCGGACATACTCTTTATCGCAGAAAGGCGCAGTGAAATCCGTAAAAAATTCCAAGATATTCTTTTGCCGATTCCGTATGTACGCATTTTGAGCTTTATCATATTCATTGCGTTTAATCTGACTACTGGGTTTATGCCGATTTACGCCGGCATGTTTAAATCGGAACTGTGGGGGATTCCCCCCGAAATAACCGCCGCCTTGCCGCTTGTCGCCAATCAGCTTTTAGTTGCTTTTGCAGCATTAATTTGCGGCGGCATTATCAAGCTGGCGGGCATTAAAAATGTTTTTGTAACGGGCGCGTTATTCTGCATTGCCGGGGAGATTATAAATGCTTCCGCGCTCACATTCAATATATTTATAACGGGAATGTGTTTAAGCGGATTGGGAGCGGGTCTTGTTTTCTCCTGTATCAATATCTATCTGGCTTCGCTCGAAAACATTGAGCATAAAACCGAGGGCTTCACCGTCTTTAATACAGCAAGCTTTGCCGGGATGAACAGCGGCGTGCTTATCGGAGCCGCTCTTGCCGTAACCATAGGGCAGGCGTATGTTTTTTACATCTCCGCCGCGACTTGGTTGCTTGCATTAGTCGCGTTTGTGCTGTTGCTTAACAAAAAAATTCCGAAGACCGTGTTTACGGAGCAAAAAAAGCTCGGATTATTCAAGTTCGTTTTCTCCCGCCATGTATTTGTTACCTTAATGCTTTTGATTAATTATGTCGCGCTCAACGGCTTCCTTTTCTATTTCGTTCCTGTATACTGCGCTCAAAACGGGATGCCGGAAACTGAAATCAGCTTATTGTTCATTATACATGCCGTTGCCGTAACCGCGCTTGGTCCTTCCATTATAAAGAAGCTCAAAGACACCGGGCGTTTATCTGTATTGCTGCTTGTTACGGCTTTAAGCGTAGGCGCGCTGTTACTGACAGCCTACGACCCGCAGCTGCTTTATATCATACTCGCAATTTTAATTTTAGGATGCTCAAACTGTATCGGGCTGACTTATTTCCCCCTCTACTTCTCGGAGCTCAAAAAGAGCAAGGAATTTGGGGCGGAAGAATCCATGTCCGTATACGGCGCGGCGGATAATATAGGCGGGGTTGTCGGTCCGTTTGTATTCAGTATGGCGATTTCGGCGGGGCTCGCTGTCGGGTTTGGGATTATATCTGCGGCAACGGGAGGCGTTATGCTTGTATTCCTGCTTGCATCGCACAGGTTCAAAAAAAAGGTTAGCAAGGGAGAGCATTATGAAACTAAAAAACGTGGGGTTAAGTAAAAAATTAGCGGCGATTATAGGTGCGTTCACGCTTGTGCTGAGCGCGACAATCGGTGTAATCGGCTACAGGACATTTTCCTCCGCTAATTTGGAAAGATATACGGAATTTGCTGTTGCCATTATGAGAATTGCCGAGTCTTACATTGACGCGGACGATATGCTCATTTGTTTTGAAACAGGTGTGAAATGCGATGTATACATGGAAACACAGGAAGCCCTAAACAATTTAAAAGAACAAAGCGGCATCGCGTTCCTTTATTTTTTCAGAGTGGTGGACGGACAGGTGGTATACTATATTAATGCGTTTACCAAAGAGGAAGAGGTGGAATTTGATTATATCAACACCCTCCTTGACAAAGACCACTTCGGGGACGAGCTAATGGAGCGGCTTGCTGTTTTAACCGAATTTAAAGTAATCATCAATGTGACGGAATGGGGCTACATGCTTAGTGCGTTTGACGTAATAAAAAACAGCGATGGTGAAATTATCGGAATCTTAGGCTCGGACGTGGATATGCTTAACATTTCCACCGAGCGGCGCACGTATGTGATTAAGGTGCTTATAGGGGCGTTTGTACTATGGCTGTTCCTAACATTTCTGCTGTTTTCATATCTGCGGAAGAAAATTACAGACCCGATTGAGAGCCTGTCAAAAAACGTATCGGGATTTGTAAACAGCGATTCAAAGGAGCTTAAACCCATCGTAAGCGGTATAAAAACAGGGAATGAAATAGAAGCCCTTGCCGACAGCTTTGACAAAATGACAGTGGATATGCTCACACATATCGCTAACCTTACCGCCGTCACTGCGGAGAAGGAGCGGATTGGTGCGGAATTAGATGTTGCGAATAAAATCCAAGCCTCGATGCTCCCCAACATCTTCCCTGCATTTCCCGAGCGCGATGAATTTGATATATACGCCAATATGCAGCCTGCAAAGGAAGTCGGCGGAGATTTCTACGACCTGTTTTTGATTGATGAAAATACCTTAGCTGTAGTCATGGCGGATGTTTCCGGCAAGGGCGTTCCTGCCGCTTTGTTTATGGTGATTGCAAAGACGCTTATTAAAAATAACGCACAAAATAATAAAACCCCCAAAGAGGTCTTTGAAATCGTCAATAACCTGCTCTGCGAGGGCAACGAGGCGAATATGTTTGTTACGGCATTTATGGGCTATCTCAATATAAAGAGCGGAAAATTCACCTTTGTAAATGCAGGTCATAATCCGCCTCTCCTGCGCCGCGCAAACAATAAAAATTTCGAGTGGCTTAAAGCTAAGGCGGGTTTTGTTCTCGCGGGTATGGAGGATATGTTCTACACGCAGGGCGAAATTACACTGCAAAAGGGTGATGAAATTTTCCTCTATACCGATGGTGTAACCGAGGCGGTGAACATGGAGGAGCAATTATTTTCAGAGGCTACGCTGATTGAAGCCGCAAACAAGCATATTGATTTGCCGCTGAGAGAATTTATTATATCGCTAAAGCGCGAAATCGACAAATTCGCGGACGGCGCGGAGCAAGCGGATGATATTACCATGCTTATGCTGAGATATATAGGAGGATGAATATGAAGGAATTAGTAATAAAAGCGAAAGCAGAAAATTTGGACACGGTGATTGATTTTATAAGCACGGAGCTTGAAGCCGCCGAATGTTCAATGAAGCTTCAAACCCAAATAGCCATTGCCGCTGAGGAAATTTTTATCAACATTGCAAATTACGCCTATGGGGCAGAGGTTGGCACGGCAATTATCCGGGTTGCCGCCGATGACGAAATTGTCATTGAGATTGAGGACGGCGGCAAGCCCTATAACCCGATTGAAAACGATGACCCTGACATCACCTTGGGCGCGGACGAACGCGAAATCGGCGGGCTGGGTATTCATATGGTAAAAAACATAATGGACGAAGTGGAGTATCGTTATGAAAACGGGAAGAATATATTGACTGCTATTAAGCGGTTGGGGTGAGTATAAGAAGCTGCATAGAAGTAAGTTGATTATTTCTATGCAGCTTCTTACTCCAACATTATACAAGAGGCGGGCAACCATCTCTCTCTTTTTTTTTTTTTTTGTTCACAATTTATCAACATTCACCTAAAAATCACAACCTTAATTAATCAGAAATTATTTATTAATTAAATATTAATAAATAAACATGATTCAAAACTCAATCATACCCTCTGATTCTGAGCGGGATTCCCATGTTTTTAGATATTTCGCGGCATTTTTCCAAATCCTCGGCAGTTAAAACGTCAACAACGGTAAAAACAACGCTTTGTATATGCTTTTTACAATCGGCGGCGAATTTAAGCATAGCCTCGAAGCTATCGTCCCATTTCGGGCGGGTGACGGACATGTACCCCTCCTTAGTCCCCGCGTTAAGAGAGATTGAAACGGTGTCAACCGCGCCTGCAAGTAGCTCCGCCGTTGGCTTGCCGTTTATTTTATCGCCTAACCCGTTTGTGTTCAGGCGCGTTGCAACCGCGAATGTTTCTTTTATATAACGCCCCAGAAGAGCTACGTCTGCGGCGCGCTCCATAGGCTCTCCGTAGCCGCAGAAAACAACCTCACCGTATTGGCTCATCGTAAGGCTGTTAAGACAGGCAATTACCTCTTCCGCAGTCGGTTCGCGCTCCAGCCACAAACTGTCAGAGCCGTAAACCCCATCGCCGTTAGCACGTATACAAAACGTACAGGCGCAAGGGCATCTGTTTGTTAAATTTAAATATAAATTGCCTTTTACGGCGTAGGCTATAGTCATAAATTATTATACCTTTCTCAAAAGTTCTTTCTGATACATAACAAAAAAACAAACGCTGTTGCAATGCAAAACGCATTGAAATAACTTGACAAATAATATTTTATATGTTATACTGTCTATATAAAATAAAGCTTGAAAGGATGCCTTTTTATGACCTGTAAAACATCTAACGTAAGCTTCCGAATTGACACGGATATTAAAAACCAAGCGGATAACCTTTTCTCTAAGCTCGGTCTTAATATGACAACGGCTTTTAATATCTTTTTGCGTCAGTCAATCAGAGAAGGGGCTATTCCCTTTAACATTACCGTAAATACTCCTAATGCCGTAACTATCGCGGCATTGCTTGAAGCAGAGAGAATCATCGAAGACCCAACAATAAAACGATATAATGACGTTGAAGAAGCGTTAAGGGAGTTGAAAGCATGAGCCTCGACATAATCTGGACTACGCAATTTAAAAAAGATTATAAACGTGCCGAAAAGCGAGGATATAATTTAGAGTTACTTGATGAGTGTATTCGCATACTTGCAACGGGAAAGCCACTGCCGCCCGAATACCGCGACCACAAGCTCTCCGGAAATTGGAGCGGATACAGAGAGTGCCATATTGAAAATGATTGGCTGTTGATTTACCGTATTAATGGCAATGACTTAGTCCTTACCCTTACACTATCCCGAGCGGGGACACACAGCGATGTATTTTAAAAGTACTCAACTGCCTTCCCAAGCACTTCGCCTATACGCTCTTGGAAAAGCAAATCTGCGCGCGCGTCAAGGTGGGTAGGCTCCGTATTGATTAGGACAAGCTTATGCCCATCGTAATAATCAACAAAATTATTCGCGGGGTAGACGGAAAGCGAAGTTCCGCCGACAATCAGCATATCGGCGGCGGCTATGGCGGCTTTCGATTTACCCATTAAATCCCTGCTCAACGCTTCCTCATACAAAACCACATCCGGCTTGACAAGCCCGCCGCATTTAACGCAGGGGGGAGGTCCGTCTAAGTTCTTGATATACTCGGCATTGTGGTCAACGCCGCACCTGAGGCAGTAATTTCTATGGACAGAGCCGTGGATTTCAATGACGTTCTTACTGCCCGCCGCTTGATGCAAGCCGTCAATATTCTGCGTCACGATTGCTTTAAGCTTGCCCGCTTCCTCCAGCTTGGCAAGCGCGAAATGGGCGGCGTTGGGCTTTGCGTTAAGGTGTAACAGCTTATCACGGTAAAATTCAAAAAAGTCGTGAAGATTCTCGCAAAAAAACGAGCGGCTTATTATTGTTTCGGGCGGGTATTTATATTTTTGATTATATAACCCGTCAACGCTTCTGAAATCGGGAATCCCGCTTTCGGTTGAAACCCCCGCGCCGCCAAAGAACACGATGTTGTCAGCTTCTGAAATCCATTCCCGCAGTTGTTCAATTTTCGGATTCACTCAAATCCCCTCCTTGTTATATATACAAAAACTGTAAAAAATCCCCTCATGCTCATATTTTGCCGATTGCTCCGCCAAGACCCAATCATAGCTTACGTCAAGATTGGGGAAAAATACTTGGGCGGGCTTTTCGGCTTCTATTTTAGTGACGAACGCCGTATTGCAGTGAGGCAACAATTCGGAATAAACCTCCCCGCCGCCGATTACAAAAACATCATCGGGATTGTAGCCTTTCAGTCCCTCCAACAGCCCGGGTACGCTTGTAAAAACGAGCACGCCGTCCGCCGTAAAGTCTTTATCCCGCGTAAGGACAATGTTAGTCCTGTCATTGAGGGGGCGAGAATTCGGCAGGGAAAGAAAGGTTTTGCGCCCCATAACAACGACCTTGCCGAGTGTTTTCTCCCTAAAAAACTTCATATCCCCCGGAATACGGTATAATAAATCATTACCGCACCCGATTCCGAAGTTTTGAGAAACTGCGACTATAGCGTTCATTTTAGCCTCCGATAATAATTTTTGCTTGACACGCGTAAAAATGCGTATCAAATCAGTGCGGGGGGGAATAGCTATGAGCACAACTTCTAAGAGCTAAACCGAGTAAAGATGGTTTAGTTCCTCGTCCGTAAGCTTTGAAACGCTCTTAACAAAATCAAATGTCGCCCCTTGCTTTATCATTTCAATCGCCATTTCAATTATGCCCTCCTGCTTTCCCTTTTGGATGCCCTTTTGGATACCCTCTTGCCTTCCCTCTTGCTTGTACTCTTTCTTTAGCATATCTATCATTATTTCAAGTGAGTGTGTCATAGTATTAACCTCTCCTTTCGAGATTGCCTGCTTGAATTCATCTTCAAATCCGACGGGAACATTCCCTCTAAAGTGAACGTATTTTGTCCAATTCCTTAGTTCAACCGCTTCATCGGCGTTTAAATTAACAGCCGATTTCTCCAAAAGCTTAATTGTTTCAGAATACTTTTCCTTAACATTTGCCTCAGAGCTCGGTCGGATTTTATTGAGAGCAAATATTATGTCAAGCAACTTTTGCTCCGCGACAATTGTTTCATCCTCTGTTCTGTTTAAATCGAAAAGCAGGTAGCTGAAGTTTATGATATTTTCCCCGAAAAATTCGTGATTATCGGTGTATTCCTTATATGAGCGCACTGCAGTCCAGTTGTCCTCGCCATTATACAATATTATTGGAACTACAGCGGGGAGCTTGAAGCCTTTGCGTTCCCTAATTTCCTCTTTGGTGTTTTTGAATATGTCATTAAGCAATTCAACCATGTATCGCAACAGCCTAAACGGCATTGTAAAATCAACGCTTGATTGAAGCTCCATCAGCACGTAAAAATATACGTCTTCCCCGTTTACTTGTAGCTTATATATTAAATCTGAATCCTGTTTGCGGTATTCTTGTGTGATAAAGCTTTTGTCAATTCTCTCCATCTTGTCGGGGTCTATTTTGTCCGTCCAATCGGCGGCTATGTATTTTTTCAGAAAATGCAGAAAATGAGTCTTCTTAGCAAGTATGCCTTTGTAACCCTCATCATGCTTTTGGTTAGCTTCTTGTTCATATTCGTTGACGTTCAGCTTTATCATCTCCTCCTCTATAAATACTAACCGCTATCACTAAACCGCAACCTCAAACTTAACCCCCGCATCATTGTAAACATAATCAATAAGCTTAAAGCTCTCAAAGGTGAAATTGTAAAAATTCGTAACGGACGGGTCTATGGCAAGCTTCGGCGCGTTGTAGGGCTTGTTTTTAATTAGTTCTTTTATAATAGGTATATGCCTGTCGTAGATATGTGCATCGGCTATAACGTGCAAAAGCTCGCCCGCTTCAAGACCGCTTGTCTGTGCAAACATATGTATTAAAACGGCGTATTGGCAGACATTCCAGTTATTTGCCGCCAGCATATCCTGCGAACGCTGGCTCAGCACGGCGTTGAGCTTATTCTCGGTCACATTAAAGGTTAGGCTGTAAGCGCAGGGGTATAGCCCCATCTCGGAAAGGTCTTGATGATTGTATATATTGGTTATAATCCGGCGGCTTGCGGGGTTATGCTTTAAGTCGTATAAAACTCTGTCAACTTGGTCAAAATCGCCCTCGGGATATTTATGCTTAACTTGAAGCTGATAGCCGTAGGCTTTGCCGATTGAACCGTTTTCATCCGCCCATTCGTCCCAGATTTTAGCGTCCAGCTCTTTGATATTATTTGACTTTTTTTGCCAAATCCATAAAAGCTCCTTTACGGCGGTAACAAAAAATGTTCGCCTTAGTGTCATAATAGGAAATTCCCGCGATAAATCATAACGGTTGACAATCCCGAATCGCTTTAAGGTGTAAGCGGGAGAGCCGTCCCCCCATCTTGGGCGGACATTTGTCCCCTCATCTGAAACGCCCTCGTTAAGTATAGAATTAACATTATCAATAAAAATTTTATCAGCGGCACTCATTGTATTTTTAGTCCTTTCGCAGGTAAGGGTTATTTAATTAACAGTGAGCAGTGAACTGTTGACTAGTTTAATTATACTATATTTTCAAATAATATGCAAGCGTTTTTAATAAATTGCTTGCACCAAGTCAACGCGCAACCGCTTAAAACAAATAACGCTGTAACAGTCAACGCTTTTCTTGAACCGACAGCATTATTTTTTGCCCGTGGCAATAACCTTGACAATCATGAACTATCAAACAACTACAAACATCTTGCGCTTTTTTTCAAATTATGGTATAATGTATTTGAGAGAGTAAAACAGAAGGAGACTACGCAAATGCGAATCACCCTATACCCCAATTTTTTAAAACCCAAAGCCCTGCCGACGGCATTGAAAGTTTGCGCTCTTTTAAATGAGCTTGGCATTGAGGTCTGCGCTGATGCGAAATATAAATCCGAGCTTGCTCAAAAAGAGTTTGTGCAATTCGGGGAAATATCCGCGCTTTCGGAAGCCTGCGATGTTATCATAGCGATTGGAGGCGATGGCACAATCCTTAAAGCCTCCGCTCACGCTTCGCAAAACGCAAAGCCTCTTTTAGGAATCAATACAGGGCATCTGGGCTTCATGGCTTCAATGGAAATTGATGAAATTTCCGATTTGAGCAAGCTGAAATCCGGCGAATATTCCATCGAAAACCGCATGATGCTCGATGCTCTGCACGTAAAAGCAGACGGTGAAAAAGAAACCTACACCGCGCTAAACGATGTATCCGTTATGCGTATAGTCCCTAAAATAACAAGCTTTGAAGTATCGACTGAGGGCTATGCCGTAAGCTCAATGCGCTCCGACGGAGTAGTGTTTGCAACCCCCACAGGCTCGACCGCATACGCGCTGTCGGCGGGCGGACCTATATTAGAGCCGCGTACCGAATGTATACAATTAACGCCGATATGCCCCCACTCGCTTTTCTCGCGGACCATGCTTTTCGCGGCGGACAGAACGCTGGAACTTCGCCACTTTTCAGCTTCGGATGCAGTCTATTTCTCTGTTGACGGCAAGCCCGGCGTTAATATTTCAAAGGAATCCAAGCTGATTATATCAAAATCGGAAAAAGAACTGCGCCTTATAGACATCAAGGGCAATTGCTTCTTTAACGCCGTTAACAACAAGCTGATGAAGCCGATTAAAGCATGAGGTGGTTTTATGAAAAAACAGCGGCAGGCTAAAATTATTGAGCTTATTGAGAAGAATGATATTATTAACCAAGAGCAGTTAAAGACTTGCCTTGAAAGCGAAGGCTTTACAGCTACCCAGGCAACCCTTTCAAGAGATATTAACGAGCTGAAGCTGAAAAAAGAGCTTAACGCTTCCGGCTTATATATATATGTGAAAAGAAAAACGGTTGTGATATGTCCGCCGCTTTTTAAGGATGCAATCCTTGATATACGCTCCGCGATGAACACCGTTGTAATAAAATGCGGCACGGGGATGGCTCAGGCGGTTTGCGCCACATTGGATAAAATGAACTACCCCGAAATTGTAGGGACAATCTCGGGGGACGACACCATATTCGCTCTGACCCAATCGGAACCGGACGCTGTTTCAACGGTAGAGGAATTGAGAGAATTAATGCGTTAGAAAGGGGGAACATGACTGTGCGGGCTTTAATATTGGTTCACAAAAAGCCAACGCACGGTCGCAGATATGCTTCGTGAGCTTTATATAGAAAACTTAGCCGTAATCAAGCAGGCGGCGATTCCTTTTTCAAATCATTTCAACGTCTTTACGGGTGAAACCGGGGCGGGTAAGTCGATTTTGATTAACGGATTAAACGCTGTTTTAGGCAGGCGCGCAAGCAAGGATATTGTCCGCGCGGGGTGTGAAAAAGCGGTTGTAAGCGCGTTATTTACGGAATTATCGGACGATACGAAAGCAAAGCTGGAGGAATTCGGCATTGACTTTGATGATGATGAACTGCATATTTCACGAGAAATATCCGCCGATGGGGGGAGTACTGCGCGGATAAATTCTAAAACCGCCTCCGTTGGTGCAATTAGGGAAATCGGCGCGACATTGATTGATATTCACGGTCAGCACGATGGAAAAATCCTGCTGCACCCCGAAAGCCACATTGATATAATTGACAGCTTCGCGGGCTTGCAAGACAGTCTTGCGGAGTATAAAGGCTTGTTCAAGGAATTGCAGGATACCGCAAGGCGGCTTAAAAAGCTTGCCGGAGATGAGCATTATAAAAAGGGACGGCTGGAGCTTTTGAAAAGCACGGCAGAGCAGATAGGCGAGCTTGGAATTGAGGATGAAAATGAAGATGCGCGCCTTGAAGAGGAGTATCGGCTTGCAAAAAAAAGCTCCGAAATTATAGAGCTTTTGCATAAATCCGAAATCGCCTTAGCGGGCGATGAAAATGAAACGGGAGCAGGCGAAATCATAGGCGCAATATCGGACAAGTTAGCCGGTTACGAAGAATTTTCAGATTTTAATTCACTCTCAAAACGTCTTGAAAACGTGGGAATCGAGCTTGCCGACATATGCGAAGAGCTTCGCTCCCTGCGTGACAAAACCGCTCTGGACGAGGAGCGTTACGAGAGAATATCAAACCGCCGTGAACAGCTTCACAATATTAAGCGTAAATTCGGAGGCGAGCTAAAGGACGTCATAAGCCTTTATGAAGCTTCGCTTTCGGAGATGAACTCAATTGCAACGGGCGCGGATGAAATAAACCGCCTTGCCGAAATAAAAAATGAGCTTCTTCAAAGGGTTACGGAAAAAGCGGAGGAGCTTTCAAAATCCAGAAAAAAAGCTTCGGAAGAGCTTGTCTTAAAAATCACGGAGGAATTGCGTTTTTTGGATATGCCGAATGTTGCCTTTAATATTGAGCATCTGCCCGGAAAGCTTACCTCCGGCGGCATGGATTTAATGCAGTTGCTGATTTCGGTTAACGCGGGCGAGCCGCCTAAGCCTATAGCCAAAATCGCTTCCGGGGGTGAACTATCCCGTATTATGCTGGCAATCAAAAATGTTATTGCCGAAAAGGACCAAATTCCAACGCTTGTTTTTGATGAGATTGATACGGGAGTAAGCGGCAGGGCGGCGCAGAAAATCGGCAAAAAGCTGTTGCAAGCTTCAAAAATAAGGCAGGTTTTGTGTGTTACTCACCTGTCACAAATTGCCGCCATGGCGGACAACCATCTGCTAATTGAAAAAAATACCGAAAGCGGCACGACCGTAACAACGGTCAGACGGCTTTCGGCAGATGAGCGTAAATATGAAATCGCGAGGATTTTAAGCGGCGAGAATATCACGGAAACCGCATTAAAGACAGCTGAGGAGCAACTGTGTGTAGTTGAACAACTATAATTTTTGTTTGACACCTGCATTTTTCAGTGTTTCATTTGCGCTTGTTCGTTTTGTAATTTTTCCGTCAACGACAAAATTGCGGTTGACTATGGGACTATACCATATTTCATGGTCGCCCTTGCCGTATCGGACAAAATTACATCCGTTATCCGATAAAATGCTTTTAACGTCCCTTGTAAAATTAGCCATTAAGAAGCTACCACCCTTAAATTATCATTTCTGATAGCTTCAAATATTAATTGAATGTCACCAATATAATCAAAATTCAGCTTCAACATTTCGGGAAGAGCTGTTCTAACCCTTTCAACAAGAGCATCGAATGAGCCGGACTCTAATGTTAATCTTACGTCCTCCCCTGTTTCGGTAAACACCTTTGAATACCATATACCATCGTCCCATAATAATTTGGCTTTACATTTCATAATAAGGATTCCTCCTCCTTACACCACATACTACGAATTAATCCCAATCTCCGCCGCTCTCAAATTACCGGCTATAAGATGTTCCCTCTCGGGCGGAACGATTTTTTCAATAGCCTTTTTGAAAGTTTCTCTGGTGAATACGCCCGTTTCTTTAATCAGCTTTCCGATGAGTATGATGTTAGCACCGCCCTTTAGGTCGTTATCGGCGGCAAGCTGGGAAGCGGGTATGCTGAACGCTTTTACATCATCGCGGCTGACCTCGGTGTCAACCATGGTGCTGTCACATATAACAACCCCGCCCGGCACTACAAAGTCAATGAATTTTTCTAAGGAGGGAGTGTTCATCGCGATAAGGACAGACGGATGGGTAACAAGCGGCGAGCCGATAGGCTTTTCCGATAGGCAGACAGAGCAATTACATGTCCCTCCGCGCATTTCGGGACCGTAGGAGGGAAACCATGATACCTCCTTGCCATCAATAAGCCCTGCCTGGGCTAAAACCCTGCCTAAAAAAAGCACGCCTTGACCTCCGAATCCAGCTGCCAATATCTCATGCGTCATGATGATTCACCCTCCTTTGTTTTGTCCTTATACACGCCCAAGGGATAATACGGTATAACCTCTTCTCTAATGCGTTTAAGAGAGTTTAGGGGATTCAAGCCCCAGTTGGTTGGGCAGGTGGAAAGGATTTCCACAATAGAAAAGCCCGCTTCATTTTTTTGCAGTTCAAACGCCTTGGCAATCGCTTTTTTAGCCTCGCGGACATTCTGCGGTGTATCAACCGAGACACGCCGCGCAAACGCCGTGCCTTCAAGCGTTGCAAGCATTTCGCATACCCTTATGGGGTAGCCTGCCGTCTTAATGTCGCGCCCGAACGGGGTAGTCTGCGTTACTTGACCCGAAAGGGTGGTTGGTGCCATCTGCCCGCCCGTCATTCCGTATATGGTGTTGTTTACAAAAATGATGGTTATATTTTCTCCGCGTGAAGCGGCATGAACCATCTCCGCCGTGCCTATGGCGGCAAGGTCTCCGTCACCTTGATAGGTGAACGTAAACAGGTCGGGGCGCGCTCGTTTAACCCCTGTTGCCACGGCAGGGGCGCGCCCGTGCGGTGCTTGAATCATATCAAAATTGAAATAATTATAAGCTAAAACAGAGCACCCGACAGGACTGATTCCGACGGTTTCACCCTCAATATCCATATCATCTATTACCTCGGCAATGAGCCTGTGAATAATCCCGTGAGTACAGCCGGGGCAGTAATGCTGGGTAACATCGGACAAAGACTTGGGTTTTTGAAATATTACAGCCATCACACCACACCCCCTATACGCTTAATTTCTTCAAGAATCTCCGTAGGACTAGGTATAGAGCCGCCTGTTCTGCCATAGAAAGTCACGGGCTTTGAGCAGTTAATTGCAAGCTTAACATCATCAACCATCTGCCCCATCGACATCTCACAGCATAGTAGGGCGCGCGCGTTTTGAGCACCCTCGTTCAGTTCTTTTTCCGGGAAGGGCCAAAGCGTTACAGGGCGCACCAAACCTGCCTTAATCCCCTGCTCCCGCGCAAGGTTTACTGCAGATTTTACCACCCGCGCCGTTGCGCCGTAAGCGACAAGGACAATGTCGGCATCCTCTGTCATATACAGTTCCGCTTCGGTTTCCCGCGCCTTTATCTCATCATAACGCGCAAATCTTTCGCGGATTGTTCTTTCCAAATCGTCCGGCTGTAAAAAAAGCGAGTTGATTATATTCTTCTTTCTTTTGCCGCCGTGACCGTCAGCCGCCCATTTTTTAGTCGGCTCTGACAGAGTAAAGTCCGGGAAAGATACCGGCTCCATCATCTGCCCCAATAATCCGTCCGCCAGAATCATAACCGGCATACGGTATAAATCGGCAATTTCAAAAGCCTTAAACACCGTGTCAACCATCTCCTGCACGGAGCAGGGTGCGTATACGATAACATGGAAATCGCCGTGTCCCATAGCCTTTGTTGCTTGAAGGTAGTCCGCCTGAGAGGGCTGGATACTCCCGAGCCCCGGTCCTCCCCTTTGAACATTGACAATCACGCAGGGTAAATCCGAGCCCGCAATATATGAAATCCCCTCCGCCTTGAGAGATATTCCGGGCGATGAGGAAGATGTCATGCTCCGAACTCCGGCAGATGCTGCGCCCAATACCATATTGATTGCGGCTATTTCCGATTCTGCCTGCAAAAACACGCCCCCCGAGGCTTGAAGCTTTTTGGCAAAATAAGCGGGCAACTCATTTTGCGGCGTTATCGGATAACCGAAAAAACACTTGCATCCGGCTCTTATGGCGGCTTCGGCAACAGCCTCGTTGCCTTTCATTAAGGTTCTTTCCAAGCTTAAAACGTCCTTTCCTTAATTATACTCCCGCTCAAACAGGCTCTTATTTCTGCTTTTCCACGCTTATAGCGCAGTCGGGGCACATCACAGCGCAAAAAGCACAGCCGATGCAAGCATGGTCATCAATGCAAACGGCGGTAAAATAACCTTTGCGGTTGCGCTTTTCTTTTTGAAGCTCCACTATTTTTTTAGGGCAAGCCGTAACGCACAGAGAGCATCCCTTGCATCTCTCAAAATCTACCGTAATCCCGGTCATGGTAAGAACATTCCTTTCTATATGTCGTTGTTATGTTCAAAATATTCATATAATACCTCCATAACAGGACCTCTTTCATCGTAAACGAATCTGAGCCTGATATTTGTGGTTTCAAATTCGTTAGTCCAATCCGCGGTATACAGCGCGGTTCCTCCGAAGGTAAAGGTAGTGTCGTATATCTTCTCAACGGGCTCGTAGAGAACCGTCCTTTCAACTGTTCCGTTGTCGGAAAGCTCGGTAACTCTGGCATCACTTATCGGTGTGCCGTATTTTTTGCTGTATTCGTCCAGTATTTCTATATAAGTATTATGAAGCTGCCTTTGATTCAGTCTACGCATCCCGTTAAATGAATAGGTTACGGAGCTTAGAAGCCTTTCGCTCCCGTCCGTGTTTACAAGGTCAATATTATAAAAATTATAGGTAATATCTGCCGGAGGGATTTTTTCCAGCCGGACATTTTTGTAAATCAAAGCATTGTCAAGCCTTTCGTCCGGCTCCTTTGACTCGCAGAAAATAACCTCGTCCATAGTCATATTCCACAATGCGTTTCTTACATCGGGGTCTTCGGGTATTACAAATTCGGGGGCTCTGCTGCAACCTCCCGCAAGCAACAGTAACGCCGTCAAAACCGCCGTAATTTTAACATTTTTCATAGCCTGTATATCTCCTTAATTTTCCCAGATTTTTTTTACGTATATATGAACGGGGAATGGGTTTTTTACTATCGCGCTTATGCCTAAAGGCACGGTAGTATAAACGATGGGAAGCCCCGATTTTTCCGACACCTCGTCCGCAAACGAAATCGAATTTAAGACAGTTTCGGCGGTGGTTTCATCGCACAAATGCGAGTTATTAATAATCCCCGTATGCCGAAGCCTTGCCGCCGCTTCAATCTCATACATTAATTCCAAGGCTTCTTCCGGCTTGCGGGTCAAATATCTGTATTGGTTTATAACATAAAGCATATTTACGCTCAGCTGTTCTTCAGCGGCTGTCAGCTGTTCGCTGTATCTTCCTAGGGCGATTGCGCCCGCGTCATCGCCGCCTACATCAACAATCAAGTGTTCTCCGTCCCTTATAAAGCTTTCCGCATCGAAGGACAGAGCCGGAATGTCCAGATTGGATTTTGCATATGCCGAAACGGCAAGGCTTATATTAAAGCTTCTGAAAAGCTCTTTGAAATCCGCTGAGCGGAAATAAGGGTTTACAATATCCAAATCCGCCACTGTGATTTTTTCGCCCTTTTGAGCCAAGCTGATTGCGAGATTTACCGCAAAATTAGTCTTTCCGCTGCCGTAATGCCCCGTTATGATTGTGATTTTTTTCATATCTCCCTACTCCGCCGATATAATATAATAATAAATCGGCTGCCCTCCGTTTAGGAGCATTATTTCGACATGCGCGCCGTACTTGTCCTTTACTAGGGCTAAAAGCTCCTCTGCCCTTTCATCGGTTACATCCGCGCCGTATATGATAGTAACAAATTCCGAATCACTCTTAATCAGCCTTTTGCAAAGCCTGTAAGCCGCCTTGTTAATATCCCTTTCGGAAAATATCGGCTTACCGTTTTCCAGAGCTAAAACCTCGCCTTTCTTTATATGATGCCCATCAAAAACGCTGTCACGCGCGGCGAAAGTTACAAGTCCTGTTGATACCTTTTCTATGGCTTTTGCCATATTCAAGCGGTTTGTATTAAAATCAAGGTCGGAATCGAAAGCAAGGAACGCGCTCATCCCCTGAGGGATTGTGCGGGTTTGCAAAACGCAGACCTTTCTGTCGGCAAGCTTTACGGTTTGTTCTGCCGTTAATATTATATTTTTATTATTGGGGAGTATAAAGACAGTTTCGGCGGGGGTCATATAAATTGCCTTTAATATGTCATCGGTTGACGGGTTCATCGTTTGTCCGCCGCAAACAATCCTGTCCGCGCCCAAATTTTTGAACATAGCCTCAAGCCCCGCGCCGGAGCTTACGGCGACAAAGCCGTATTTTTTCTCGGGGGCGGCGGGGGTGAACTCCTTACGCTTTAGGATTTCGGCTTCCTTTACTTTGTTCTGTCGCTGTTCCCGCATATTGTCAATCTTTATATTTACCAATGCGCCGAAGCGCAAACCTTCCTCAACGGCTTTTCCCGGGTTATCGGTATGCAGGTGAACCTTTATTATATCGCGGTCGTCAACACAGACTACGCTGTCGCCGATTGTTTGCAAAAACGCTCTTAACGCCGCCGCGTCCTTAGCATCCGCGCTTTTGTTTATTACAAATTCGGTGCAGTAGCCGAAAGTGATTTCGCCCTCTTCATCTGCTAAGGCACTTATTCCCGAAAGCGCGCTGTTATTTTCCGCGTGCTTCGTTATTTTTCCGCCCTCAAACACAGCCAGCATCGCTTCCCAGATAATCAAAAGCCCTGCTCCGCCCGCATCCGTAACGCCCGCTTTTTTCAGAACGGGGAGAAGCTCGGGGGTTTTGTCAAGGCTTTCCTTAGCCGCGACACAAACATCTCTCCACAATGCCTTTATATCATCTGGTTCATCTGAATCATCAGCCGAATCGGAGCTTGCGGCGGCTTTCTCGCTTGCCGCCCGCGCTACGGTGAGCATCGTGCCTTCCACCGGGTTCATAACAGCCTTATACGCATCCTCAACGCCGTACTTCAAAGCCCTGCGTAAAGCCTCGCAATCGGCTTCCGCTTTGCCCGCCAAGCCCTTTGCAAAGCCTCTGAAAAGCAAAGACAGTATCACTCCCGAATTCCCTCTGGCACTTCTTAAAAGAGCCGAGGCGGTTATGTCCGCAATTTGGGATGCCGTGCAGGCATCGCCTATAAATTGTAATTCCCGAAGCGCGCCGTTCATGGTCATAGACATATTCGTGCCCGTGTCGCCATCGGGAACGGGGAATACGTTAAGCTCGTCAACCTCCCGCTTTTTGCTTCCTATAGCATAAACGCCGTTAATTACAGCATCTCTCAGCATACGCCCGCTAACCAAACCCAACCACCCCTTTTGGACAATTAACAATTGACAATTGACAATTAACAATTTCGGTGTCCGCTTTGCGGACGGTATTTTAAGTTAGTTGGTTACGATTCCGTCTATGTAAACGGATACTGCGGGGATTTTGATTCCTGTTTTTTCTTCTACGGAATAACGGATTTTATGGGCAAGACTTTCGGTTACAGCCTTGATATTCGTGCCGAAAAGCACGGTGATATGCACCGAAACCTCAAACCCTCCGCCGCGCGTTTTGAGACTGACCCCGCGCCTGTGCGGTAAAGCCGCTTGATTCAGCACTTGAAAAAGCTTTATATTACTGCGCGGCGGGTTCATGTCCGCTACGCCGAAGCAGGCGGAAGCCTCGCGGCTGATTAATGCCGACAGATATTTCTTGGAAACCTCAATCGTTCCCAGATGATTTTCCCGCGCAATAATCAAGAGCTTTCATTCCTTCCCTGCGTCAATTATAGTCATTATAGCATATTATAGCATACCTAAAATTATTTTTCAATAGTTTTTTAATAAAATTATTGACTTTACGGCGAAAAAAGTGTATAATTAGCAATGTCAGATTCTGTTGGCGGGGTAATATTAATAGTGTGAAGGATGGTTTGTTTATGACGGTAAGCGATATTAAGGATTTATTAGAGGCTGAGGTGCTGTGCGGAGAGGAATTTCTTTCCAACCATGTTCATACGGCTTGCGGTTCGGATATGATGAGCGATGTGCTTGCTTATGTAAAGGACCAGTCTGTTCTTTTGACGGGGCTTTGCAATCCGCAGGCAATCCGCACCGCCGAGATGATGGACATAGTTTGCGTTGTTTTTGTAAGGGGGAAACAGCCCGATGAGGCAATCGTTGAGCTGGCACGCGAGCGGCATATCACGCTGCTTTCAACCGAGCTTAGGATGTTCGCCGCCTGCGGCATATTGTATGAAGCCGGATTGAGAGGGGGCGCTAAATCTTGAGCAGCGGCGAAAAGCCGGCTTATACCGGTACCATGAAGCTTCACTATGACGTAAACGCGTCCGATTTTTCCAAAGCGGGCGTGGTTTCCGGCGAGGTAAAGAAGCTTTTGAAGGTAAAGCGGGGCGTACCTGCGGAGGTAGTCCGCAATGTTGCCATCGCGATGTACGAGGCTGAAATTAACATGGTCATTCATGCCAACGGGGGACATATAGACATTGAAATTACAGAAAAGGAAATCACAATTATATTTGCGGATAAAGGTCCGGGTATACCCGACATAGCGAAAGCGCAGCAAGCCGGATTCTCAACTGCCTGCGAAAATATCCGCTCGCTTGGGTTCGGTGCGGGAATGGGTATTCCGAATATGAAAAAATACGCTGACTTTCTGGATATTAAATCCGAAGTAGGCGTTGGGACTACGGTTACGATGAAAATTTTCCTTTAGGAGGACTTTACATGAGGATTGAGGATTTAGGAATGAGGACTGAGGGGTTTAAGACCCCTGCCGCGGCAGGTAAAATCTCCCTCAACCCTAAACCTTCAACCCTAAAATCTCTTCTGATTGCTTTGGCGTTTTTATTGCAGGGCTGTTCTCTCGGGGCATCGGTGGACAGCTTGCTGTCTCCCCCCATGCTTACATATGAGCAAGCCGAAATTTACGACGCGCTTATGAAATCGGTCGGCTCTCAAAGGTTAAGCCTCGTTTATCCGTCAGACGGTGATTATCGCTCGGCTTTTATAATTGAGAGTATAGACGGCGCGGGGGAGCTTGCCTTGGTTTTTTATGAATCGGGGGGCGGCGCGGACGGCGAAAGCGGCATACGGATGAATATCCTGACTAAGGAAAATGAAAAATGGCGTTCTGTTTATGACCACGCAGGAATAGGCTTTGGCGTGGATAAGGTGATTTTCTCTTCATTGGGAAATACTTCGGAAAATGCTTCTTCCGGGAATAACATTATTATAGGGTTTAACCTGCTCTCGGGCGAGAAAAGCTTTAGGGTATATCGGTTTGAGGGCGGTATATTAGAGAGCCTGTACGGCGGTATTTACAGCAGAATGTTTATAGCGGACCTTGACGCGGACGGTGAAAGCGGACTTATTGTCATCTCCCCGAACAATCCTGCGGCTAACAGCCAAGCGCATATAAGTATAATCAAAGAGCGCGGTGGAGAGGTTGTTGAAATATCCTCCGTACCGCTGAATCCCGATACCAGCGATATTGTCAATGTAGTTTACGGCTTGGTCGGCGAGGGCAGGCGGGCGTTGTTTATTGACAGTTTGGCGGGCGGCATGGTTAAAACCGAGATTATCTATACAATCAACGGAGAATTGCGAAACCCGCTTTATTTAAGCGGCTCGGATATACTGGAGGACACGCTTCGCCCCGCAGGTTATCTCTGCACGGACATAGACGGCGACTTAATTATTGAAATCCCAACGCTTTCTTTATTCCCCGGGCACGATGCCGATAGCGAGGAAAGCTTTTATATAACCAACTGGAATGTCTTTGAAAATTTCAGCATAATCAAAAAATACGCAAGTCTTTACAATACAGCCGAGGGGTATTGCTTTATTATCCCGAGCAGGTGGGAGAGCGTTGTTACCGTTAAATCGGACAGGGCGGCGGGGGATATTGTTTTTCACAGATACCCGTCCGACGGTGAAGCGGAGCTTATGAGATTTTCCGCAGTCCGAAGCGGCGATGTTTTCGCAAGGCTTGAAGCCGGGTATACCGTAATCAGAGAATCGGAGCGGTTCACCTATATGGTTAAGCTCCCGGAGGATAATGACGACCCGCTCATTTTGACAAATACAGAGATTTTGAACAACCTTTATATTATGGAACAAAGGGGATGAACACCGTGCAAAAATTAATCGTTACATCAGCCATTTTTGCCGTTATTATAACTGCGGGCTTTTTTCTGCTTAGAAGTATCGCCGATAATATACCTGTGGATGAGGCGGATGAATCCGGGCTGTCGGGCGAGGATTCCGGCTCTATCACTGCTATGGAAACAATTTCAGAAGAGCTTAGCTACGGCAATGTAATCTACGAAACCATTGCGCCGACTATACCGAATATGCCGCACGTCATAGAAGTACCAAACTCGCCCGCAGTTACCGTAACAACGGCAACTACCGAGATTACGCTCCCGGCGGACACGGAAACGCAAACCGAGCCTTTGGCAACAGATGTGCTCGTTTCTCAAACAACGCCCTTACCCCTGCCACCTATGCCCGCGCCTCTTTCGCCCGAAGCAGAGTTTATCATGAGGGGGGATTTTGCGGCGTATAAAGCCGATGTCTGGAGCGGCTTGACGGCGGATGATATAACCCTTATCGGGTATTACGGCTCTTATAACGGCGGCTCTGTTGTTATATTATACCCCCGAGATTACCCTGTAACGCATGACATACAATATATGGAGGTCGCAGGTTATACACTGACCATTACAAGCGGCAGTTTTGAGCTGTTATTCTATAAAGATTCATCTTTTATGGGAATAGGTGAAGCATACGCTTTAGGTTATTTGACGGATTACGATATTTTCTGCATAGACTATATAATGAATCCGAGCGCGTATGAGGAAGCGTTGCCGCATTGAATGAGGGGTTAGAGGGCAGTTATGGGAATTACGGTTGAAAATTTTACAGCGGCGGCGTTTGAAAAGGCAAGAAAAGGATTTGAGGGCGAAGCGGAAAGGCTTGGTCTGAAAGACATTGATGATGTGGTTGCTTTAGTTGACGAGGTAAGGACGCAAATGTGGGAGGAATTTTATGAGAGTTCGTAAAACAATTTCTGTATTCTTAGCGGCTGTTTTAGTTACGGTTGCGTTGTTAAACCTTTCCGTTTCGGCGGAGGAAATTAAGCTTAACAGAACGAGCTTAGTCATACCGATAGAGTATGTAACTCAATTAAGCGTTATCGGATATGACGGGGTTGTTCAATGGGCTTCTTCAAACAGCGAGGTTGTTCAAGTCAGAGCCGATGGCAGGATTAAGGCGTTTAAGGAAGGGACGGCGACAATCGCCGCAAAATGCGGGGAGTTAATTTTAACCTGCAAAGTTACCGTAACGGAATATTGGACTTGGCAATCCCCCCCGCCGCCTAAAGCCCCTCTAACGCAAGAAAAACTGGACAAATTGAGAGAGGATTTTAAAAATCAGTCTAGAGCTTCTTACGAAGAATTGGGTTATGTTGGTTTTTTTAACGCTGATATTCAAGATGAAACTATTGTCAGATATTGCGGGAATTATAACGGATATGACGTAATTGTGGCGGCGGCTGAATACTATCCAAGTGATAAATTTCAGCCCGAAACAGAAGCGGTAATAGCTGACTGCCGGTTTGTTTATTTCGATTCCCAAAATTACCCCAAAGTGCTTTATAGGGTTTTGGTTTATAAAGACGGCTTGTTTATCGATATAAAAGATGCTTACGAACAGGGGTTAATCAGCAGAAACGATGTTCGCAGGATTGAATATGAGGCAAATTTCTATGATAAATACAGAGATGCCGATAAATGGGGAGAGCCCGGGGTGTCAATGGCATTACCAAGACAACTGATTGCACAGATGCGTAGTGATGTTAGGCGTGATTTTCGTGGTGAAACATATATTACTGCTTCTTACGGGACTTTCAATGGTTATCCTGTAGTAAGAATTTCTCCCGCAGCCATCACTCTGGCAGGAGGATATATTTTTGTTGACGGATATGTTTTCCACCTGTCACATGGCACAGTAAGACCTTGGCTCTATAAGGATTCGCAATTTATATCTATTCAAACAGCATATTTGCTGGGTTACCTAAGTGACAAGGACTTATACGTAATATATCGGCGACATGCAAGGTCAAGATACGCATGAATAATTCTGCTGAAAGGAAGATATAAAAATGAAACGCATACTTGTTTGCGAGGATGAGGACGTAATCCGCGATTTTGTGGTAATCAACTTAAGGCGCGCGGGGTATGACGTTATCGATGTAAGCTGCGGAGAGGATGCTTTGCGCGTTTTTGACGAGGAAAAGGGCAACTTTGACATTGCCCTGCTTGATATTATGATGCCCGGAATCGATGGCTTTCAAGTATGTAAGGTACTGCGCGCCAAAAGCACTACGCTGGGGATTGTGATGCTCTCGGCGAAAACGCAGGAAATCGACAAGGTAAGCGGGCTTATGATAGGTGCGGACGACTATATTACAAAGCCGTTCTCCCCCTCCGAGCTTACCGCCAGAGTTGACGCGATTTACAGGCGCGTCCAAATGTCCGTCGCTAAGGATAATGAAGCAAATGATGATACTACGATTGAGTCAGGTCCGTTTACGCTTAACTTTAGGAGCAGAACCGTAACCAAAAGCGGTGTTCCGATTGATTTAACTCAAGTTGAATTCCAAATCATGGAATATTTCTTGAATAATCAAGAAACCGCCCTTGACCGCACGAGCATCCTTACCAATATATGGGGGGAGAGCTACTTCGGCGATGACAAAATCGTTGACGTTAATATCCGCCGCATAAGAATGAAAATAGAAGACGAGCCCTCCAACCCCAAATACATATCCACAATTTGGGGATTTGGATATAAATGGTCGCCCAAGGCGATGGAAAACAAGGAATAGGTTATCTTTTTTCACAAACCAGCTTAATCGCCGTTCTTTCATCCCCATCGATAAGTACCGTTGTGAAAGCAGGGATGCAAACCATGTCAATCCCCGAGGTTGTTAAATAGCCTCTGGCTATTGCCGCCGCCTTAATCGCTTGATTGGCAGCACCCGCTCCTACCGCTTGAACCTCGGCTTCGCCGTTCTCCCTCATGACGTTAGCGATAGCTCCCGCAACGGCGGTCGGCGTTGAGCGCGCTGAAACCTTTAGTATTTCCATATAAAAATTCCTTTCCTTATAGCCGCCGACTTTAAAGCCGGGCGGCTATAATATTTTATCTTATAATTAAGCGTTTTATGCTTCGCGCCCGTCCTGTTTTTTCATCAAAATCCACAACAACCCCGTTTATAAAGGCGGGGTTTGCCGATTCGGTAAGGCGGAAGGGCGAATGAAGTCTCATTTTTAGCACGGCATTCTCAATTTCTACTCCTAAAACGGACAATTCCGCACCGCACATACCTGCGTCGGTGATATAGGCGGTATGCTCTTTCAGTATGATTTCATCTGCGGTTTGTACGTGGGTATGAGTACCCAGAACGCCCGTTACCCTTTCCGCCAGATAATGCCCCATCGCTTTTTTTTCGGCTGTAGCTTCGGCGTGAAAATCAACGAAAATGTTTGGGGTTTCAAGCTCGCTTATTATTTTATCCATAGTGTCGAACGGGTTGTCAAGAGCATCCATATAAATCGTACCCATAAGGCTGACAACGGCGACCTTAGCCTCGCCCGCTTTGTAAACGCATACGCCACGCCCCGGGTTACCCGCCGGAAAATTAGCGGGGCGCAGTATAAACTTGCTTTTATCATATAACGCGTGCATCTCGCGGCGTTTATAGCAATGGTTGCCGGTCGTGATGACATCCGCGCCGTTTGCAAGGAGGAATTTAGCCGATTGCGGAAGCACACCGTTTCCGTTCGCGCTGTTTTCGCCGTTTATAACGGTTACGGCTATGTCGTATTCTTTTTTTATGCCCGATATTTTGGAGGCGACAAACTCACAGCCCAAACTGCCGATAACATCGCCTAAAAAAAGCAGGTTCATAAAAGCTGTCCTTTCAGTCAGATTTAATTTCGGAGTAGTTACCTAAAAATGCGAATTTTTCGGGGGCTTTGTCAAGGCTGTCAATCAAGCTTAATATTTCATCGGTAATCGGAGAATCCAATTCAATATGAAATCTGTATTCAAAATCCTCGCCCGGGATAGGTCGGCTTTCAAGCTTGGTGAGGTTAACGCCCAAATCGGCAAACTTTGATATGGATTTGTAAAGAGAGCCGGGCTTGTGGGAGGTTGCAAACACTAAGCTGATTCTGTCAGCCCCCGGGTAGATTTCCGGCTCTTTTGATATACAGACAAAGCGGGTGTAGTTATGGTCGTTATTCTGGATTTTTTGTGATATGACCGACAGTCCGTACAGCTTCGCACAGTCTAGGCTTGCGATTGCGGCGGCATCGGTTCTGCCCGATTCGGCTATATACCGCGCCGCTTTAGCCGTATTGGAGCGTTTTACTATTTTTACATTTTGCAGTTTTTTTATAAAGTCACTGCACTGCCCCAAAGCCTGCTCGTGGGAGTGGATTTCTTTAATCTGGGGAGCGATTACGCCCTTATTTGCCAGAAGCGCGTGATTGATTTTCATCTTCACGCTTCTTACAATGTAAAAATTATACTTGCTCATCAAGTCGTAAACCTCTGTAACAGTGCCTTGCAGGCTGTTTTCTAAGGGAAGGATGCCGTAGTCGCACATACCCTTGTCAACAGCTTCAAAAACGGCTTCAAAGCTGTCATAGTGCGTTATGCCCGGCTTGGAGAAAAGGGCTTCGCACGCGAATTGCGAGTACGCTCCCTCCGCGCCTTGACATGCGGCTGTTGGGCTTAGCGGTAACGATTCCTGCGTATTTTGCAGGGCGTATTTTATTTTTTGCTCGATTCTCTCGTTACTGTTCATTCCGATTTTCCTTTCCTGATTATGGGAAGAATTTGGTTGATTTTATTTGCTATTTCCTCAAATTCTTGCGGCTCAACGGATTGAGCACCATCGCACAGCGCGTGCTTGGGGTCGTTATGCACCTCTATGATAAGACCGTCCGCTCCCGCCGCCGCCGCCGCTAATGACATAGGCTTTACATACCGCGCAATGCCTGTGGCATGGCTGGGGTCGATGATTACGGGCAGGTGTGAACATTCCTTTAAAACGGGTATGCAGGAGAGGTCAAGTGTGTTGCGGGTGGCAGTTTCAAACGTCCTTATTCCGCGCTCGCACAGAATGACATTCTCGTTACCCTCCGACATGATATACTCGGCACTCATTAAAAGCTCTTGAATTGTGCTGGATAGCCCTCTTTTCAGCAGAATGGGCTTGTTGCCCTTTTTACCCAATTCGCGCAAAAGCTCAAAATTCTGCATATTTCTCGCGCCTACTTGGATAATGTCAACCTCATCAAAAAGAGGAAGCTGGGCTATGTCCATAATTTCCGTTATAATTTTAAGCCCTGTTTCTTTTTTGGCTTCTAAGAGAAGCTGGATTCCTTCACTGCCCATGCCTTGAAAGGCATAAGGCGAGGTTCGCGGCTTAAACGCCCCGCCGCGCAGTATTTTAGCACCCGAAGCCGCTACGCTTTTGGCAATAGAGCAGATTTGCTCGGGTGACTCAACCGAGCAAGGTCCCGCAATAAGCGTGAATTCTCCGCCCCCGACCTTTACTCCGCCTACATCAATAACACTGTCAGACTTATGGAGCTTCCTGTTTGCTCTTTTATACGGCTCTTTAATGATTTCAACGCCTTGAACAACGTCAATAGCCCTTATAAGAGCAATGGCATCATTGTCAATGACCGATGTGTCTCCCACAAGCCCCAGCCGCGCTCCCTCCATCTCGTGAACCTCGATGCCCATGATGTTAATCCATTTCGTCAGATGTTTTACCTGCTCTTGATTAGGATTTTCCTTTAAAGATATAATCATAATGATAACCGTGCGCGGGCTTTTCGCAAGCAGCTTCTAAAGCCGACACGGTCTTGTTCCCCTTTCCGATTTTTTTATTTTCTTTTCTCTAATTAAAAAATAACATAAATTAACTGAAATGTCAAGCATAAATAAATGAATAAGTCAATGTTTACCGCCTGTTCATACACGCCCCTTAAAATCCTCGTAGCCGAATTTGCGTATTATGCCGATTTCGCCGTCCGATTTAAGAAGCGCGATTGCAGGTAAGCACATACCGTTAAAAGTATTGTTCTTAACCATTGTATATATTGCCATATCGCGGAACACAAGCCGAGAGCCCGGCTTTAGGGGGGACGCAAAGGAATAATCCCCGATAATATCGCCCGCTAAGCAGGTAGGCGCGCCCAAGCGGTAGGAATGAGCTTTTTCGCCCGCTTCACCCGCACCGATTATGCCGGGGCGGTAGGGCATTTCTAAAACATCCGGCATATGGCAAGCCGCAGAAGCATCGATTACGGCTAAAGGCAGGTTGCCGTTTGGTATAATGTCCAGCACGGTTGTGATAAGATAGCCCGCGTTTAAGGCTACGGCTTCGCCGGGCTCTAGGTAAACTTGAACGCCGTACTTTTTTTTAAGGCGCGCGATTACCGCGATAAGCCGCTCCGTGTCGTAGCCGTCCTTGGTTATATGATGTCCGCCGCCGAGATTGAGCCATTTTAAGCCGCTCATATACCTGCCGAATTGTTCCTCAACCTTTAAAACGGTACGCTCCAAAACATCCGCACCCTGCTCGCACATGGTATGAAAATGCAAGCCGGAAACATGCCGGGGTAAAGCTTCGGGGAAAAATTCCAATTTACAGCCCAAGCGGGAGCTTTCGGCGCAGGGGTTATACATTTCGGTTTCAATTTCGGAATATTCGGGATTTATTCTAATCCCACATTCAATCTCTCTGCCGGCTTTCAGAACGGCGGGGTAAAATTTTTCAAGCTGAGCAAAATGATTAAAGACGATATGACCGCAGATTTGAGTAATCTCCTCAAAATCCGCAGGGATATACGCGGGGCTGTAAATATGGTTTTCCTTGCCCATTTCCTCATAACCCAGCCTAGCCTCAAAAAGACCGCTAGCCGTCACGCCGTCTAAATACTGCCCTATAAGAGGATAAACGGAGTACATTGAAAAGGCTTTTTGAGCAAGCAGAATTTTACAGCCCGCCCTTTCTCCAACGGATTTCAGAAGCTGTAAATTTTTAATCAGCAAGCGTTCGTCAACAATATAACAAGGTGTCGGAAGAGCCGATATATCGAAATCAAGCATAGTTAACCCCCTTTTACAATTAACAATTAACAGTTAACAATGAACAATTAATGTGTCGGCTTTGCCGACGGATTTTATAGTAAGTTTAGCTGAGCATGTAATTTAACAGTTAAAATAAACTGCTTATCATGTTACGCCACGGGCGTAACTCCGAAATTGTCAATTGTTCATTGTTAACTGTTAATTGTTATTAGTATACTATATTTTAATGTGTTTGTCCACTGTTTTGTTGTTGTTTTTTTATTTTTTTATTGACTGATTTATAAATAGTGTGGTATAATTTAATTAGGAGTTAGGGGCTGAGGATTAGGGGAGAGTTGACGGGGGGCTACTATGGATATAACAGAAAAACTAAGCATCTTAACAGCAGGCGCAAGATATGATGCCGCTTGCACTTCTTCCGGCGCAAGCAAAAGCTCCGATAACAGCGGGGCGGGTATCGGGAGCACGCTTCAAGCGGGCTGCTGCCATGCCTTTGCCGCCGATGGGCGTTGCGTTACGCTGCTTAAAGTGCTGATGACTAACCACTGCATTTATGATTGCAAATATTGCATTAACCGCAAAAGCAACGATGTTAAACGCGCTTCATTCACCCCCTTTGAGCTTGCGGATTTGACTATTCAGTTTTATCGCCGCAATTATATTGAGGGGCTGTTTTTGTCAAGCGGTGTGCTGAAAAGTCCCGATTATACCATGGAGCGAATGGTCACAACCCTTGAAATTATCCGCTACACGCATAATTTTCACGGCTATATCCATGCTAAGACAATCCCGGGCGCATCAGAGGGGCTGATAAGGCAGTTAGGGTATTTAGCCGACCGCATCAGCGTAAACGTGGAACTGCCGAGCGAGGAAAGCCTTAACGCGCTTGCACCCAATAAATCAAGAAAAGCGATTTTCACGCCTATGGCGCAAATCGCTTCCCAAACCAATCAAATTGACAAAATCGGTAATACGGAAATCATAAGCAGTAACTCCGCAGGAAAAAGAGGCTTTGCCGCGGCAGGGCAAGCTACCCAAATCATCATCGGTGCAACGCCCGAAAGTGATTATAAGATTATTAAGCTTTCTGCCGCTTTGTATGGGAAATACCGCCTTAAAAGGGTATTTTACTCTGCTTATATCCCCGCCGTGGAGGACAGCTTGTTGCCCGCTTTAAACAGCAAACCGCCGCTTTTGCGTGAGCATAGGCTGTATCAAGCGGATTGGCTTATGAGAATGTACGAATTTTCGGCAGATGAAATCTTAAGCGAGGAAAACCCGGATTTAAACCCGTATCTCGACCCAAAATGCAATTGGGCGGTAAATCATATCCATTATTTCCCCGTTAATGTTAACAAGGCATCACTCGCGGAGCTTTTGAGAGTGCCCGGTATAGGTCCTACAAGTGCGAGGCGAATTGTCGCGGCGCGGAGAAACGGCGCGCTTAGAATGGACGAGCTGAAAAGAATGGGCGTTGTCCTAAAAAGAGCGCGTTATTTTATCGAAACGGCAGACAATGCCTACAGTGAAGCCCCGTGGTGTAAAGCGAACAAAGAGCTAACCGCACGCGCTCTTATTGACCCTAGTGCGTTTTACTTCGGCTATGAGCAGCTTAGTCTTTTTTCAACGGAAACGGCAATGCTGCCGAATTACGGCGGGGCGGAAAAGCGCGTTGCCGAAGCTGTTGAAGAAACGGTTTACAACCTAACAAAGAAAATCGGATACGCTTAGCTATTGTTTGCCATTCCTCTTTTTCTCGTCCATAATATGGGAAAATATGACATAATAAAAGGGTATTGTTAAAAATATGGGCCACGTAGCAGCCGCAAACCAGCTTGAAAGTGAAATCAGCGAGCAATAGATGTAAGTAACCAATACGGGGTAGCAAAAAATCAGCGGATTTCTCTTTCTGAATGCGGCTATAGCAGTATAGTAAAGGGGGATTGTTAAAAACAAAGTCCATGTATACTGCATAAGTCCGTAACCCAGAGCAAAAAATATGGCGGCTACAAAAACAGGGTAGCAAAAGAGCATCGGGTCTTTTTTGTTTTTTGCCTTCTTTGTCGTATAGTGCAGTGGGATATAAAGCAGGAACACCAAAGGAAATGAGGAATGCGGCATAAAGGACATAAAAACAAGGAAAAGTGTCGCCATTGTAAGCGGTATAAGCTTATCTGCTAAAGTAGCGCGGGGGGAATTTTTTTTGCTTGGCGTTACAAGCTTGTCAATCTCGTTTCCGGCTTTTTTAACGCCTTTTTCTATTTTGGATACCGTCTTTTCAAAATCGTTCGCGAATTTTTCAACCCCCTCGATTTCGGTTATTGCTTTTTCAAAGTCGCTTACTGCATTGCCGTAAGCGTTTTGATGATTTGGAGGGCTTTGGGCTTTATGATAGGCTTGCGGGTAAATTTCGCCGTCATTGCTTTGCGTCAGTGGAACATGAGGTTGAGAAGTACTGCTGTTTTTGGCATAGTAATCTTTTTTCAGTGATACTGCTTCCGAATGATGGGGGTTCGGTTCGGTTTTCAGCATTTCGTCAATTGAAACTCCGTAAAGCTTTGAGAGCAGGATAAGGTTGCCTGTATCGGGGGAGGATTCCGCCCTCTCCCATTTTGACACCGCCTGCCTTGATATGCCGATTTTCTCCGCCAGCTCCTCCTGAGATAAGTTGTTCATCTTTCTTAATTGATGAAGCCTGTTGGCTATTTCAATATTCATATATAACCATTCCTTTCTAACAGTCTAACCGTGACTTTCATTTACAATTGATTTAAATATATTATACCATATATAATATTGCATTGCAATACATTTTAGTTTGCATTTTTATAAAAATTTTTTCGCAACCAAGGGTTGCAGAACCCGCAATGCGCCTTTGTACCAAGGTAAAATGCTCTGTGTAAATTCGGGAAATGAATATTTCCTTGCAAAAATAATGGGAAAACGTGTCGGAAATGCTCATTTCTCGCGGGCAGGAGCAGGGTGGAAACGAGCATTTCCCTCCTGCTTAAATAAATTCGGCACATTTCCTACCCCTTGACATATAATAAATTGTAACGATTACCAACTGAAATTGTTACGCCTAATAATAATAAGGGGATAATACAATGAAAAATAACGGCTGTATTCACGATACGTGCGAAGCGGGCTTGATTGAGCTTAAAAAGGGCTTGGCTTATTCAAAGCAAAGCATTAAAGGTCTTGATAAGCAGAGAAAAGAGCTTACGCACGATTTGGCGGTTCTTGAAAGAACCGTAAAGGAAGCCTACAGGAGCTTAAAAACGATATGCGATGTTGAAAAGGTTCTTTCTAAGGGTATTTCCGATGTTGAAAAGGGTATCTTTGATGTTGAAAGATGTATCCACAGAGAAGACGACTGCACATCGTGTGTCGTTGAAAACCGCAGTTTTGTAGTGGAAGGCTGCGGCTGCGAAAGCTGTAGCTGCGCTTCTTCAAACAGATGCTGCTGTGAATAGTCTGCTGCCCTTAGTTTAATAACACAGGCGGTTAATCAACCGCCTGTTGTACATACCACCCCGCCAATAAAGTACCTTGACTTTATTGGCGGGGTGGTATTGGGTTTTATGTCTAAATTAAAATTGTAATTTTTTCATCACAATATTGACACAATGATATTGTATAATAGAATAGGTCAACTGTAGGGGCGACCGCCTCGGTCGCCCGAACACTCCCTCCGCCATCGCTCCCGCCGTCTTAGCTCCCTCCGTCACCTGCGGGTGACACCTCCCTCAAAGAGGGAGGCAAAAAAGCTCCTTGCCTCCCTCTTTGAGGGAGGTGCCGCCCGCAGGCGGCGGAGGG